>DITY01000014.1:0-59405 GCA_002422955.1 Planctomycetaceae bacterium UBA6172
TCGGCTTCGTCCGCGCAGCGATAAGGATAACCCGGCAGATTTGGCCGAATGTCACCCGCGCACCCTTGCAAAAACATCGCCCGCGTGCCGTCCTCGTAACTCCGCTCAACGAACGATTGAGCTTCGCCTGGGAAATCGGCCGTCATCAACGGATAACCGTTGGGATACGGCAGCGAGCCTTTGTCGCCCCAAGTGAAAAAGCAGGGGTGACAGACGGCGTGCATCAAGACCGCCCGGGGGGTCAGGGACTTGCCGTCATCGAAACGGAGTACCTTGACCCGAGGATCATTCGGACCATCGGGATTCAGCCGCACCACGGCTCGACCGTCGATCACCTGCCGTCGATTGATCCCGAAGCCGATCTTATCCTCCGCGTAACCGACGCTGACCGGAACCAGATCCCCAGCGGCCTGCTTGGCGGTCGCAACCAGTTTGCGGACCAATTCCTCCGCCCACTCGGGTTGGTCCGACCATCCCGGGGCGGAGTGATTGTGGGAGGCGGCGACCATCACGTTGGGACCGGGAATCCCGGTTTCACGCTCGATCTCCACTCGCAATTTTCGAACCATCTCTTCCCAAGCCCCGATCAGGTCGAGGCTGATGATCGCCGCGCGGGTTTCACCGTCGTCCAAGACCAGGACCCCGGCACGAATCGGGTCGCGGGCTCCGCTGACCTGACGCGGATGCCCGGTGACGGTCATACCAGCCGGATTGGCCGGCGTGATGTCCACCTTGGCTACACCAGCACGCAAATTTCCTCGCACGGTGAACTGACCATCCGGTAGGTCCTCGCCGCGAGCCGCGGTGACGAGGCAGAGCCAACCGATCAACGCGGCGACCGCCGAGTGACGCCACAGATTGAGAATCATCGTTCGAGCCTGGGAAGAAGAAATCGGGGCACTGAGTTTCCAGATGGCACAGGGGCGAGATCAGTTACGGATCGCGGACGCGGGTGGGGACATCAGCCCGACGCTATTGATCGTTCTCACCGCATAGGAAGCCGGAGCCGCGTCCGACAATTCTGGTGACTGATACTGCATGCTAGCCAGTGGCGGTGTGGGGGTGTCGTGATAACTTGTCCGCTGCAGGATAGGACGTCCGATATTGCGGGCTGGCTGCTGGGGGACCCGCGCGACCTCGACCCCATCGCGTTCGATTACAAACCCAGCGATCCCACTTTCCAAATCTGCGTTCGCCTCCCAGGTCATCGTCGAACCTCGGATGCGAACCCGTGAAGGTGACTCCGGAGGCGTCATATCGATGACATTGCCGTCACGGACATACGCGGCATAGGCCCGCGCGACGGTCTCGTTTGGCAACCAGACGGCGGTCTGCGGGTCGCCTCGAAACGCAGCCTCGGGCGAAATCTCGGGCGTCAAGATCTCTGCTAACCACGCGGTCGATTCGGGCATCGGTTTCAGATCAGAACTCGCTTCGGCCGGCAAGCGGACCGCTAAGCAGGCGTCGAACCAGGGGATCGCCAAATAGCGAGAATTGCCGCAGTCATGACTGCTATCGGGATCGACGGCCAGCCCGATCAGGCCTCCCTGTCCACGCAGGGTTTCGAAAAACACCCGGTTTTTTTCCCACACCCCCGCAAACCGTCCGTCCTTGATGGTCACGCCTTCTTGGGTACCGAGATTGGCCATCACGGGGACGCCGAGCGCCGCCGCGGGGACTTCCATGGATGGCAGCGCCGAACCGGCTTCCGCGACCATCCGAGGCGTACCGGACCGCAACCAGACCGCGATCGTCCGCTGGGGATGGAGCATCAACATCGTCCCCGCCCAGACACCGCCACCGGAATGCCCCCACAAAGCCCACGGAACGGTCCGCAATTCGGGGTGACCGCTCCGCTCGGCCAAGTCGTCTAACGCTTGCCGAAAACGGGCATCCGAGCCGTTACGCGGATCGCACCACATTCCGCAATCCGCCCCTTCAGGTTGCTCATAGGAAGGCCCCAGGAGCGCGCAGCCATGCCGACGGGCGAGAGCCTGCCAATGCCAATCGTAAGCCGCGGTTTGTCCGCCTCGGCAAGCCCCTTCGCCACAACCGTGTTGATGGACGATCACGCCCCGCACGGTCTTGACGTCGGGTGGGATCCAGACCGTGTAGCTGACGCCATAGATCAACTCGCCTGGCTGATCGGACGGCGGGTACTGCACTCGGTAATAGGGCACCTCCGCTGGCGGCAGCACGTCCTGCGCACGCGCGAAGCCGGCACAGATGAGCAATCCGCAAAACGACCAGAGCGCCGATTTCATGTGGGTTTGAATTGGAGGAGGTAAGATCGACGGTAGCCGATCCCAGCGACCGCACCGGGACCGTCATGAAGCCCCATTATCACTCACTCGGTCAGGCCTTCGCCAGAGTTGGACACACCCGATCCGCGATCCGGCTGCAGAAACGAATGCTTGCGGGCGGTTCGGAACCCGCCAATCGCCTTCAGATGTTCTCTCAGGCGGTGGCGACATCGGTTGGCGAAATCGATCACCTCGGGCGTGCGATAATCGGGATAGGTCCAGCGATGGCCGATCCACTGCCCGCCGGTATAGGTCAACGTGACCTCGGCGAAAATGCCGTCTCGCAAGTAGATGCGATGATCGCGATCCTTGACCGTCGCGAGCACCAACTTCGCCTGCGTGACGTAACCGGGATCAAGATTCAGCGGACGCGCCGGCCCCCCGCCATACTCGGCGGCTGCCTGCCATTCCCATTCGTTGGTTTGTCGCTTCCAATCGGCCAAAGTCCCAGAGTCGCAGGGCTTCGCCATGGCGACCAGGACCTTACTCAGCCCGCGCCCCATTTCGTCATCGTAGTAGCCGCCTGCGACGAACGGCATCGGTGCGCTCGTTTCGGCGACTTCACCCCAAGCGTCGGCGATGCGGATCCGCGCCCAACGCGCGACCTCGGGCAGGGAGGTGATGATCGCGACAAAGCGGATCACCGGTTCGATCGGCCGGGTTTTCGCCAACGCATTCCTCTTCAACAATTAAGACGAACTTTTCCTTCCCAATCGACCAAGATAACAACCATGAACGATCGTTGGCTCGCTGACCGCACCCACAGTTTCGAATCGAGCGGGATTCGCAAGGTCTTTGACCTGGCCGCGACGATGAAGGATCCGATCAATCTTTCGATCGGCCAACCCCATTTCGACGTTCCGGAAGAGGTTCAAGACGCCTGCGTTGAGGCGATCCGGTCCGGCAAAAACGCCTATTCCCAGACCCAGGGGATCGGTCCCTTACGCCAGCGATTGGCCGACGACATTCGGGGCAACTTCCCGCACCAGGATCGCGAAGTGCTGATCACCAGCGGCACGAGTGGGGGCTTGGTCCTAGCGATGTTGGCGATGATCAATCCGGGGGATGAAGTGATCTTCTTCGACCCCTATTTCGTCATGTATCCGGCGTTGGTGAAGTTGGCCGGCGGGGTTCCCGTGATCCTCGATACCTACCCCGATTTTCGAATCGACACCCGGCAAGTCGCCGACGCGATCACCAGCCGAACCAAAATGGTGCTGGTCAATAGCCCAGCCAATCCCTCCGGCGTCGTAGCCAGCGAAACCGAGTTGAAGGACTTGGCCGAGTTGTGTCAGCAGCGGGGCATCGCGCTGGTGTCCGATGAGATCTACAGCCGGTTTCAGTACGACGAGCCGTTCGTCTCCCCCGCCAAATACAATGACGAAACGATCGTGATCGATGGGTTCAGCAAAAGTCACGCGATGACCGGTTGGCGGGTCGGTTTTGTCCATGGCCCGCCCGCCGTGATCGCGGCGATGACCAAGATGCAGCAATTCACGTTCGTCTGTGCCCCTCAACCGGCGCAGTGGGCGGCCTTGAAAGCGATGGATGTCGACCTTGGCCATCACATCGACGATTACCGCCGGAAACGCGATCTGGTCGTCGACGGGTTGCGAAACCACTATGAATTGACCACGCCGGGGGGCGCGTTCTACGCCTTCCCGCGAGTCCCTTCGGGGACTGCGGACAGCTTCGTGCGGCGAGCGATCGAAAACCGATTGTTGATCATTCCGGGAAACATCTTCAGTGCTCGCGATACCCACTTCCGAATCAGTTACGCGGCCAACGACGAAACGCTGTTGCGCGGGCTGGAGGTCCTGCGTCGTCTGGCCGAATAGCCCGGCACGCGTTCAGCGAGCGCGGCGGCCTTTGCGAATTCGACAATTCCCACTCGGACCCTGAAGTACATGCCACAGCGTTCCCGATTGACGTTCGCCGCTGCGATCGCCGCGCTCTTGCTGGCCGGCATGACCTTCGGCGCTTCGCTGTGGTTACTCGCCGCCTACGCGGGTGTGCTGATGGTGGGAGTTGGCTTTTGGCTGGCGTCTCGGTGGCATCAATCCGCCGTCGCCGTCCGGCATGGCGGACCGAGTGAGCTTGAAATCGGGGAATCCTTCGATGTGGTCGTCGACATCAGCAATGCTTCCCGCCTGCCCATCGGATGGATCTTGGTTGAAGACCTGTTGCCACGCCAGGCGATCGCGCTGCGACCGGTGGGCCTCGAAGTGTCGGGCTCCCGAATGGAAGTCTTGTTCCTTTGGCCAGGCCAAACTCGTCAAGTGCGGTACACCCTCACCTGCCGCCGGAGAGGCTATTTTCAAATCGGTCCGACAGTCCTCGAGACCGGCGACCTGATGGGGCTTTCGCGACGGTTCCGGGTCGGCACGGAGCCGCAGTTCGTTTTGGTCTATCCCCGCCAAGTGCCGTTGGCCGGATACGACATCGCCTCCCCCCGGCCGATCGGGGAGATCCGCATTCGCGATGCGGTTGTTCGAGACCCGACACGAATCCGCGGGATTCGCAAATGGCAGATCGGTGACCCGCTGCGAAGCGTGCATTGGGCCGCGACCGCGCGGACCGGGACTCTGCACAGCAAGGTCTATGAACCGACGTCGATCGCCGGGGCGACGATCGTGCTCGATCTGCATCGAGACACCAACCCCAGCCACCACGAACCGATCCGCAGCGACTTGGCCGTATCGCTGGCCTGTTCGATCGCCGCCACGCTGTACGAACAGAACCAACCGGTAGGTCTGCTGAGCAACGGCCGCGATGCCGCCGACCGCATTCGCAGCGAGGGGTTTGATACCGACTTCCGCACGCGCGACGCGGTTCGATCCGGGGTCGGGATGCGCGAACGCGATGATCGCTTGAGACCTTTGGTCATCGATACCGACCGGGGCCCCGCTCATTTTGAGGAAATTCGCCGTGCCCTCGCGAGGATCGAACTCTCCGGTGGGCTGAAAATCGGCGAAACGATTGCCGGCAATCAGCAACGCCTGGCGCATGACACCACCTTGATCGTTATCCTGCAGGTCTGCGATCGGCAAACCGCGGCACTGCTGATCGACATGAGACGCCGCGGTTGGTCCGTCACCGTCGTGATCAACACCAGCGATATCAATGACTATGCGACCCATTCCGGACCGCTGATCGCGGCAGGCATCGACACGGTTCACCTAAGCGACGAGGCTGCCTTGCCGCTCGTGACCCGTCGGGCTTCAATCCGGGGTGCGGGTTGAGGCGGCAATGCGAGTCGAGAGCCAGAAACAGCCCGACGAATTGACGGCCCCACCCCCCCGACCATGGGCTAGAATATGATGTCGAAGTGGTGGGAATGTTCTGAAAGATAGTCAAAGATGGTCAGACAGGTTGAGGATACGCACTTTGGAAAATGACCAGCAACGAGTCGTTACCGGACACCGGCCTCAGTCCGTGGGGAGCGTTCCCGACAGGCCCAAACCGCCCTGGCTCGAATCCTGCGGTCGAGCCAGGTTTTGGCCGCTCGCGATCACTTGCTTGGCAGTCAGCGTTTGTCTAGCCTTCGCCGACGAGTCGAAGGCGGATGACAAGCCGGTAGTCCTCCGCGATTCCTCTGCCATACCCCCACCGGACGAACCCACCGCTCCCGGTCGAGTGACTCTCGGAGGCGACGGGAAGTTTGCTATCGCATCGCCAGGCGGGGCCGGACATCGGACCGCGATCGGCGAAGATGACTATCGTTTTCCTGTCGTCGTCGTCCGCGGAACCCCCTACCAAATGGGCTGGCAACTCGGCCGTCTGATCCGGGCCGAAATGCAGCGTTTCATCCCGACAACCGTCGCCGCGCTGGCAGACCAAGTGGGGCTCCCGACGGACACGTTGGTCGAAGCTTGGACGCGATCATCAGCCTATGCCGACGATCGCGTCGAACAAGAATTGCTCGGCCTGGCGGACGC
This sequence comes from Planctomycetaceae bacterium UBA6172, assembly GCA_002422955.1. Taxonomy (GTDB): domain Bacteria; phylum Planctomycetota; class Planctomycetia; order Pirellulales; family Pirellulaceae; genus UBA6163. The sequence goes on from DITY01000014.1 coordinate 6,242, forward strand.
TTCAGGTGTACCTCTAAGGACACTTCAGGCGATGCACGCGCTACCGCTGTTGATGCCCTATTCCTGTAGCAGCATCGCCGCATGGGGTGATGCGACCGAAGATGGGCACCTCTATCAAACGCGAAACCTCGATTGGAATTTGGCGGTTCGCGCGCATGACTTTCCGGTCATTGTCGTCTACATACCCGACGAAGGGATTCCGCATGTCGTACCGACCTTCGCCGGGATGATCGGGGCCCATACCGGCATGAACCTGCGCGGCATTGCCCTGTCCGAAATGGGCGACGCCTCAGCCAAGGAAGCTCCCTACCAGGTACACGCCCCGCACTTCACCGTGTTTTTTCGTAGCATGCTCTACGATTCGGACTCGCTCACGCGGGCGATCGAAATCTTCCAGGCTCAACCGCCGACCAAGCGATACCATTACGTCTTCGGTGACGGTGGCGCGGAGTTGCGTGCGGTCAAGGTCCGAGCGCACGCGCCGGAACCGGTCGGTGAGCGGCTGAAGATTTGGCGAGACAACGATCCGACCGATGAGTTCGCCCCCAATGTCCTGCGGTGTTTGGTCTACAACGACGAAGGCCGCGGTGCATTCCCCAAGCTGCAGAAAGAATTCGGCAAACTCAACGGCTTGCGGATGATCGAATTGGCGAACCAGATTCCGATCCGCGGGGGGAACGTGGAAAACGTAGTCTATGACGCGACCGGATTGCGTCTGTGGGTCTCCTACGCCAAGGGTGACCGTGAAGCCTATCTCCGACCCTATGCATTTCTCGACCTCAATACGCTCGATGCCGATGGCGACGGACGCCCCGACCTATCGAAGTCTTTGGATTGAGTCACACACCCCAATCGCCTCCCTCGACCCTTCACCGATGCTAACGCTCTCGATCGCCGTCGCCTTCCGCGCCTTCTTTGCTGCCTTGTTCGATGCCCAGCGATCCGAGTCGATCCGGCTGGCATTGGAACCAGCCGCCTTCATCACCGGCGGAGCGATCGAGCGACACGGGCCACCCGGGACCGTGGAAAAAGGGGTGACAGAACCGACCCAGCCACGCGGCGCGACGGTTGCGGCGCCGACACGCAGTGAAGCGCTGACGCTGCTCGCGATGCTGCAGCGAGAAGCGCGCTTGGTCGACCTGATTCAAGAACCGCTCGAGCAATATTCCGACGCCCAAGTCGGCGCCGCGGCGCGACCCTGTCTCACCCAGTGCCGCTCAACTCTTGCCCGAGCCTTCGAGCTGCAGTCGGTAATTAATCAGACCGAAGGGACGAGCGTGGAATTGCCCGAGGTCGCGTCACCACTCCGCTTCCAGTGGGTCGGTGATGCCACGCCCGAGCAAAAACGGGGTCGACTGGTCCATCCCGGCTGGCAAGCGGGGCGTTGTGAACTGGCTCACTGGACGGGCGCTGCGGAAGATCACCGCGTCATCGCGCCAGCCCAAATCGAATCCTAGGCCTTGCGGCCCTCAGGCGTAGACCCGGCCCTCGAGCCGATAGCGAGGATGTTTGGCAACCGACAGATGATCGTCGGTGACCATCGCTTCCCAGCAGCCAACGGCGGCAATGACGGCGTCCAACGCGTCCCCTCCCGGATTCGCCATGATTTCGCGAAGCGCGCGAGGCGGTAATTCGATCCGCGGAGCTAGCCCGGCCAGGATTTCCTTGCGAACCCGGCGTTGGGACTCCGTGGGCGGCTTCCCGCCACTCTGCTTGTATAGGCGATGGGGTAAGCCGAGTCGCTTGAGCGTTGAGGACGGACAGGCCTCAACAACCAACCTCCGAACGGAATGCCCCTTGTCGACCAACCGGCGGAACTGAAACGGCAGCACGCAGGTGTCTCGATCCGTCACGATCCTTCGCAGCACATCCCGCATCCCGTGGAATGTCTGATAAATGATCCGGTAGTGATAGCAATCGAAAGGCGTCTTGGTCTCGCGGTCGGTCAACCGTCGGATGTGCATCGTGTCCGCCACTTCCTGGGTTCGCGCGACCAATAACCGACCGTACTCCTTGGCGTCACCCGCGAAACGATCGAGCTGTTTCAATTGTCGGGTCCACGGGCCGAGCGCCAATTCGATCGGCAACCCGAAGGGAAAATCGAAACCCCAGACGGCCCGATCCGACGCGATGATCTGGTCGACAAAAAACCGATTGACGGTTTCACGGTCCTCGCCACCCGCCAACCGCGACAACGGATCGAGCGACCGCAACCGAAGCCGGGGCCTGTCAGCACCAGGCCCCGGGCCAGGGCGACCGCCGAGCACCTCAGCCTTGGCCATCCAAGCTGTCAGGCCGCTGTTTCGGCCGCCACTAAAGTCGACCCCGACGACGTCACGAATCTCGGGAAAACGGAGCGTCATCGGTTATCTGGTTCGGAACGGGTTCGGTGTAATGAATCGAGGAAGACGCGACATTCCCAAAACCGTGCGCCGAATTTCGACGCAGCGATCTTCATTCCGGTCGCCAAGTTGACCCGTTTTCCCTGGCCAGTGACAATGGGGCTTCAGGCCTCAACCCTGCTGGTCAGGCCCATCCACTTCCGTCTGCTGAAAGCTCGCTCCATGAGTACCGCTCCCGCTGCCCCGCAAGCAACCGCCTCGGTGCCTGACCTCCGAGGTCGGTTTGGCGATTTTGGGGGCCGATTCGTTCCCGAAACATTGACTTACGCGCTCGATCAACTGGTGGATGAGTACGAGCGGGCCAAACGGGACCCCGAATTTCGTCGAGAACTCGACGACTTGCTGAAAACTTTCGTCGGTCGCCCCAGCCCGCTCTATCTCGCGCGAAGACTGAGCGATGCGGTCGGAGGCGCCCGAATTTGGCTGAAGCGAGAAGACCTGAACCATACGGGGGCCCACAAGATCAACAACACGATTGGCCAGGCTCTCCTGACCTTGCGGATGGGCAAGAAGCGAGTGATCGCCGAGACCGGCGCTGGTCAGCACGGCGTGGCGACGGCGACCGCATGCGCCCATTTCGGGCTCCCTTGCACAATTTACATGGGATCCGAGGACATCCGTCGTCAGAAACCGAACGTCTTCAGCATGCGGTTGCTCGGTGCGACCATCAGTCCCGTGGAAAGTGGTTCTCGAACCCTTCGGGACGCGGTCAATGAGGCGATGCGAGACTGGATGTCTTCGGTTGAGGACACTCACTACATCATCGGCAGTGTGATCGGTCCGCACCCTTTCCCGATGATGGTCCGTGATTTCCAATCGGTGATCGGCCGAGAGGCACGCGCTCAATGCTTCGAATCCTTCGGCAGGCTGCCCGATTGTGTCGTCGCCTGCGTTGGCGGTGGCAGCAATGCGGCTGGCATGTTCTATCCCTTTGTGGAGGACCCTTCCGTCCGCATGGTCGGGGTTGAAGCGGGTGGCCGAAGTGACCAACCGGGCGAGCATGCCTCGCCACTGTCGCACGGCAGTCCGGGAGTCCTTCATGGCAGTTTCAGCTACGTGATGCAGGACGCCGATGGTCAAACTTGCGACGTCCACTCGATGAGCGCCGGCCTTGATTATCCAGGTGTGGGTCCGGAACATAGCTACTGGAAAGACAGTGGCCGAGTTGATTACATCGACTGCAAAGACGACGAGGCGCTAGCCGCGTTCGATGTTTTGGCCCGCAACGAAGGGATCTTGGCCGCGTTGGAGACTTGTCACGCGATCGCGAAGGCGATGCGGATCGCGGCCGAGATGCCGCGGGATCAGCATCTGGTCGTGTGCCTTTCCGGCCGTGGCGATAAGGACGCGATGGAACTGGCCAGGCTTCGCGGACAATCATGGGAGTGATTCGATCATGATGAGCGTACGCTTGACTTGGCTCGCCCATGCAACCTGGCTGATCGAATTGGGCGCGACACGCATCGTGCTCGATCCGTTTCTGACGGGTAATCCGGCGGCAAAGATCGGCCCCAATGACCTCGGCGAGATCTCTCACATCCTCGTCTCTCACGCCCACCACGACCACGTCGCGGATGTCGCCGAGATCGCGAAAACCTGTGACGCAACTCTGATCGCCAACTTCGAAATCACGCAGTGGTTCCAGAAGCACCATGGCCTCAAGAAAGCCATTGGCATGAATACGGGAGGAATCGTGCGGCTGCCCTGTGGGGAAATCATGATGACCCCGGCGTTTCACAGTAGCAGCTTCGCAGATGGTAGCTACGGAGGATGTCCGAGCGGGTTCCTGCTAACCGCGTCATCCACGCGAGTCTATTTCGCTTGTGATACCGCCTTCTTTAGTGACATGGCTCACTACGCCCTGCACGCTGACTGCGCGGTCCTGCCGATCGGTGACCTATTCACCATGGGTATCGATGAATCGATTCGAGCGATTCGATCGATCGAACCTCGCCGAGTCCTGCCAACTCACTACGGAACTTGGCCACCCATCGATCAGGATGCGGAGGCATGGGCTCAACGGGTTCGTGACGAAACCTCGGCGGAGCCGACCGTGTTGGCCGTCGGACAGACGATCGAAATCTGATCGCTCGCTTCGTGAAGCGGCCTCGACCGCATCGCAAGAACCGCTAGTGTGCCTCGCGGGTGCCCCGCGACTCGAATTGTGCCGCCCGTTTCAGTTTACCGATCGGGTCCGGTGGCGGCTGGTGAGCAGCCGATGTGGTCACCAAATCAGCGTCGCACTCGGTCTGGGCAAGATCGCGGGCTTCGGTCGTTCCTGGCAACTCGGCCGAGGCTACGGTTGGGCGAGGCGTCTCTGGCGCCCCAGTTGGCTGCGGCTCGAACTTCGATCGCGGGGCAAACCAATTTCCCAGTGAGCTGGCCAATAGGGCCGGCATCAGCACAAGGTCACCCACCAAAGCTACCCCGAGCATGACTAGCATCAGCGTCCCAAACTTTTGCGTCGGCGCGAACGTGCTGAGGGCAAAAACGAACAAACCCAGCCCGGCAACGAGCGTGGTCTGCATCATCGCCGGTCCGACACGACGATAGGTTTCGATGATCGCTTCGATCCGCGTCATCCCCTGGTCGATGTGGAGGCGGAACCAAGTCAAAAAGTGAATCGTGTCGTCGACCGCGATGCCCATCGCCACCGAAGCGGTCATCATTGTACCGATATCGACCAGCGTCGACGCATGGCCCATGGCCCCGAACACAACCACCAACGGGAACACGTTGGGGATCATCGTGATCAAGCCCGCAATCACCCCATAACCGAGCGGCCGAGGCCGGAACAGGGCGGCGGGAAACTTGCCGGGGGTGAGGAGCATGATCATCACGACCGCGATCATGACGAACGCCAAAAAGATCGACTGGATCAAGCTGATCAGTAGTGTCCGTTGGGCTTTGTAGACAACCGGGACAATGCCGGTATAAATCGCTTCCAAGGGCGCCGGATTGAGCTCAGAGGGCACAGTTCCGATCAAGGTCGGTTCTGCACGTGGCAAACTGGACGAACGGGCATCGACGAAATGTTCGACCTGCGAGGCCAGAACTTCCGCATCGATCGCTTGCTGCTCCCCTAGCAGCACGACCACGTCGACCGCTTCCAGCAAGGCCTGCCACTGGGCATCGCCCGGTTTGATTTTCGCCCGCTCCGAATCGACGTCGATCCAAACCGGGCGGCGAATGCGTTCGCCGGCCAACAACTCCGCAAGTGCGGCAACGTACAACCGATCCGTGCGAATCAGATCGCTTTGGCGTCCGTCGGCGACGGCCGCGTCGATTTCTCGCTCTCGCTCGGCCGGATTGCTGATCTTCAGAAAGTCCTCCTGCCCCATCGCCTGTGGCTCGTGATAGCCCAGCAACAACACTCGGGGTGCCGCGAACTTCGGCTTGATCGCCGGGCTTGTATCCGCCTCAGCAGCATCTTGACGGCCACGGGTGGAAGCTTCGCACGCGGACAGGATCAAATCCCGAGCCCGATACGCGTCCAGCACGGGAACGACCGTCTTGCGAAGGTCATCAACAAATTGACCATAATCGACATCGTTCAAAGCCCCCACTCGCAGGCTGACGCGCCACAGTTCGCTGCCGTCAAAGGGGCCACTCTTCTCAAATCGAAAGAAGTCGCTCGTGCTCAAGTCATCCAGCGACTTCGCCAGCCCCGACTCAAACCGCGAACGCACGGGGGAGTAGGAACTGCTCGGCTCGGGGAGCGGGGGCAAGAAGGTCACCGCACTCATGGTCCTACCGATCACGCCTGTACCCGACTCGCCGAGCGTGCGCCGAACGGCGGTATCGATCAGGTCGACAGCCTCCGCACGCTGCAGCAGCGTCAGGGGGTGGCGATAAGCAATCGGTGCGGGGTTCCCTTGCGAGACGTCTGCTGTGGACGCTCCAGCCGTAGCGGTATCCGCGGCGGCGGTCCGCGAGCCGAGAGCCCCAGCGGCAACCGCTTCCGGCCTTGCCGTCCGCTTGCTGATCATCGCGGGCGGAACCCGAATCACCAATTCCATCGGCACCAACTTGCCGAAGTTGCTCTCCAGGTAGCCATAGTCGGCGATGATTCGGGCTTCCGAATCGAACAGTTTGAGCAACTGCACCGAAGTCTTGACTTTAGGTAGCCCGAACAATCCCGCCGCAAAGAGCGACAGGCACAACACAATCATCAGCCGGTAATGTGAGGTGACAAACCGACCGAAAGCGGCCCAAAACTCGGTCAGGCCGTTCGACTCGTCTCCGAACCCCAACTGATCATCGCCAGCGTCTTGGGATCGAGCTGAGGTTTTGGCGAGGGCAAATCTGGGGGGAAACGTCTCCAGCGCCGCCGGCAGGTAAGTGAAGAGAATCAACAACGTGGTCATCACGGCGATAGCCGAGTAGAGGCCGAAGTTGTAGATCGGGACGATGTTGCTGGTGCATAGCGAGATTAACCCCAGAGCCGTGGTGAAAGCGGCCAAAAAGCACGGGACCATCGCGTGCTTGATCGCTCGCGACGCGGCGCCTGGCGCGCCGGCGTGGCGTACCTCGTCACGGTAGTAATTCACGATGTGAATCGCCCCGGAAATTCCCAAAACGTAGATCAGGGAAGGCATCGTCATCAAAATCGCATCCACCGTGCTGCCGGCCCAATAACAAATGGCCAAGCCCAGCGCGGCGGCGGATACGCCGACGGTGAAAACCATCAGCGTCAAGTTGAAACTGCGAAAACAGAGGAACGCCAAACCCAAGCCAATCAAGCCGCTGTAACCGACGAGTCGCACCAGCGTGATGGTCCCTTCCTCATCAATCGCGACGTTATCGACAGGTGGGCCACCCAGCCGAAGCACCGGACGACCATCCGCTACCCCCAGGTCCGCCGCGTCTCGATCGAACGGAGGTGGCGCCATCGAAGGCGGCGGCGCCGCCGCCAAGCCGGATTCATCGGCGAGGATCATCAGTCGACCACGCGGACCTCCAACCACACCGCGGCCCACAGAGCGCCCCAAATAATCCTTCCCGAGAGTCGTCAGGGTCACCAAGACGCAGGTCTGACGCGGAGGCAAGGGAACGCCGATCGCGAGGCACAATTCCTCCCACGCCTGGGCCCGCTCATCCATCGATGCCCGCCGAAGCCCTTCTGCTGTCCCTCCGAAACGCTGTTGGATCTGTTCCACCGCGCCAAGGACCAAGGTATCGAAATCCGTCGGAAGGGACTCCCGCGTTTCGGCGGGCAATCGATCAAAAACGGCCGCCGCAGTCCAGTCAAAGTCAGCTGGCAAGGCGGGCGCGAACATCGTCCCCGTGAGACGCTCGGTCGCGCGGGCCCTGGCGACACCAGCCCGCTGATCCAGGTCGGTCAAATCGATCGGCCACAAGGGACCTCCCTCGACCGCCAGTTGCTCGACAAGATCAGCCCCCGTTTGGACCGTCTGAAACAAAGAAGCCGCCAACAAGGTCGGATCGTTGTAAAACTCGTTAGGACGCCCCCCCCCCGAAGGCTGGCCAAACTCCGCTACCAGTTCCCCACGCAGTTGATAGCGCCCGAGTGCCCGCTTGATCATGCGACCTAGCCCGCCGACCGCATTGCTACCTTCCAACCAACGAAACAACCGGCCATCGGACGTCAGATAGTAATAACGCCCTGACGGGGACGCGAACCACTTCTCGCCCAAGCCACCCCAATTGTCGAGAGCCGATGGCTCCAGGAACAATTGCAGCTTCTCAGCCAATTCCCGGGCACGGCGATGCTCTGCCGAATCGGGCACGACGCGCTGGACCGACTCGTGGCTCAACTTTGCCGCAAAGAGCCGCAAACGCTGATCTTCCTCGGTACAACCGTCCCACGTCGCGAGCACGAAGCTTTCGCCCATGAAGTACTGGGCAAACCAACTCAGTTCCACCGTCTCGCGGAAATCGTTCGGCAACCAATCTTTGATGTTATTTTTCTTGCCGGCAACCGCGAGCCGAGCCCCTCGAATGATCGAGGGGAAAAAGAAAAAAAACACCAGCAGGATCAATAAAGCGACCGAGACGCCAAAGATCGAGCGACGAGAGAAAAATGATGGCGACATGCAACTGAGTTTCGGCAATCGCTTGCCGCGACATCCTCCGGGCCCCTATCCGAAATCGCGAATGCGACACCCCCACGCGGCGAGAACCCAATGCACTCTTCGGAACTACCGCCGGAAACTTCGAAGCTCGCTAACGTGCGCAACAGCCGCTCGGGCGGAGACCATAGCCTAGCGGTACCACGCGGACGGGTCTACCCAAACGTCTCGCCAGCCAAGGGTAACGAGACGTTTACCGCTCCCGCGTAACGCCTGGGCAAAATCAGGCACCCAGGCAAGCCCGGCAACCTAGCAAGCTTCGCAGCCTCCGATCAGCCGCTCGGGCCGACCATGCCGTCCGCGATCGCTTCATCGGCCGTCACATCGCGGTCAACCCCACCACCCTCGCCGTGAGATGGGTGAGTCAGGTCGCCCGCCGCTCCCAAATGGACGGCCGAATAGCCACCTTGGGTTTTGAAGTAAGCGATCAGAATCAAGTAGCAAACTAGCATGAAGAGCGGAAAAACGACAACCTTCGCGAGCGCGCCTTGCTTCGCGGATTTGATCACTCCTCCGGCCTGCTCCACCTGCTCCGCGGCCAACGCCTTCAATTTGTCATCATCCACCGCGGTGTACTTGCCGAGAAAATACTCACTTTCCTTTTGGACCTGCTCGTAGACCCCGGGCATCTGCTTGGTGACGGCGACACGCGCCGAGTCCTCTTGCATTTTACCGATCAAGGGCCCGCCGATGATCCCGACCGTCAACATCCCGATACCCGCGATCGCGTTCAGCGTCACCGCGCCGCCCTTGGGAAATTGCTCGGCAACAACGCCCAACATCGTGGGCCAGAAATACGTCTTTGCCACACCGTAGAGGGTCGCCGCGAGGAAAATCGTCGTCAAGGTCTCGACCATCGACAGCCAGTACAGTCCGCCGACCGCCAAGGCTGCACAAACCGCCAACAGACCGAGTGGGGTCAACAAACCTACGACCGGTCCGGCAAAGAACCTCAAAACCATCATGATCGCCGAGGTGTAGATCAACACCCACAACGGATTAAACCCGGCCGCAACCATCGGCTCCTCCATGATCCCGGTGATCGCGCTGTCAGTCCCCAATTCGGTAGTCGCCAACGGCATCATGATCAGGCAGAGGAAAATCATCATCGGCCGGCCGAGAGACTGGCAGTAGGCGCCATAGGCGGCGACCGAGGCAATGATCAGCGTCCAGACCAACCAAGTGGGCATCTGAAAAACATTGCCCAATTCACGAAAGACTAGGAACGACGCGATCGCCGCCCCGATCACGCCAAACTCGCCCAACATTTCCTTGTAAGTCGCGCCGGAACTGACACGCTCGGAAACCGGAAACTCCAAGCGGATCAGGATCAAAACGTAGACGACCGCGGGGATCGCGATGATGTAGATCAACAACCGCCAGTCATCCGTGGCCGCTGACCCTAGTCCGAGCGTGATCAGCCCTCCCAACACCAAACCGCCCGGCCAACCGGCATGCAGGATGTTGAGCCACTGAGTTTTATTTCGACTGAACATCGTCGCCACGACCGGATTGATGAACGCCTCCACCGTCCCGTTGCCCAAGCCCAGAATGATCGAGCCGATTGTCAACAACCGCAAACCGCTGGCTTGAGCATCGAGCAAACCCTGGCCCGACAACCCTTCGGCCTTGACGGTCGAATAGGCCAACAACGCCAACGCCGCGTAGACGGCGTAGCAGACGAAACTGAACAACATCGCGAAGCGATAACCGATCTTATCGATCACCAAGCTGAACAGAATGATGCTGATCGCGAACGGCCAAATCCCGGCGCCGAACAACTCCTGAGCCTGGACCTTGTCCAGACCGAAGTCCCTTGGCCACATCGCCGCGTTGTTGATCATGAACGCCCGCGTGATGAAGGCGAACGCCGTGGTGATCAGGGCGATGAAACACCCCCAAAACATCAACAGGGAGGGTTTTTGCGAGGACTCATTCATGAGCGGGACTGGTGGTGGGAGGGAGGTAGATAAATGCGTCGAAGACGCACGCGGGGACAAGCTTGAAGGCGGTGTCGGCAACTCTGACAGCCGGTGGCGATACCCGGCTGCATGTCACCGCTTAGGGCGAATGCTGGCATTAGTACGCGGTCAAGTCAAGCTGTTGAGACGGATCAAGGGCAACTAAGTTCACCGCGACCATCATTCGGGAGCCTTCCACACCGCCGGGAAACGGTGCCTCCCGTCTGGGCTACACGGCAATTCGAGCGAGGAGACCACCGCGGCCAACGGCAAGATGCCATGCAGGTGGGGGAAAAGCGAACCACCTCGTGACGGCTCCCACTTCAAAGCGGTCCCCAACGCCGCCGCGTCGACCCCGATCAGCAGCAACGCGCCCTGTCCGGCAAAGTGTAATCTAACCGTCTCTTCCACCTGCTCAGCCGTCGAAAAATGGATGTAACCATCCTGCAGATCGATCGGCGCGCCCGAGAATTGACCGGCGCTCACTGCCTCTGCCCACAGCGCCGGGGGCACGACCTTGTAGATCACCACTCGCGTTGCCCTAGTATCCGTTTCCGACCCCGGGAAACCGCTACGAAACGAATCGCGACCGCGTCCCGGCCGACGCCCAAAAAGCCGGCGACGCGATGGTAGCAGGAATCGGATTCGGCTCCAAGCTGAGGCTGTGCTTGCGTTCGTCACCAGGGTTGCTGCAACCACGAACGGATCTCGATCCCGGTCTCGGAGAAACGCACCCGGATCGCCCCGTCTCGCGCTGTGATGTGAACGCCGCTGCCGCGTATTCCCAACGCGTCGGCTACCTCCGGCCGCTTGGCCCTCGAGCCTCCGCTAACAATCACCTCCCGCGGCCTAGCCCAATCGAGCATCGAGCGATTGTCGAGCGTCAAACTGCCGTGGTGCGGTGCCATCAATACACCCCCAGCTGGCGGACGCGGCAAATCCAAGACTCGTTGCATGCCAGGCGGCTCCAGGTCGCCTGGCAAAATCAGACTTCGTCCCCCTTGCTCGAAGCGGACCACCAAGCTGTTGGCGTTGTCGTTACCCGCAACCCATTGCCGCGGCGGATGCAGAATTTCGACCGTCCGGTCGTCGCCCAACCACCGCTCTTCACGCGACACTTCGCGTACTCGCACGCCGGATTGCCAGATCGCTTCGCGGACCGCAACCAAACCTTCCTTGGGCACCTGCAGCATCCCCGCCGGAACGATCAATTCCTCGACGCGAAAACGGCGCAGCAAGCTCGGCAAGGCGTTGTAATGGTCTGCATCGGCATGGGACAACAGTACCGCATCGAGACGGGTCAGGCCCAACGCCCACAGCGGCTCCTGAATGCCGCGAGCTGACGCGGTGAAGTTACCGAGCGACCCGCAGTCGTACAGCCATTTCCGGCCGTCCGGAAGGCTCAGAATCACGCTGGTCCCATGCCCGACATCGAGAAAACTCGCGGATAAGCCCGATTCAGTTCGTCGCGCCGGCGCCGTGGCCAAAACCCAGGCAAGCAAACACCACGCCAACGACCCCAGAACAAATGCCCGGCGTCCCAGACTGAGATTGACGACGGAACTCGCCAACCCCAAGGCAACCGCGACGTAGTAAGCCGCCACCCACCAGCCCGGCGGCGCGGGCAACCAAAAGTGCCCTAGCGGCAACTCCGCCGCCCAGCCGACGATGAATTGAATGAGCCACAAGGAAGCCTGGCAAACCCAGGCAATCGGCGTCGCGATGGCGAGACTGATCGATCCGACACAGACCGCGGCCAAACCGCTGATCAGACCGATCGCCAAGGGCAGGCCCAACAGTACGTTCGCCACGATCGCGATCGGCGAAACCACGTGAAAGTGGAGCCAGACCAAGGGCGTGGTCGTTAAGGCGACACAAAGGCTGAACCAGAGCGCGTCACCGAGCTTGCCCGCCAGGCGATCCCAGCGCCGACGCAGCGGTCCGCGGGTCGCGGTGATCAAGCGATCCAGTTCCGCTTCAACTCGCAACTCCTCCCGAATCGGACCTGACCTCTGGCCGGCACTGAAGAGCGTCGCCACCGCGATGAAGGACAATTGCACCCCGACCTGAAACAGGTTGGTGGGATTGAGCAGCATCAAAAGCAGCGCGGCGAGCGCGAGCGAGTTCATGGGCGAATCTTGACGCTCGTAGCCCCGAGCCAACAGCACGACGCCGACCAAGGTCGCGGCGCGAATCACCGGCGGCTGCGCCCCTGTCACGGCCACGAACGCCAAGCAGCAGACACCGACAAACAGCAACTGCGCCGCACGAGGCAATCCCAGCAAGATGGCCAAGTAATGCAAAGTCACAGCCACAATTCCCAGGTGCATACCGCTGACCGAGAGCAGGTGAACCGTACCGGTTTCCAGGAGCTGATCCTGCAGTTCCACATCGATCGCCTGTCGTCGCCCGACCACCAGCGCCGCCGCCAACGCTCCCGTGTCGTCGCCGAGACAAGCATGGAGCGTCCGCTCGCCGCGTCGGGAAAAACGGTCCGCCTGCGCTGCGAGCGACCACCGTGGTCGCTCAAGCACTTCGACCTGCGCCCGCGTTTCGACACTCAAGCGGCCATGCTGATGGCGGTTTCTCGCCGCAACCGACCAATCGAACATCCCGGGATTGGTCGGCGGACGAATCGCCGACATTTGCCCAGCAACCTGTACCCGATCTCCGGAGCGGACCGTATCGAGATCGTCATCGACCGTTACGGCCAGTTTCCCGTCAGAAGCGATCCAACGGTTCCCATCGCGGGCCTCGTCCACGCGGAGATCGAAACGTGTCTGCCAAGGTTGATCAGCCGCATCGTGAGCCCGCCGCGGCTTGGGCGTCCGGTGAACCAAACCCGTGACGCGACCACGCATCACGACCGGGGCTGGCACCGCCTGCACCTGCGAACCGAGCGCGGCCGCTCGATACGCCGACTCATCGGCCTGCCAACGAAGGGCCATCGTCGCTGCGATCAGCAGCAACAGACAGCCCCACCGGCGGACTCCCGTCCAGACCGATAGCATCGCCAGCGCGAAACCGCACAGCCCCAGCCAAATCCAAAACGAGACCCCGAACCAATCTTGCGCGACAATGCCCATCGCGCCGGCGGCCCCAATGGTTATCATCGGTTGCCGTCGCAGGCTGAACGGACGGAACCGTGAGCGATACCAGCGTGGTTCGTTCGGGTTGGTCGCCAACACAAGCCCGCTGGGTTGGAGATGCGGAAAACGACGCTCGATGGGAAACCACCACGGCGCGATCAGCCGTCGACGCGTCAGCTCAGACTTCGAGCCACGACCATCCGAAAAGCACAAACCCCCTGGTCACGTCGATCGCGAGTGGCGTTGAATCGATCGACGTGATGATATCGAAAGTGAACTGTCCATGCTGTTTCAACAACCGGGCGAATCGCCTTACGATCTGCGATTCTCTTGCCTAGGATTTCCGACCCGTATCTCGTGGTCATTTTGGCTGATCGCCGTCGTCTTGGGGTACGATCTCGCCCGACTCGTCGATCGATTATTCGGCGTCGGCAGCCCTGGCGTGCTGCCCCTGTTGATGATCTGGTCGGGCTGCATTTTGGTTTCGATCCTGATTCACGAATTGGGCCATACCGTCGCCTTTCGCCGTTACGGAATCGAATCCTCCATTTTGCTTTATCACTTTGGCGGGCTCGCCATCCCCTACGGCACGCGCCGCGGTGGCGGCCGGGAGGCTCGCCTGAACCACCGACAAGAATTGATCATCGCGGCCGCGGGACCCGCGTTTCAGATCGGCTCGGCCGTGTTGCTGACCTTGGTCGTTTGGTGGGCTGGCTATCGCGTGAGCGCTTACGGCTTGATGCCTGGACCGCTAGCCGAAGTGGGCGAACGCTTGGCCGGGGCCGAACTCGATGGCGCGGCGTTGTTCGCCATCGTCAACTTCTTCGTGTTGCCGAGCATCATGTGGGGCTTGCTAAACCTGATCCCCGTCCTGCCCTTGGACGGCGGCCGAATCGCTCAATCGCTGATCGGACTCGGCGGTGGCAATCCGCTGCAAGCTTACTGGCTGGGTGTCGTCGCTTCCGCAGTCGTCGCGGTCTATGCATTTCAGTCGGGGCAAAACTTCCTCGGCATCTTTTTCGTGTGGATGGGTATCGACAACTATCAAGCGGCGCAGAGCGGTGGCGGTTGGCGGTAACGCGATCCGCGGAGCGCCACAGAATGCCCTCGGAGGGAGGAAAATATTCGTCCAGAGGGGTCATTTTTTTGTGGAAATCATGTTGCTTAATTATTGCTATCGCGTACAGTTATCCGCAGTTTACGGACCGAAACGAATGTTATCTCGATCACGCGGATGTGCTCGGGTTTTCGGGTCGGTTCATTTTTCCGGGTGGTGGTTCGTGGCCGGTGGTTCTTGATCGCAAGATCGCGAAGCACTTGAACCCGCCATCCAATTTCCTTTTCGCGGAGGAACAACGTGGCCAAGAAAGCATCAGTGAAGAAGGCTGCCCCGAAGAAGGCTGCCCCCAAGAAGGCGGCTACCAAAAAGGCCGCCCCCAAGAAGGCGGCAGTGAAGAAGGCAGCGGTCAAGAAAGCTGCCCCCAAGAAGGCAGCAGTGAAGAAGGCGGCAGTGAAGAAGACGGCCACCAAGAAAGCTGCTACCAAGAAGGCCGCCCCCAAGAAGGCCGCGAAAAAGGCAGCCGTAAAGAAGGTCGCGACCAAGAAGTCGTCCGCTACCTGATAACCGCATGAAGACGCCGAAGCGTTAGCTTGGCGTTCCGGAAATCGTGAAAGCCACGTCGATTCGGTTCGACGTGGCTTTCATTGTTTGGGCCCTGCCCTCAGACTCGCAAAACACGGTCGCAGCGCGGCCAGCAGGCAGCTTACAACGTCGGCAACTGCGGACGACTCGGATGCACCTGAGTGCGACTGGCCAACCCACGCACCAACGCCCGCGCCACCCCATCAAACGGTGCCCTGGCGCGCTCGTCCTCGGCGATCACGTCGGCCAATCGACCTTCATCACCGGCGATTCGCAGGGCGATATCGATCGGCAAGGTACCGAGAAACGGTACGCCCAATTCCTGAGCTCGATCCCGCGTGCCTCCTCGTCCGAAGATGTCGTATGTCTTGCCGCACCCGGGACAGCTGAAGCCGCTCATGTTCTCGACCATGCCGAGGATCGGGATGTCGACTTTACGAAACATGCTGATCGCCTTGATGGCGTCCAACAGAGCGACTTCCTGGGGGGTGCAGACGACCACGGCGCCAGCGATCGGAATCGCTTGCGACAACGTCAACGCCACGTCCCCCGTTCCCGGTGGCATGTCGATGATCAAGTAGTCGAGTTCACCCCACTGCGTGTCGCCCAAAAATTGCGTAATCGAACCGTGCAGCATCGGCCCACGCCAAATCACGGCTTGGTCCTTTTCGATCAGGAAGCCCATCGACATCACGGGGAAATCATTCGCCAATCGGATCGGCTCAATCTTCTTCTGGTCATTGATCGCAGGGCGTCCCTCCAGGCCGAGCAGTTGCGGGATGCTGGGGCCGTAAACATCCGCATCCATCAAACCGACCACAGCGCCCAGGCGACGTAGGGTCAGCGCCAAACCGGCGGCCACGGTGCTCTTGCCTACCCCGCCTTTCCCACTGCCGACCAACACCACACTTTTGATTCGCAAACCGACCTGCCCCAGCCGAGCGGGCGGTCGAGGATGCGGCGCGGTATCGACCCTGACGATCAATCCGGGGTAGGCCGCCACAATCCGGTCGGCAATCGACTGCCGGACCTCATCAGCGATCGGCAAGCTGTGCGTGGTCAAGCCGATCGTGACACGCGCATCGTGGTCATCGACCTGCACATCCAAGATTTGGCCCATCGCCTCAAGACCGCGCCCCGTCTCAGGATCGGGAAAATCGAAGATGGCTTGGCGAATCGATTCCGGGGTGGCGACTGTCATGAATGCGTGCTTCCTGTGATCGGGGGCTGCGACGGTGAGTAACGTGTACGTTCATTGGAAGCCGACCGACCCAATTGGCCAAGCCGTCGCGCTACAACACGGACCGACCAGAGGTCCGCCAATAAAACCGACACGCCGGCCTCCTGGACGGCCATGCCGCACTCGTGCCACGTTTCTCGATTCCACCCACCGGCTTCGGGATGCGCCAGCTGAATCACACGCGGCCGCAGGTCAGCAACCGCCGTGATCCCGGCCAGTGCGTCCAGAAACCCGCGAGCATCGGCCGGCAACTCCCACAGCAGCACACACGCCTGACACGCCCCATCCAGTCGATCGATTAGCGCTGCGGCCTGCCCGAGTTTCCAACGCTCAACCGTGTCGGGCGACGGGTGCCATTGGCCCGCGGCGCGAACCGCCTCGTACCACCGCTGGCCCGATTCGACGATATGCCAGTTCCACCCGGGCAGATCATCCGTGGTGTTCGAGTTCATACCGAGTCCTGTGCTTCCGATTCCCCCAACCGACGGATCAGGCGGGCACGGCTGATTCCCAGCCGCCTAGCAGCCTCACTCCGATTGCCATCGGCGACCTCCAGTGACTGTCGGATTTTGTCCAGCTCGAACCGGCGCAGCGATTCGTCTAAGTTGCCTTCCGGCGGTACAGGGGGCTGAGCGAGACGGACTCGAAAACTGCGAATGGCGAGTGGCAGATCCTCGGGAACGATCGTCGCGGATCGGCAAGCCAAAACGGCATGGCGAATCGCGGCATCCAATTCCTCAAAGTTGTCTGGCCAGGGGTAAAGCAGCAGCAGGTCCATCGCCGCACGGCTGATGCGTTCCGCCAGCCCCTGCCCCATCGCGCGCCGCTGCTCGACAAGTGCGGCTGCCATCAGCGGGATGTCTTCCGGGCGAGCGGCGAGCGGCTCAACCTTGATTTCGGTCACCGCCATGACCTGTGACATCGCATCCGAAACCTCGCCCGTGGCAAATGCGGTTGCGACCCCACTACGAAACAATCCGATCAGTCGCACGGACGTTGAGACGCGGTGAGCGAATTCCAGGACCAAGTCTTGGATCTGGACCGGAGATTCGTCAACCGCTCGCAGCAGCAGCGTGACCGTCCGCGCGCGGTCTCCCCCCAGATGTGCCGCCCCCGGTGACAACGTCGCCTCCAACAATTCGGCATCCATCAGCGGCATGTCAACCACGATCAGCGGATCGGCGCTTTCGCCACCCCGCGGTGAACGCTCGTGGATCCTGCGGGCGATCAACTCGCCGCCACAACCTCGCGGCTCGACAATCGCGAACGGATGTCTCGCTTCCGCGGCGATCTGCAATTGCCCCCGCAACCGTGCCGATGCTCTGGAAACACCCGCGGCGACGACCCCGCCCCAACTCGATCGATGTCGCCTCCAGGCGGACAATTGCTCACGCAAGTGGGCCCTTTCGACCGATTCGAGCGTGGCCGGTCGGACCTCGTGGCCGCCGCCCATAGCGAGGAACAGTTCTCCCGTCCCCTGGCCCCAGCGAAGAAATCGAACCTCACGGGAAACACCCGTGGGCGATTGAAGCGTCAACACCAGTTCGCCGCCGGCATCCAGATCGGCGGGAGCGGCAAGGCAAGCTGCGACTTCCGGAAGTCGCACGGGGTGTTCACCGTCCGGTTGACAGCGCAGTCCGAGCAAAGCCTCATCCGCCACCCCTAGCCAGGTCGCGGCCGCCCGGTTGAAATAGATTAATGTCCGCTCGGCGTCGAGAACCCACACCACTTCTGGCGACGAGTCCAGGGCCCGCGACAGGATCCGCGACATTTGCCGCTGGATCGACTGGCGGGCGGAAGTTTGACGAGCCTCGTTTGACATGTTCGGTTCGCATGGCCACGTCGAACCGATCGAGGCCACCTAAAAGACGTCCATTATGAAGTGATGGCCACTGTGGAACCGTCGGTGTGACGGGTATTCATTGTGCCAACGCTTATTGTAGACAGGAATCCGCATCTCCGGCGGGTAGCGGTGGTACAGGCTATCCGCACTCTTGTAGTACTCGGGCCCATAGAAGTTCTGTGGGTAGTACACATACGGGTAGTGGTAGAAACGGTTCCAATCGATCGAACCGTTGCCGCCACCCCACGACCGACCATAGGCTTGCTGCTCCGCCAGGGCGGAATCCGCCGTGATCGAGCAACCGGCCAGAACGCCGGCCAGGACGAGGTAACGTAACATCGCGAATCCCCCCCAGGATATATGCGACCAATGCTTTCAAAAACGGGCGGAACCGGCCCAGCCGTGATGACGATCCGAAATCGCCTCACAGCCCGTCGAATCCGCGATACCGCTATTTTCGGCAACTCCGGCGCTGCCGATGAGCAAAAATCAGCGGGTCGACCATAGCACCCCGAAAAAGTTAATCCCCGGCTTCGGAAAATGGTTCGCAATGCATTGGCCGCGAAGGCTTTTGAACCTGGACAGCGATTCAGTCGCGACGCAGCGAGGCCGCGACCGAGTCGATGATCTCGTCCAAGCTTTGTGATGGTCGGTAGCCGATCGTCGCAGTCACCCGGCTCAGATCCGGCACCCTTCTCCGAACGTCCTCGAACGATTCGTCATAAGCCGCGGCATAAGTCTGAAACTCGATCTCGGCCTCGGGATTGACGCGAGCGACGACCCGCCGAGCCAGATCGAGAATCGAGACCGGCTGATCGCCGCCGATGTTGAAGACCCGGCCCGCCGCTTCGGGCGTCTGCACCAAACGCAGCACCGCGGAAATCACGTCGTCGACGTGGGCGAAACAACGGACCTGACGCCCATCGTCATGCACGACCAGCGGCCTTCCGGCCAAGGCAGCTTCCACAAATCGAGGCAACACCATCCCGTAAGCACCGGTCTGCCGTGGCCCGACCACGTTGAAAAATCTCCCGATCACCACCGGGACGCCGAGTTCCTGGAAGAAGGCCAACGCGAGGAACTCATCGATCGCCTTGGAAACGCCGTAACTCCAGCGTGGCTTGGTCGTGGAGCCGAACACCAAGTCATCTTCTTCACACCAAATCGACTTGGGATTCTTCCCATACACCTCGCTGGTGCTGGCGATGAAGCAGGGAACCTGCTCCCCACGCGCGGCCCGCAGCCCCAAGCGTTCCAGAATCAACTTGGTCGGAAAAATGTTCCGCTCGATCGTCTGGATCGGCTGCTTGGCGATCAGGGCGACGCCGACCGCGGCGGCCAAGTGATAGACCACGTCGCTCCGATCGACCAATTCGGCGACCAGTTCCGGTTCCTCGACCGACCCCCGCACGTATTCCAAGCGAGGATGATTGCGGATGGACGCGAGGTTATCGCTACGCCCGGTCGACAGGTCATCGACCACCAAGACCTGATGCCCCTGTTCGAGCAAACGCTCGCTCAGGTGCGAACCGATGAAGCCGGCACCGCCGGTTACCAAACATCTCGTCACGCGCACGACCAAGGATGAGCGGGGTGAAACCGCGGCGCACCGCGGATGCAAAACCCGATCTTAGCACCCCACGCGGTCGCTGCCGACCGGAGAGATCAACGCACCTTGCACTTGAACTGAATCGTGGCTCCCTCGCCAACTTTCAACTCTCCCGGGATTTTCCAGGTCAACCGCAACGACTGCCCCTCATTCGCGGCGAACGAAAACTCGGCTTCCCGTGAACTGGTCTGGCTGTCGGCAAGGTATTCCAATCTCGTCGTCAAGTTGTCGGTGACCACCACATCTCGTAGCGGCGAATCACCGACATTGTCGATCCGCAACACAAACGTAACGGTGTCGCCCGAAACGCCATCCGCGACGTCAGCACCTTTGCAAATCCGCAACCGTCCGTCGGGAAATTCGTAAACGACCAATTCCCGCGCGGCCTGATCTCGCGTCACGGTAGCTGCCGTCTGCCCATTGATCACGACCGCCACTTCTTGATCCACCGACCACACGACGGCCGCTTGCACGCAACGCTCAAGAATCGGTAGGTCGTCCTGCTCCAGAATGCCATGCTGGATAATCGACAGATTGGCCAACAGGTCCAAGACCTCTTCCGCCAGCAACGGCTGCAGCACATTCTCGACCGGTACCCCGCGATCACGCATGCGAACCGCGTCGGGCCCTCGCACCCAGTCGCTGCGATAGAGTCGGTCTCGGCCCGTGACGGCCAAGCCGGGAATCTCGTGGTCAACGCCGATCGGCGAGTCTTGCCGCAGCACGCGACGCGGTCCGACGGCCAACTCGCCAAGTTCCGCACCGGTCACCCGACGGACTGTCCCAAATCTCGGCGCGTAGATGCATACCCGATTGCTCGGCTCGACATGCACCGCGCCGCGATCGGTCGTATAGCGGGCGACCGTATCCTCCAAGCCGACCCCGACGATTCCGTCACCCACATGTGCCCGCGCTGCGGGTGGGGCATCGTCGCCGTTGCAGAGAAATTCGTTCGGGTCGATCCCTTGTGGGTTGGGAATGAAGCTGGGCCAACCTGACGGGGAGAGGCCTGGCGGGCACGCCACTCCGCTCGCACCTCCCATGCCCGCGAACGCACCGTTTCCCTGCAGCCCGTTCACGCAACTGGGGCAGCCCGCGATCCCCGGAACGCCAACGCCCAAACGGCAGCCTCCCGGACCGCAGTGCCCGGGCACCTCTTGATAGGCCACCTGAGCGACCGGCCCATCGCTCAGCCGCGACGTGACGGCGGTTGGGCCAGCTGACGGATTCGCAGTTCTCGCCCTCGCAGCAACGCTGGCCGCGGTCGCAGGGAATGCGGACGAATCTGAGAAGGTTTCGGTGTAAGGTGCCGAGTGGGTCTCCGCGTCCGTCGTGAGGTTGGCGCCGGGTAAATTGCCGACGACATCGGACAAAACGATTGGCCGCACCCCAGTGGCACACCCAACCAACTGGATGGCAGCGACCAGACCGACCAGACCCAGCCATCGGCTGGGGGTCACCCGTCGCATCAGAATTCGCTCGGTCCGCATCGAGGTCGCCTCTAGGCGTAGGAAGGTCATTTTCGAAGGGTCAAGGATGCTGTTCCGAATCACGGCGCATTCGCCGGTTGGGTCGCGATTGGTTCGGGTTTCGGTTGCTCGGTTGGCTCAATCGCCGCGGCTGCCGCGATGGCCTCGGCGGGAATGAAAACCCAAGCGGGATAGCCAAAGAAAAATTGCGGCATCAAGCTGTCATGAGTTGGCGGCAAGACCGAGCCGATGCGGAGGATGGCGACCGGACGCCCGAGCGAATCGGCCACCGCGAGCGGATCCTGGTATGCGGGAATGTCCAAGGTCATCGGCATCTCCGGTCGTTTCTCGATCGGCAATGCCGACGAGCGATCTTCCAGATAGATCACGCGGGTTACGAGTTGTCCGGCAAGGGCGTCGCGGAGGTCGTCCAACTCCAACTCGATAGGAATCGGATGCCGAACCGCCAAATGATGGGGCGGGTAGGTGCGATCGATCAATTCCAGAGTGGGGAACAGCTCTTCTCCCTCGTAGCCCGGGATCGAGGTGATTCTGAAGCGGTATACCCCGCCCACCAAGAGCCCCGCATGGAGCGGCTTGTCGGCATCGTTGGGCGGCTGAAACACCCCGTCGATGGCGAGTGCAAACGAGGTTGAACCGGGGCCCCGAAAGACGACGGGCTGAAAGTATCCCGCGACCGCGCCGACACGTTGCAAACGCGCCGCACCGACCACGCCGGGGGGACTGTCGGCGGACAAAATGCGATGAATGCCGGAAGGGTTTCCGCCGGGAGCCGGCAAGTCAGTGGGCAACTGAGCCCACACCTCTGCCGAGATCAACGACAGCACCAAACTGATCCCCGCGAAACCACCGCACCGCCATGTCGGTCCGTTGAGTCGTGCTCGCATGATTCTACCTGCGGTTCGGGAAACCCTCGCTGACCGACGCGAGGCAAGGCTGCGGTTGGGGAACGGAGTCGCCATGGCGACTCATCTCAAGATGACGAATGATTGGAGGGGAACTGCCAGTCCGCGGACGCTGTGCCCTCAATCGACCACGGGGCGACCCTGGTAGGATCGCCCCGATCGAAGTTTCATCGCGAGTCGATGACTAATAGACCCGCTGACTAGCGGCATCCGCATGCGGCCGAGTATGAGGAATACCCGGGTGGATATTCTGCTCGGACACGTGGATTCGACTTACCGGATTCGGGTAGCTCAGACCCGGTGCCTGGCGGACGTCCATGCGGAGTTCCTTGACTGGCTCAGGGATGTGCATCGGGGTGTGATTCCTGATCACGTGTCGCTTTAGGCCGGCCGGAGCGCCCAACGGGATATGCGGAGGACCTGGCAATCCGATGGGCGTGCCTGACATCGGCATGCCCCATTGCGGTGCGGTCACACCGGCAACCATCCCGGGCAGTCCCGGCAAGTTCGGGTTCCCGTTGCCATTACCCGCCCCAGGTGCGCAACCCTCGGGTCCACAGCCTTGGCTCATCGAAGGAGCGTAGGGAATTGGCATTCCGGCAAAGGCTCCCGCCATCTCGGAACCAATCAGGCCACCAACTCCGGCAAAATTTCCTCCGGCCATCTCGACGTCCTTATCACCCAATCGGATGATTGCCAAAATCGCTCCGCGACGGTCCGCCTCGACGATCGGGTCGATCCCCGGATCGAGACGAGTGCTAACGATCGTATCAATACCCGCCAGCGCCGGACCTTGGAAATCCGGATCCGGAAGGTAAATGACCTTGGTCACAAAATTCCCCGAAAGGACTTGGTCGAAGTCCTCTTGGGTGAACTGGATCGGAATCGAGTTGTGTGCCAGGAAGGCTCCCGTCCGCGGATTGGCGAGTGCCAATTCGATGGTCGGATACAATTCAACCCCTTCGCGACCGCGAATGTTCGTGATTTTCACCCGGTACAAGCCGCCTTGCGGGAAGTTTTGCCTAGCCGGCACGATTAATGGCTCGCTATCAAATCCGCCGCTGCCGGTGGCGTCGTAGCGGACCTGCATCGATTCCGGCATGCCAAAGGTCACTTGCACGGTCTGCGGCACCCGGGGGATCATCATGCCGCTGGACAGCACTCCCCCGCCCGGGGGAATGGTGACACCGTTCCCGGCTCCCAGGCCGTGTAACCCGGCTCCAGGGGGACAGCCATCGGGGCCGATCGTGTCGCCCCCCATATTGGCACCGAATCCAGTTTGAACGATATCGCCTGCCTGGCCCGACTCCCCAATTGCGGGAGCCATCCCGAGCGGATATCCGCCGGGCATCATCCCACCGGGCATCATCCCGGCAGGACCATAGCCTGGACCAGGTTGAACGGGTACCGGCCCCAGAACTCCCGGGCCGGGACCGCCGACACCGGGCCCCGGTTCCATCAACCGCTGCTCGGGTGGCAAGTTGTGTCTTACTGGCACGCAGCCAGTGGCCATGGTGGCCGCCGCGACCAGCAGCGGCAAATGGGTGACAGGGCGTCTCATTGATTTCCCCCGGCCTCGGTTGGCCATCCTTGGTGATGCTCGGCCGTCGCCGTAATCGTGACTGCGTAATGAAATGATTTGCTCAGCAGCGCGACTCACTTCTCGCCGCCTTGCGGTTTCGGGAGCATTCTTGCCTGGACTCACCCACGCCGCCGTGCCTAACATGCGCGACGCTGTAGGACCGCTGGCTGAGCCGGAACTCCTGCTCCCGCCTGTAGCATCGGCTCGACACAATCGGAAACTTTGACAAAACCGGCACAACCGTCCCATGAAGCTGATTCGCTGCAGGCCGAGCCCCACCGCATGGAGCATGCTCCGGAGAGGTTCTGCCCTGGCGATCCGGTCGTGCGCTAGCAAACGGGTCCTATACGCAACCGTGTTGCTCGTCGGCTTGGGAACTTGCGGCGCTCCGTCCCGAGCGGAAACCGAGGGCAAACCGGTTCCCCAAGGACCCGCCAGCGACGACCCGGCGGCGGTGTTGGCCAAACGGACGATCGAGCGGCTGGCACTGGGCGATGCCTTCGACGCGAAATTGCGGCAGCGGACTTGGGTTGGCGGACGTGAGGTCGTCGGGATCGGGCGTTATGAACAGAGCGGCGAGGGCAGCGGACGCCTGAGCCTCGAGATGACGATTCACGACGGCGACAGCCGCCATGAACTGCGTCAAATCTCAGATGGTAAGCTGGCTTGGTTTCGCGCCGAAGTCGGCGACTTGGTGACGCTCCGGCGTATCGATGTCGGCCGCGTGAAGGAGCTTCATCACGAACTCACCCGCTCGACCGACCCGGCGGCGGTGTTTCCGACCACCATCACGGAGTCGCTCGACCGCAACAAGGCGGTTTCCCCCTGGATGCGAATCGGCGGACTGATCGAACTGATCGACCAGATCGCTCAGGATTTCGACCTCCGCGTCACACGGGGGAAGATCGATGACGAGCCGGTCTTGATTCTGAGGGGCACGGTCAACGAAAAAGCAAAACGACGGATACTCAAGTCCGACGCGGCGCGTGACTGGCCTGACCTGCATCCCTATGAAGTCCGGGTGGCGATCGCCGCCGTGGGCGATGAGACGGGTTTCGGCGTCGGGCTGCCGCTAAGAATCGAGTTTTGGAGCGAACCGTCTCGCGAACCCCCAGGCCCCGTAGAGGTGCCGGCGACACAGGTCTCCTCGTCCGAACCGCCAGCGGCCAAAACTGTCGGCGCAAACGAAAAGCCGACCGGTCGCTTGATCAGCCTGCTGGAGATCTACTCGATCCGCAAAATTCGTCCCTCGCCCGAACAGCGATTTCGCTTTGAACGCGAGGAACGCGACGTGACTTTTTCCAATGACACCAGCCTCTACCTCGAACGGCTGGAAAAATCGCTGGGCGTCCGAATCGAAGACAAACGCTAAGCGGGGAACGTCACTTCGGAGCGGCGGTCAGTTCGTCTAAGTCCAGCCGATACAGAACTTGGTTGTAGTCGTGTCTCGGGGTCGGTTCGCGATTGCCGGAAAAGGCGTGCGTGTAGGTCCCCTCGAATAGCAGCATCGACGAGTCGGCGGCACTCCCATGGGGATGCATCCAGGGGTTGTAGAAAGAATAATCTTCGTGACTGACAACCTTGACCGCCGGACCCCAAGGCCCAGTCGGTTGATCCGCCTCGGCATACCAAATTTCTCCCAGCTGACTGCCTTCACCGGCCAACTCGGTGAAGATGCCGATCCAACGTCCGCGGTATGCATTCCGGGCGATCGATCCGCGGTGAGGCTTGACGGCCCGTCCCTGGGCGCTCATTACCACCGACTGCGGCTCCAATCGCTCCCAGGTGGTCGGATCGGACCAGGCTTCGAAAGTCGCGGGCAAGCGCAACTGGGGGAACGGATCGCCAAACCAAACCATCGCGCGTCCTGATTCGTCCGGATGGACGACGCCGTGACCGTCGGGCATGCGGGGAGGCGAGGACGGCCCATCAGTCGCCTGCCATAACACCCGCTGCCGCTGGAAAGACTGCTCCGCATCGTTCCAGACGCAAAGCCCCGCCTCGTAAACGGTTAGCGGCGGCTTGATCTTTACATAAGTCCCTACCAACCGCTGCTGGCCACGCGAATCGGGCAAGCTTACCAGCCCGCTGATCCAAGTCGGCCCCGGACCGGACAACTCGGCGATATTTCTCGGGATCCCCTCGACATCTCGGAAGTAGTCATAAAGCGGCCGAATCGGTGGCTCCGGCTTTCCCCAAGGAGCCCCGACCGTCGTCGCCCCGATCATATGGAACCGACCGAGCGGGTATCGGCTCAGGACGGTATCTCCCCATGCCCAAAACCTTTGCCCACGATGCAGCGTCGACTGCACGCTGTCACATCCCAGGATTCGCGACTCTTGCCAATCCGAGTGCTCCCCGAGCTTTTGACTTTCCGCGAACAAACCGCCGCCGGTCAATCTCCCTAGCCGCTTCGCGGGCAACCGCCGCTGGAGCTTCACGGTCAAGCCTTCGCCCCCCCGTGGTACCAACCGAATACCGCGAAAGCCGAAGCCGTCTGGCGGCACTTCATAGCCATGTCCGATGACGGTGAACCAGGTCTCGAACCCCAGCAACTCGGGCGCATCCATCGCGATCACACCCGCATTGTCGGATACGAACCGGAGGTTGTGGGTCGTTCGCAATTCGACCAAGGGCACCGGCCAGCCGTTGGACTCATCGACGACCTCGATCCGGCAGATCGACGGGTCCAGCGGCCGGGACTCCGGCGGCATCTCAGCGACGGCAGGCGCCCCGCTCTGGCCTGCCAACCTGACCGCGCAGACGAGGCACCCTGCCAGGGCAACTCCCCAGGAATGCGTTCTCACATTTAGCCTCACCCGTTATCCGACCTGCCAGTTCGCTCCCACGGTTCTCGTCGACCGCCGCCGGTATCCTAACCAGCGGTCTTGACGGGACCAACGGCCATCTGATTTTGCCGTCGGGGACAGGCCCTCCAACCGCCAGCAACGGTTCCGACTTGCCCCTCGAACGCCGCTATGTTGAGATGCAGTGCATTCCTCTCGACTCCCTTTCGACTCGGCCGCCCGTGACGCCTACCCCAAATCCGGATCCAATCTTCGCCGCCGCCCGCGTGGCCCTCGATCAACTCCGTGTGGAGTTGCTCGCGATGCGGACACCCCGCGGACATTGGGAGGGCGAACTGTCTGCGTCGGCGCTCAGCACGGCGACGGCGATCAGCGCCCTTTCGGCATTGGTACTCCACCGAGCGATCGAACCGAGTGAAGTGGAAAGCCTGATCCGCCAAGGACTCGCGTACCTCGATTCCCAGCAAAATTCGGATGGCGGTTACGGTGACACCGACCGCAGCCACAGCAACATCGCGACGTCCTATCTGGTACTGGCCGCACGCACGTTGGCGGTCCGAGCCCTGCAGCCCCCAGGCTCGTTTCCCAGCCCGCCTGACGGCCGCGAGCGGCCCAACGCCCGGACACGTCTGGACGACTACATCGCGTCCGCCGGGGGACTGGACGGCTTAAGGCGGCGCTATGGCAAGGACAAAACATTCGTCGTCCCGATCCTCACCAACCTGGCGATCGCCGGCTTGGTCGATTGGAAGATCGTCCCGCGATTGCCCTTCGAGGCGGCGGTATTTCCGGGGTCGATGTACCGTTTTCTGCAAATGCCGGTCGTCAGCTACGCGATTCCGGCCTTAGTTGCCATCGGCCAAGTGCATCACTTTCGCGGCCCTCGTACCTGGTGGCCACTCCGACAGATTCGGTCGCTGGCCGTGGCCCCGACGATGCGGGTACTGCAACGAATGCAACCCGACAGCGGCGGCTATCTCGAAGCCACGCCGCTAACGTCGTTCGTTTTGATGAGCCTGGCGGCGAGCGGTCGCGGACAACACCCGGTGGCGATCCGCTGCATGGAGTTCATCACGGCCTCGATCCGAACCGAAGGATCTTGGCCGATCGACACCAATCTCGCGACCTGGGTAACCTCACTAGCCATCCATGCCCTGGCTCAGGACCCGAGCGACGACGGGTCGTGGGCGACACCGTCTCTGATCGACTGGCATCTGGGCTGCCAACACCAAAAGCGGCATCCGTTCACCGGCGCGGACCCCGGCGGGTGGGGCTGGACCGACCATTCGGGTGCGGTACCCGATGGCGACGACACCCCAGCCGCAATCCTCGCGATCGATCAATACCTCACGCAAATCGACGATCCCGCGCGCATGACCGCAGCGCAAGCCGCGGTTGCTCGCGGGGCGTCCTGGTTGCTCAACCTGCAAAATCGTGACGGCGGCTTACCCACCTTTTGTCGAGGTTGGGGCAAGTTGCCTTTTGATCGGAGCAGCACTGATTTGACGGCCCATCTGCTCCGCGCGCTCGAGGCGGCCGAGCGGATCGCGATAGTCCCCGCCGATGCGCGTCGGATCCAAACGGCCTGCCAAAACGGCCTGCGATTTTTACGGCGCAGCCAAAAGAGCGATGGACACTGGACTCCGCTCTGGTTTGGCAATCAGGATCATCCGGACGAGGAAAACCCGATCTACGGCTCCGGACGCGTTTTGCTCGGGATCGCCGAGCTTCCTTCGATGAAAGAGGCTGCGGCCAGCGCGGCCGACTTCCTGATCGAGCAGCAAAATTCCGACGGGGGCTGGGGTGGCGGGCCGTCGCGGACGCCCCGATCCAGCCTCGAGGAGACAGCCGTCGCGGTGGAAGCCTTGGTGGCCTTCGCCCGCGCGATGATGCGGAACCGGCGGTCCGGAGCGGTTGGCCCTGGGATTGCGTCCGACCAACGGGCTATCGCCCCCCCCCCGTTCCTGGACGAACCATCGAGGTCAACTAGAGAACGTCTGTGCCGAGAGGCTATACTGCTAGGCGTCCGTTTTTTGACCGATGCCGTCGTTTCACGACAGCACCGAGATCCATGGCCGATCGGGTTCTACTTCGCGAAACTTTGGTATCACGAAAAGTTGTATCCGGTCGTCCTCCCCATGGCCGCCCTCGGTGCCGCGTTGCGGTGCTTCCCACCCAGCAACGAAAATCGTGATTCGCAGGCCAGTTAACCCTGCCGATATCGCTGACCGGCGACCGATATCCCCGGCGGGATGACGTTCGAAGTCAGCTCAACCAGTCGGGGATACTCGAGCCTTCGAAATCCTCACCCGTCGTTACTCCAACCGAGATCCTGCTTTGTCGATCGCGCCCCCCGCCGTGGCGGTTTCGGATGCCGAACCATCGCCAGAGGGTTCGGCCACGCGCCGTCGCCGCCGAGCCACCAGCCATCTCAAGTTGGTCCCGCCGACGCTGGGGCTTCGTGAGCAAATTCGCCAGCGTTGCGCCCAAGTCGCCGCCGGCCTCGACCGCTCCAAACCGATGACCAAGGACGAACTGGAGGCCACGTCACGTGACCTGCTTTCCTCCATGGAAATGCCGGAAGGATATTTGGGCTGGGTGATGGTGGTCCTCAGCAGCGAGTTCTGGCGGGATGCCGTTGCCGCGGTCCCCCCCGAACGCCGTCTGTTCCTGCTGCCACACTGCCTGAAGCACGCGCAAGGCTGCCCGGCCGAATATGACCAGTTCGGGATGAACTGCAAGCAATGCGGTGCCTGCAGCATCGCGGACTTCCGTGGCACGGCCGAGGAGATGGGTTATCGCGTGCTGGTTGCCGAAGGCTCGCCGGTGGTCATGAAGATCATCATCGGCGGTTACGTCGACGCGGTCGTCGGTGTCGCTTGCCTCAACGTGCTCGAGAAAGCGATCGACAAAATCTTACTCGCCGGCATCCCTTGCATGGCCGTTCCGCTGTTGAGCGACGATTGTCGCAACACGAAGGTCGACGAAGCGTGGGTCGACCAGATGGTCCGCACCCCTCACGTCGCCGCCCGGCAGGAAACGCGATCCTACATCCATCTGATGCGGACCGCCGCCGAACTTTTTGATCCGGATTCGATCGACAGTTTCGCGCCTCGCGTTCGCGACAAAGCCCCCCTCCAAGCGACGGCGGTCGATGCCGAATCGATCGCGAACCTCGACCCGATCGCCGCGACCGAACACATCGCGTACGACTTCCTGGCTCGCGGCGGCAAGCACTCCCGCCCGTTCATCACGCTGGCCGCTTACGATGCGTTGACCGGAGACCTTGGGACCGGTGCCGATGGCGCCGAGACCTGCCTACGGATCCCGCCGACCGTCCGCCGCGCGGCGATGAGCATCGAAACCTTTCACAAGGCCAGCCTCGTCCATGACGACATCGAGGACAACGACGCCTTCCGCTACGGCCAGCCTTCGGTCCATTGCCGGTTCGGCAACGCGACCGCGATCAACGTGGGGGATTATCTGATCGGACTGGGTTATCGCTTGCTGAGCGGACGCATCGACAACGATCGCCGCTTTGACCCCCAAATGCGAATCGACGTCCTGGACTGCCTGGCCAACGCTCACCTCCGATTGTCGGAGGGCCAAGGGGCGGAATTGATGTGGCGTGATTCGCGCGACAAATCGCTCAAGCCTCTGGATGCCCTCAAAATCTACGCCCTCAAGACCTCGCCGGCATTCGAAGCGGCACTCTTCAGCGGGATTCGTCTGGCTACCGACATCACCCCCTACGTCGAAGCGATTCGCGTCTTCAGCCGTAACCTGGGCGTCGCCTTCCAGATTCTCAATGACTTGGACGATTGGAACGGCGACTCGGCAAACAAAGTCGCCGCTGCCGGCGACGTTCTGGGCGGTCGCCCTACCTTGCTTCTGGCTCTCGCCTTGGAAACACTCGATGCGACTGACCGCGATGAACTGATGTCACTGATCTCCACGGACTGCCCCCTGGAGGACTCCCACCGTATCGCCGCCGTTCGTCGGCTCTATCAGAAGGCAGAGGTCTTCGAAACCGCGCGGCGGCTGGTCGATAAACACCAGGACCGGGCGGAAGCGGTCGCCGACTCAATCACTCCCGAACCGCTCCGGCGACTCTTTTATTTCTTGATCGATACCGTGCTCCAGCGAAACCCCTCCGGGGAGACCGCTGCCCCCGCACCGCAATTCGTCTCATTCGGCTTGCCGATCACCCAGGCCGCAGAGTCGAGAGACTGATGGCGTCGCTATCCGATTCTTCCCAGCCGACCGATACGGTCGATCTTGCGGCCTTGGTCAGGTTGTTTTACCCGACCGACCCGGACACGCTCGCGACGTTCACCCAAGTGCCACCGGATTCGCTGCCCGCAAGCCCGCGGCAACTGCTCGACCATGATGCTCACATGACGATCACGGTGGAAGCCTTTCATGGCTCGCCAGTCACCGTTCACGTTATCCGGTCTCAGGAATTCGACGATTGGTACGCCCGTGAGATCCTGCTGAGTCGCGAAGATACGGGGGCAGTCGTTCAATACGGCATTGTCCGCTTGAGACCGGATCAGTTTCATCCCGACGTTTGGGCCGAGATCCGCGCAAAGCAATTGCCTCTCGGGCGAGTGCTGATTCGCCACGACGTCTTTCGGCAAGTGGAGCGGATCGCGTTGTGGAGAGTCACCGCCGGTCCAGCCCTCGCCGACTTCCTGCGGGTTTCGTTGGGCTCGACCGTGTATGGGCGTACGGCCCGCATCATCTGCGACGGCAAACCGGCGATCGAGTTGCTCGAAATCGTCACGGCCTGCTAACCGCTCCGCCAGGGAACGAGGCGTCGAACTCGCACCCTCCGGTCGTGACGTGAACCCAAGCACCGACGCGTGCGCACCCGGCATATTCGAACGCTTAGCGCACCACGTCCTCCGGCCACCCAAGGGCGTATTGCAGCTCGATCTGGGAGCGATTGTGATCGATGACCGCCCGCAGATAAGCCCGTTGCGATTGTTCCAACGCCTGGACGGACTGCAGCACCTCCAGCGGCAAACCTTCGCCGTCGCGAATCCGACTCAGGTTCCGTTCGTACGAGGATTCGGCCAACGCGATCGCCCGCCGCGTGATCGAGACCCGCTCCGCTCGCCGCCGAACTTGGGCGTGTCCCTCCATGACTTCGCGCGCAACCTGATCGAGCATCCGCAGCTTTTCAAACTTCGCCTGCTGCACCCGCGCGGAACTTTGCCGCCGGGCCGCGTGTTCGCCCGCACCCAAGTTGCGAAGTTCCCAGGCCATCATCGCATCCAGATCGTAGCGGCCTTCGACATTCGACAACTGGTTGCCAACACCGCCACCAAACTCGCCGCTGCTGAATCCGAGTACCAAGCTAGGGACGAGCGGCGCGTACTTCTGACGTTCGTACTGCTCGCAGGCCGCCGCCACCAAAGATTGGGATTCTTTCAGCTCCGGACGCATCAGCAACGCCGTGCTGATCAGCCTGCCGTCTTCGCTCTCCGCTGCGACCCACTCTAGCGGTAGAACCGTCAGGTCCATTGGCTCGAGTTGGCTGCTGTAGGAGACGCTTAACGATTCGATCAGCCTAGCCGACGCGACATCGATTCGCTCACGGCCGTCAACCAAACGATCTTCAACCAGAATCAACTCCGTTCGCACACGGTCCGCGTCCGCCTGCAAGCCCTGGCCGGTCTCGGCAAAATCGTCTGTCAGCTTGGACAACCCCTCCATTCGTTGCAGCGTCGCCTCGAGAATTCGCAAGCCTTGCTGCGCATCCAGCCATTGATAGTAGGCGACCGCCACATCCCGCAGTTGCCGATTCAGCGTCGCCGCTGCCGCGTGATCAGCGGCCCAGGCCTGATTGCGGGCGATCCGGGGCTGAAAGATGGCGTCCGCCAAGTGGAACTGCGCGTTCAGGCCTGGTCGTAGGATCGGCCCCGCGGCTACCGCGCCGACACCCAAGCCATACTGAACCGAAGACCGATTGACATCCAGGATGCTACCGTCGCTAGCCTGAATATTTCCGTCATGGCGGCTAAAGTGAAAGCCACCCTGAATCGACGGCAGCCACAGTACCCGCGACTGATCCAACTGCGAGTAAGCCTGCTGTACCCGCCAGCGGGCGGCTCCCACCGCGGGGTGCTGCCCTCCAATCATGGCGAGAGCCGTGGGTAAATTGATCTTCAGGGACTCACGTTCGTACCCCTCGCTGAATGTGGCCTCTGGCGGGGACGAAACTACAGCCTCCTCCCGATCAACTTGGTCCGAAGGCGAGGCGATCGACCCTTCAACCACGGCCGCGGAGAGGGGCACCATCGGCAATTCGGCCTGCAATTTCGTCAATGCCGCTTGAACCGGTTCGGCAACCGCAGGATTCATGATTTGCCCAGGCGACTCCAACCCTGGGGCGTCGGACTCCAGCGCCGCAACCGGCTCGAGGGAAACGACTTGAGCAATTGTTGCCGAATCATTTTTGGCCGAATCATTGCCCACAACGAGGGGCTCCGCCGATTGCGGCTGATCAGGTTGCCCCAACGCAGAGGGTTCTGCCGCGAGCTTTGCCCAGCGGCCATGGCTCCCCTCACGTCCTGCGCAGCCTGTGCATACCAACAGGACAAAAATCCAAGGGAGACGAATCATGCGAGATCGCGCCGGATTGAAGGGATGGTATCGCGAAACGGGCTCCTCCGCTTTCGGCCGATCGCATCGGCTCCATCGGTTGTCATTCGTCTGCCGATTATGCGGGCGTGACTCGAATTCCTGAAAACGACTAGCGGATACAAATTCGGTGCCGGCCAATCGCGTTGCAGGGACTAAAATGAGTGGGTGGATCGCAAAAAAACTCCGCGTTAGGCAGACCTTGCGGGCCATGAGGCGTGAAGGGCGAGAACGCCTTTGCCGAACAAGAAGACGAAATGCTCATGAAAGCCCAGCCCAATCCTCTCCGCTCCCGCAACCGAGCCCTGCCGGGATTCGGGATCTTAGCTAGCTCGCTCGTCCCGCTGGCGATCATCCTGCTGGGGTGTGCGGGTACGGATCCAACCGCCGCGATCCCCGCCGCGACCAAAGTGACCCCAGTGAAGGCGGTCCAACTAGCTCAGACGGAGGTCGAGCGCACAACGACTCAGCCAGCGACCATTCATGCCTTCCAGCGGGCCGAGATCCGTGCCAACGTGACTGGCTATGTCCAGGAACGAATTGGCGACATCGGCGACGTGGTCGACGCGGGCGACGTTTTGGCCGTTATCGCGATTCCCGAATTGAACAAGCGACGCTTGATCCAGGAAGCGCGGATCGCACGCTACGAGGCTCATGAAAAGCAGGCCGAAGCCGGGATCAGACTAGCCGAGGCGGAACTTCGCGCCATGGTGGCCAAGCTAGCGCAGGCCCAAGCCGAACAAGACCGAGCCGAAGCGACGCTGGCAGCAGCCAAGGCCGAATTCGATCGGACAGAAGACCTAGTCGAACGGCAATCATTGCAAAGCCGCATGTTGGACGAAGTCCGCATGCAACTCGATTCCCAACAAGCCAATGTCGACGCCGTGACCTCTGCGATTCTGGCGGCAGAGGCCGACGTCGCGGTTTCCGAAGCAAAATTGAGCTCGGCAAAGTCCGATCTCGTCGCCGCTTCGGCCGATACCCTGGTCGCCCAAACCGAGCTGGAGGAATTGGACGCCGCGATCGGCTATGCCACGATCCGTGCGCCGTTCGCTGGCGTTGTGACCGAGCGGTCGATCGAAGTCGGCGATTTGGTCCGGCGGGATAGCGAAGTTGGCGTTGGCCAAGCGCTCTACGTGATCAGCCAAATTGATCGTTTACGCGTCCACATCCCGCTCCCCGAAGTCGATGCGGCGTACCTGAAACGAGGCGACGCCGTCACGTTGAGCTTCCCCTTTTTTGCTAATGAGCCCCCGTTATTCGCGACGGTAACACGGGACTCGGGTAGCCTAGACCGCCAAAGCCGGACGCTGTTGGTCGAAGCGGAACTCGATAACCCTGGCCGTAAACTTTTGCCCGGAATGTTCGGTCAAGCGACGATTCGCCTAGGCGCGAAAATAGCAGCCGGGACTTTACCCGCACGAGTGATTCGATTTGACGAAGCGGGCAAAGCCTTCGTTTACGTCATCGAAAGCGACTCGACGGTCTCCGTTCTCAACATCGACACCGGCATCGATGACGGCGAAACGATCGAGGTGGTGGCGGGCTTGGAGCCAGGCCAACGGGTGATCGACGCCCACTTGCGACGCTTTCGTAACGGTGACCGCATCGAGGTTCTCAACATGGCCGATTGAACCGCTCCGACCGGTCGCCCCTCCTCGCAGTTCGTTCCGTTCGCGTAGCTTCAGTCGAAACATCACCCATGAGCCTGATCCTGTTTTCGCTCCGCAATCGCTTCGCCGTCCTAGCGGCGGCGATCGCGCTCTGCCTGCTCGGCGCGGCGGTCATCCCTCGGATCACGATCGACATCCTGCCTGATTTCAAAGAACCTGTCGTCGTCAGCTTTTTTTCTTACCCTGGTCTGCCCACGCTCGACATGGAAATGTCGGTCACATCGCGTGTGGAACGCGCGCTCACCCTGGCCGGCAAGATCGAACACCAAGAATCCCGCACCGTTCCCGGCGCTGCCGTCATCAAGGTTTTCTTTCAGCCAGGCGCCGATCCCAGCTCGGCAATGAATGACATCGTCAACCTCGAGGCCAGCGACATGTTTCACCTGCCGCCAGGGATCGAATGGCCGTTCACGCTCCGCAGCGAGCCCGCCAACCTGCCGGTCGTCCTGGCGGCGATCTCGGGTGAAGGGATGACCGAATCCCAACTCTACCAGATCGGCTATTACGCCGTCCGCAACAAGATGGGTGGACTCAAAGGTGTGCAAATCCCCCACCCCTTCGGGGGCAAGTTTCGTCAGATGATGGTCTATGTCGACCCCAACAAGCTAAGGGCCTATCACGTCAGCGCCGCCGATGTGGTCGATGCGCTTCAAAAGTCGAATTTGGTGATGGCTTCTGGTACCGCCCGGATGGCTGGGATCGATTATCAGATTCACTCCCGCAACACCCTGCCGAATCCCGAGCAACTCGGTGCCATCCCGATCTCCGTACGTGACGACCGACCGATCTTCATTCGCGACGTCGCCAAAGTCGTGGATGACGCGGCGATTCAGTACAACATCGTTCGCGTGAATGGTCGGCGAAGCGTCTATTGCCCGCTGCTACGCGAACCTGGCGAGAACACGATCGAGGTGGTCGATCGAATTTATGAAGGCATCGCGCGCGAGATCCCCTTGATGAAGGAACGGGGTGATATCCCCCAGGAGACCGAAGTCACGCTCGTGTCCGATCAGTCTCAGTACATTCGCGACGCGATGCAAAACCTGCTGAACCAAGTCGGCATGGGGGCGATTCTGGTTTCGTTAGTCGTCGTGGTCTTCTTGCGGCGTTTCTTGCCAACTCTGATCATCGTCGCCACGATCCTGTTGGCGATCTTGATCGGCGGGCTCGGCTTCGCCTTCACCGGCCAAACCATCAACGTGATGACCCTGGGCGGGATCGCGCTGGCGATCGGAACGGTCGTCGATGCGGGCATCGTCGTTGTCGAGAACGTAATTCGACACCTGCGAATGGGCAAATCACAACTGGATGCGGCCCGCGATGGCACCGCGGAAGTCTCCGGTGCCATCCTCGCGGGAACACTCACAACCCTCGCCGTTTTCCTTCCAGCGGTCTTTCTGACCGGCATGATCCAGTACCTGTTTACGCCGCTCTCGCTGGCCGCAACGTTTACCATCGCCGCGTCGTACATCTTGGCCCTGACGGTCGTTCCCGCATTTTGCGCCAGCTTCATTCGTCCGCGCGCCGGTGACAAACAGATTCCGGCGGACGACGACCCGCGGCAAGTCCGTCCCCAGGGGCTGTATGGTCGAGTGCTGGCCGCCGCACTGAATGCCCCCGCGCTGGTCACGGTCGTGATCGTGGTCGGGGTTGGCGGATCGTTCCTACTCTGGCCGCTGCTCGGGACCGAACTTTTTCCTGATGTTGACGCGGGAACCTTTGAGTTACGACTCAAAACGTTGCCGGGAACGGAACTGATCGAGACCGAACGGCTGGTCGAACGATTGGAGAAATCGATCGCTGAGGTCATCCCGCCAGAAGAGATCGATACCGTCATCGCGAACATCGGATTGCCTGTCGGCAAAGGCGCGGGATTTTCGACCATCCTGAGTTCAAACTCGGGTCCCGATACGGCTTACCTGATCGTCAATCTGAAGAGGACCGGTAGGCGAACCAGCACTCGCGACTACATCGACCGCCTTCGTGAACGATTGGAAAAGGAATATCCGATGGAGCAATTCCTGTTCGTTTCTGGGGGGATCGTGAACATGGCGCTCAACAAAGGGGTGCCGACGCCGATCAATGTCCAAGTTTCCGCGGGCACTTTGGAAAAGTGCCGCGCCGCCGCGGAACGGATCGTGGCTGCGATCGAGCCAATTCCCGGTGCGGTCGATGTCCAAATCGCGCAAGCACTCGAATACCCACAATTCGATGTGCAGGTCGACCGGACGCGCGCCAAGTATCTGGGACTCGACCAGGATGAAGTCGCGAAAACGATCCTGACCTCGCTCGGCTCGAGCGTCGGCTATTCACCGACGATCTGGATCGATCCCAAGTCGGGCGTCGATTTCTTCATGGGCGTCCAATACGAGAGCAATGCTTTCCGTTCGCTTGACGAGATCCGCAACATCCCGCTCTCGCTCAGCACCGCTCAAGGTCCGATCACGATCCCACTGGCTAACATCGCCACGGTCAAGCGGACAACGATTCCGGCCGAAATCGCTCGCTACAACATCGCTCGCGTCAACGACGTGTACATCAACATCCGGGATCGCGACCTCGGTTCCGTCGCACGTGATGTCGAACGGGTAATTGCCGAATTGGAATTCGAAAGCGGTACTTCGGTGACGATCCGCGGCCCCGTGACGACGATGCGCTCCGGCATGAGCTTGCTCGGATTGGGTTTGCTGGTCGCCATCGCACTGGTGTACTTGGTCCTGATGGCCCAATTTCGATCCTTCATCGACCCGCTGATCATCATGCTCGCCGTCCCCTTGGGTTTGGGCGGCGTCCTCGTCGTGCTCTACGTTACCGACACCTATGTGAACATCCAATCGCTGATGGGGACGTTGATGATGATCGGGGTCGTCGTCAATAACTCAATTCTGTTGGTCGAATTCGCAAACCGACGTCGCGAGTTGGGCGCTTCGGCCCGGGAAGCGGCGTTCGCCTCGGCGCAGGTCCGCTTGCGACCGATCCTGATGACCTCCCTGACACTGGTGGCATCGATGCTGCCGCTGGCATTCCATCTGGGGCCTGGCGACGAGGCGATGATCCCGCTGGCCCGCGCGTTGCTCGGTGGCATGGTCGTGTCCACCCTTCTGACGCTGATCTTGGTTCCCTGCGTCTACTCGCTCGTCCACACCCGGACTGATGACACGCGACCGGACGGCAGTCTGCCGAACCCCACGGGGCCGGCGATCGCCTGAATCAGACTAGATCTGGGTCGGTCACTGGCTCCAACCGCCCGGCACGCATTTGATAGATCCGGTCCGCGTCAAATCGTGCCGGTGATTCGTGTGTGATCACGAGCACTCCCCCGCCCCGCATTTTGACCTCCCGCAGCAACCCAGTGATTTGATCGACATTCGCCGAATCTAAGTTGGCGGTCGGCTCATCGGCCAGTACCAAGGGCGGTTGATGCAACATCGCTCGGGCAACCATCAGCCTACGGCGCTCACCCGCGCTCATCCGATCGGGCAATTGCCGCACCCGTTCGCCGAGGCCCATGGAAGACAATAGCTTCGTCGCCTCGGTTCGACCGTGCGAGCCGACATAACCCAACGCGACATTGTCAGCGGCGTCGAGATAAGGCAAAAGGTGGAACATCGGCAGCACGACGCCGATCGAGGTCGCTCGCAACCGCGATCGGTGATCAGGGGACATCTGGTAAGGGTCTTGCCCCAGGACGCGAACCAACCCTGCGCTTGGCCGCAGCATCCCGGCCGCCATCATCAGCAGCGTCGTCTTGCCGCTGCCGCTGGCCCCTCGAATCACGACCATTTCCCCCCGCGAAACCTGCAAAGCTGCAGCATCGACCACCCGGACCGATTTCCCAGAAGTCGGAAACTCGCGAGTCAATTGCTCACACTCGAGCAGAATCGGTTCCATCGGCGGTCAATCTCCTGGCAGCGTGGTGGCGGGATCCGACTTGGCGGCCAACACGGCGGGCACCAACGCACCACAAAAGGCGATTAGGCTTCCCAGCAATCCGCCCAGCAGCCCGTGCAATCCTTGAAGCGGAATTCGACCCGCGCCGGTGCCGACGAAATACTCACCCAACTGGTCAACCAAGATCCAGGCTGCCATGACGCCCAATACTCCCCCAGCCCCACCGAGCAGCGCCGCCCTGGTCGCGATAATCGAACCGATTCGCGCCGCACTCATCCCGACCGCCACGAACAGTCCGATCTCGCCGCGACGCTGCTGACAGTTGATGAACGCCAAGCCCGCGACGGAAAGGGAGGTGAAGAAGATCAATACCGGAGTCACCGCCGTGGTCATGCGGTCAGCCATGATCCGTTGCCGTCGCCGCGTCTCAGCCAACCGATCTTGACGAACGATCTGAGTCCCCGGCAGCAGCGGCTCCAGCGTTTCACGAATCCAGGCTTCGGGATCCGCGACATCTTCACCGCACTCGCATTCCAAGGCCCGGATCTCATTGAGCTTGCCGGGCATCTCAAGCAGCGACTGAACCATGGACAGGTCACCATACACGCGAATATCGTCGATGCTGCCGGACGGCGCCAGAACACGTTTCACCAAGAACTCCTGTCCTAACACCGTCACACGATCCCCTTCGATCAGTCGGCGTTTACCGGCAGCGATCGCACCCAGTGTCAATTCACCGACCGTGTCGCCAAACCCGCCGAAGACAGGCTTCAGCGATTCTCCGCGCACAAAAATCTCTTCACCGATACCGGTCAGGATCGCCTCACCGTCGCCCCAGGGAACCGTTCGCTGCAACATCGGCACCAGTCGATTGGC
Organism: Planctomycetaceae bacterium UBA6172; assembly: GCA_002422955.1. Classification (GTDB taxonomy): domain Bacteria; phylum Planctomycetota; class Planctomycetia; order Pirellulales; family Pirellulaceae; genus UBA6163. The sequence goes on from DITY01000014.1 coordinate 45,992, forward strand.
AACCTCTTGCTGCTGTACGGTGGTCAACAAGGACTGATCGATCACCCCGTCGGCATAGCCCTTCATCCAATACGACTCCAGATCGGCCTCCGCCGGCAAAATTCGCAGATTCAAACCGAGATCACGCTGAATGACCCGCGTCCGCTCGGCGGCTAACTCCGAAAGCCAATAAAAAAAGAAGACCGTCGTCGCGGATGCCATGACGACCGCCACCATCGCGATCGAAGCGAGCAGGCGATAGCGAATCTCCGCGGTGACGATCGCAAGAATGTTCACATCGCGTTCCGATGCCATGCGAGCCGAGCGACCAGCAACGACAACCCGAGCAAAATGGCTAACGACGCGACCGCGGACATGACCAGCGGCGACGTCCGCGGATTCCGCGCCTCGGAAACCATGCCACCGGAAGGCTGGGCCGCCGCCTGGTCCCTTGCCACACGCAGCGTCTCCTGCTCGCTCAGGTCCAGACCCGCCGGGTGTGGCCCTAGCGAAACCGCCACAGGTTTCGGTTGTGACGAGTCCGTCTGTCCCGTGACGACGGTTGCAGCGGCGTCCTCGTCGAACTCCCAACCCTCGCCTTGAATGACCTGGGAACGGACCTTTGAAAGCGGTTTGGCGACGATGTTGGGCACGCTCAAATCGGTGGGCGGGGGTCCAAGTAAACCGGAATCGGAATCGGCGTCTGCATAGGCACGCAGGTCCGCTTCGCTGTATCCGAGCAGCCAGCGCTCGATCGCATTCGCCGTAGCGACTGTCGCGTTGTCGCTGCCGGTCGGCGCGGCCGTCAGCGGTCGGGAAGGGCTTTTCGGTCCTTGTGATACGATCCGAATCATTTCGGCTCGCACCAACGGGCTTTCCGGATCGAACCCCAACGCCTGTGAAGCCCGCTCGCGTTCACCTCTGACCGATCGATGAGGCAGGACCCGCTCATCGAGCCAACCGCGATCCGTTTCGCACTCACACGATTCGCCGACTAGCGACAACTGTACCAAGGTCTCACGCAGTTCGATCGCATCGCCGACCATCACGGGACCGGCCAGACGCCCTCGGCCGTAAACCACGGCCAGAATCGCTTTCGTCGGTTCCGCTTGCGGCTCCAATCCTAGCCCCCAAATCAACACCGGATCGGCAAGACGCTGGTCCAATTCCACTCTCAGCGTGCGAACGGGAACGGCAATCGGTCGAGGCAACATCGGCTCGACTTTGCGAATCGCCAACGCAGCTTGATTCGCAATCTTCCAAGCCTGTTGGTTGCTCGCCTGGTCGCTCCCTTCGACGACCACGATCGACGCGAAGGTTTCGAACTCCTCGCGCGACAACACATCCCGCGTCGGAGAAAAGATCAAGCGGACCCATGAATCGATCGGCGCGACCGGTCGATCACTGTCACTTCGTTTCGAATCATCGATCCGACCCGACGCCCGCAATCGCAATCTCCGTCCCTGGCGATCGACCAGCGTGGCCGTAAAACGGCGTGCGGACGGCAATTCATCCGTCGCGGCACTTTGACCTGCAAGCTCGGGTGGTGCTGACTCCGCCACGGGCGGAGGCTCCATGAACCCCCAGCGAACGTTGGAATTGCTCAGTTCCGCTGCCAATCGGCGCAGCCAATCTTCACCTTCAGTCCTGAGTACGTATTCCTCGGGATCTGCCTCGGTCGCGACGGCCAGATTGAGCGAATACTCAGGCCCCCGCAATTCCACAAACCCGAGGTCCCGAACCGTATATCGGCACGCCCACACGATCGTCGTCGGAACGAAGCAAAGCCCGACGAATACGCAGTAGGTTCTCCAGCCCAATCGGTGCATGGCTGATTCAATCCTTGCTGGTGATCGGGGCGAACCCCATCGACGTTTCGATCCAACCGCCACAGGAGCAACCTCCTCCTCCCTCGGGCGAAAGCAACATGCCCAGGGCTGGGATCGTCGAAATCCAGCAATCGGGACGAACCCGATCCCAGCGGCTCGAATCTCCCGATAGCCGATCCCAAACCGCCAATTCGCCGGCTCTCAAAAACAACGCGTCACGGCTGGCCGTATAGGTTCCGCACTGATGGCCAGCCGGAAAGCTTTGCGACAACACCCCGCCAGTCGCCAGATCCAAGGTCAACGGCCTGAGATAAATCTTGCCGCCGACGACCGCGGGCCGTGAGAGGTGCTTGCCGTGATGATCGACTTCCCAATCGAACTTGCCGCGCCAGATCGATTTTCCATCGGCCATGTCCATCGCATACACACCGAACGCCCCATCCTTGCTGGTCGTCAACACCAACTTTCCATCCGCCGCGGCCAAATAAATCGCCGACTTACCTTCCATCGGACGTGCCGGTACGTCCCACAACTTATCACCCGTCGCCGCGTCGAGCGCGACCAGATGAAGGCTTGCCCAAAACTCGGGTCCATCCAGCCGTCTGCCTGGCTGAGATCTCAATGCCTCATCACGCGAAACCAAGAAGAATATTTTGCCATCGGCAAGGGTGATCGTGGGATTGATGATCAGACCCTCTTCAAATCGCCATATCGGATCCCCAGTATCGCGATAAGTGGCGAAAAGGAAGTCGGAGCAAACCTTCTTCGCTTGCTCTCCATCGAGCGAATCGTACCAGAACTCCGCACCCCAAAAGTCGGTAAACGCACTTCCCTTCTTGACGCCACTCCCGATCACGAGATCCTGCTCACGGGCGAGGAACCCCCAATCCCAATCGGCCTGCCTCGGGTCGATGACGTCCCGCTGCTCCAGCAACTCACCACGAACGCCATCGATGACCAACAAGCGCCCGGCAGTCGCGACATAAACGTACTGATCGTCGACACACCAATTCGAACAATCCCTAGGGACGTTGAACCGCAATGCCTCGGGCAACTCCAGCCCCCACAAGATCGTGCCGTTGTAGGCATCGAGACAGATCAGCCGTCGCAAACCTTGCATGTACAAACGACCGCCGGCGGCCAGCGGCGCCGGTTTGCGATTGCCCCGGTCCGATTGATAACGCGGACCCGGACGCCCCGCCCAAACGACCCGCAGTTCATCCTGTTTGGTCACCCCCGACAGGCTTTCACCGGCAAATGCGGTGTTCGCGGCATCGCCATACATGTGAGTCCAGGGTGCGGATCCCTCGGGTTGCGGCGCGAAGTAGCGCCAGATTACTTCGGACGGTTGCAAGTCTGCGACCGGGTCAATTGGCAGCATGCCTGCCGCCTCCATCGCCTCTGCCCCCCACGCTGCCTCGGGCAATAACGCCTGTCCTCCAGGCTGAACCCTGCCCAACCACACCCTGAGGGGAATGCTACGCAACAGCCCCGATAGCTCAGCCGCCGGGTCAACAATCAAAAAGTCGGCCGTGCGTTCGGGCAGCCCGATATCCGCGGGGTTCGCGATCAGCCGAACCGAAACCGCGCGACCATAAATGCCCACATCGATCAATCTCTGTCGTGCGCGTCGCACACGATCCGGGTCCGAGTCCACCGCGACGATATCGACACCCCCGACTCGAGCGATCGCTTCCGCCAATCTTCCCTCGTCCCCGACACCGACGACCAACCCGAGCCCACGTGGTTCCCGATGGCCCGTTAAGTCGAGCAGTCGCCTCGCCTGCGTCTCACAAGCGGCAGGCAAGTCGGCAGGCTTCAGGCGGTGGCGATTGAAATCGAAATGCCCATCACACTCGAACCAACCCGTCTGCCGCGATTGACCACTGACCTGATGGTCAATGCGAAACTTGAGAACCTCATGATGTCGAATCGGCTCCACGATCGCGACATGCTCCTGAGTCGGTACCGCAGCGTCGGGCAGGTGAAGCCGAGCCCTGGAATAAGCATGTCCTTGGAGCTCGATTTGCGTCAGCTGAGGAGTTTCGGTCCACCAACGAATTCTGGCGGATTCCGACTGCGGAAAGTCGATAACCGGGCCGCGGGTGAGATCGGACGAGATAGCGCCTCGGTACTGGCTACGCGACGCCAACTCGATTTCGGATGCCGGACCGGGAAAGCGATCCGACTTTTCAGCATACAAGTCTCGAATTTCATCGGCACTCAAGGCCCGGTCATACAACCGAACCTCATTCAGCATGCCTTCGGCAAAGAAATGCTCATCATCATCCCGATAAGAACCCACGATGTACGGTGCGGCGGGCGGATACTGCAGCGGACCCCGCTGATCAGGTGACGCCGCGACTTGCTGACCATCGAGGTACAACTTCGCTTCGCTGCCATCGTAAGTCCCCGCAACCAGGTGCCATGCCCCCGGGACAAACCGAGAGCCATCCGACATCACCCAGGTCAAACGATCCGGCCCCTGTTCGGCATTGACCGCAAACCCGAACCGATCGTCACGATAACCCAGAATCCAACCTTTCTCGAAGTCGCCGTTGTCCTGAGACATCGACAGGAGGCCTCCCCAAGGAATCGCGAGATCGATGCGGACCCAGGCCATCGCTGTGATTTGCTCGGTCGGACGGAGCACCGTCTTGTAGTCGGCAGCGACCATCGAATCCGTTAGCCCGTCCAGTAACAATGCCTGTTCCGTACCGGCTTGGACAATCTTCGCATTTCGCGTCAGGGGCGCATCGCTGCCGCGACCTCCTCCGGGAACCAAAGTCTTGACATGCAACTGGTTCTTCTTGGGACCCAGACCCACCACACGCTCCGCATGAAAGGCCCAGCGATCGAGCAAGTGCTCATCATCGACTTGTCCCGGATCAGGCGCCGGCACGAGTTTTCCGAACGCCGCATCGAACCGCCCGACTGTGTCATCCGCGGCCTGGATCTGCGGCTCACCCCGGGGCGTGAACGCGTACAACGTCCCGTGGTCGGTCGAAACGAGCAAATGCCCGTTGGCGGCAGCCAATCCCATGGCTCGACCTTCGACCGGCTGAACCCATAACAGGCGTCCGGTATCCGCCGCATAGCCACGGACCTGGTCGTTACCACCCGCAAACAGGGTTTCTCCGACCTTGATCAGTTCATGTGGGCAACCACAATCGGCCACCCATCGAATGCTCCCGGCCTTCCGGTCAAAGGCCGCCAATTTCTCGCCGTCCAGCAAATAGGCGATCTGGCCATCAACGACAACCGCGGTTCCTCGCTCGAAACTAGCCACCTTTTCACGCGTCGTCGCGAGCGACTGGGTAATCCAGCCCCCCTTATTTCCGGGACCGTGAAAAATCTCATCCTCATCGGTCAAAAGGACGAACGAGCCGCCTCCCCCTTCCTTCAGAGGCCCCATGGACTCACCGGTCGCTCGGTTGAACAGTTGTGGCGCGGCCCGCCCCTGCGGCGCGATGATGTGCTGCGGGGACAACAACATCGCCCCCTCCACGGTCCAGCCCTTACCGAGCTTCTGGCGCCATGTCACTTCGCCGCTATCAAGCCGCAACGCGACCAACTCGGTCCCGAGCCATGGAAACATGCCGGCGGCGACGATCGCAACGCCTTGCCTTTCATCGATCAGCACGCCCGTTCGCACCGGTGCGAAAGAGCAGATCCGATTGTCATTCAAAAACCAACCGGCCGTGGTGTCGACTCGAACCTGCCACCGCAACTTACCGTCCAAGTCGACCGCATAGACGCAGCCGTCATCGCTGCCGAAGTAGAGGCTCTCCTGGAAGACCGTCGGTGCGATGCGAATCGGCGCCCCGGCGGTGAATCGCCAACGCTCACTGCCATCCGTCAGGTCCAAGCAACGCAGCGTATCGTCCTGGGTGGAGGGGAGCAGCACCCGACTGCCCAACACGATCGGATGGTTCACCGGATCGTAATTTCGCATCGAACGCAGGCCGTCCAAGACCGCGTAGGCATCCCATCGTGCCGAGTCCGGCCAAGCTGGAACGGGAGGCATTGCCGACTGCCAACGCCAGGCCTCAACCAGCCGGGCGGCATCGATCGATTCGCCGCTCAGCCCGCTGCGCCGTTGATCGTGACGAAACGTCGGCCAATCCTCTCCCGAAGCGATGCCCCAAAATGCGAACACCACTCCCAGGGCAAAGAAAAACCTACCTATCCGGCAACCCTCAGGCGACAAAAGTAATGGTTTCGGCATGTCGCTCCCAACGTCCAGCAGGTGCATTCGGCAGGTATCAAACTCCGCCATCGAATCCCATTATGCACCCTTTTGACTACCCGTGAGCGAAAGGAGACCAGGTGCCGCGGCGAAGCCCCCCTCAAAGACCACCTCGGCCGCTGCTTCACCACCCGATTCGAGCCGCCGGTATCGTTACGGTTCCGGGGCCGTTCACGCTGGGGTGCTCGGAGTGGAGAGCGCCGCGGCGAGCGGACAAGCCACGCCCATCGGTTCGCCACGACGGTAGCGAGCCAGCAACTCCTTGGATCGCTGAGCCAACATCCGCCGGACCTCCCGCCGTTTCCCTTTGACTCGAGGAATCACCATGTCATCGTAACCGGTGGTCTGGTGCCGCATCCAGGCGATCACCGCGGCTTCGGCCCGTTGCTCGATCGGGATCCGTTTCGTGCGAGCGACCGTGCCGCTGCCAACTGGCGTGGCGTGCTGGGTCACCACCCGCGCAACGACGTTCGCCAACTCCAAGTGATCGGGATGGAAGGCGAGGAAGGTGACGACGGCACCGGCAAAGTCCTCGACATATTCGGATTGAACCCGCTCTCGCCGCTTGGCGTCAGCAGCGCGACGGTTCGCGAAGGCCTCCGTGGAACGCTCGCTTTCGAGTTCTTCCCGGATCCGTTCGATGGTTGCCGTGGGCGCCCAAACGCCACGCGAGAAAAGCTTACGGCCCTTCTTCTCCTGTACTACCCAGTGATCACCGTGCGCCTTCACCCGGCGTGTCATCGCCGCATCGCCGGGAGGAAGCAATGACCAGCCAACCGGCACCGCATGGACCTGACCATCGCTCGATCGGACCGAATCGGCCGTCGGGCCAGGCGAATAAGCTGTCTCACTCAATGCTTGCATTTCCATAACCAAAATTCGGTCTTCAACCAGCCTTAGAAATCATTTCCCGCACGCATCCCGCAAATACGATCCAGCCGCCCTCGCCCGAAGACAACCGTCGCTCCGTTGGTGGCCTCCCTTTCATCGTCCATGTCGCCCCTGGACCGTTAAGATGATCAGCGGCGAACCCTTGGCGATCGAAAAGCGACAGGGTGACGAGCTGATCGCCGTGCTCACGTTTTCGGTGTGGTCGATCGTACAACCGACGCCCCCGCATTGGGCGAAGCGAATATCGGTGTAGCGATGGGAACGGGAACCGATGTCGCGATCGAATCGGCAGGCGTTACACTCGGTCAGGGTGACCTGCGCGGAATCGTCAAAGCGATCCGATTGAGCCGCCATACGATGCGGAACATTCGACAAAACCTGTTCTTCGCCTTCATCTACAATGCACTCGGAGTTCCCCTCGCGGCGGGTGTGCTGTACCCGATCACCGGCCTGCTGCTGAACCCGATGCTCGCCGCGACCGCCATGAGTCTCAGATCCGTTTCGGTAATCGGCACCGCCTTGAACCTCAGAAAGATAAAGCTAACCTGACCACCGGCACCTCAGCCAAAACCGATCCCATCATGAAGAACGACCAACGGCCTCGCGCGACGTGCGGAATGATGCCCGCGGGAGCGATCCTCTTGTCGCTCGCTTTCTGGACCGGGATCGCTCGCTCGGAGGATACCGCCAGCGAAGGCAAACTCCTATTCAATCGCGACATCCGTCCGATCCTGTCAGACAACTGCTTCGCCTGTCATGGGCCAGACAAGAACGATCGCCAAGCCGATCTGAGGCTCGATACTCGTGACGACGCGATCGCCGCCGGCGCGATCGTGCCGGGCGACGCCCAGGCCAGCGAGCTGGTCACGCGCATCCTGACCACCGATTCCTCGCTGCGGATGCCGCCCGCCGAATCGGGCAAGGAGCTGACCCAGAGCCAAAAGGAACTGCTGACAAAATGGCTCGGGCAAGGGGCGGAATATCAACAACACTGGGCCTTCGTGCCACTCACCCCGACCGCTCCCCCGGCGGTCGCACAAACCGACTGGCCTCGCAACGCCCTCGATCGGTTCGTATTGGCAAGGCTAGAACATGAGGGGCTCAGCCCATCACCTGAGGCGACGCGGGAGACCCTGATCCGCCGCCTGACGCTTGACCTCACCGGGGTCCCACCAACGGTTCAGGAAGTGGAAGCGTTTGTCTCCGACGCCTCGCCACTGGCGCTGGAAACGGTTGTCGATCGGCTGCTGGCCTCGCCGCTGTTCGGCGAACAGATGGCGATCCCATGGTTGGACGCCGCCCGGTACGCAGACTCAAACGGATACCAGGTCGACCGCGACCGCGAACTCTGGGCCTGGCGAGATTGGGTGATCAACGCCTTCAATCGCAATCTCCCCTTCGACCAATTTACCATCGAACAACTCGCTGGCGACTTGCTGCCGGACGCTTCGCTCGAACAGCGGATCGCGAGCGGATTTCATCGCAATCACATGCTGAACGAAGAAGGCGGCATCATTCCCGAAGAGTTCTTGGCCGAATACACCGCCGATCGAGTCGAAACCACCGCGGCCGTGTGGCTGGGCCAGACATTCAATTGCACCCGCTGCCACGACCATAAGTTCGATCCCTTTACCCAGCGTGACTTCTACTCCCTCAAGGCGTTTTTCCATAACGTCCCGGAACGCGGCGTGGGCTCCTACGGCAGCCCGATCCGCCAAAACGCCCCTCCCTTTATCAAGCTCCCTGCACCCAGCATCGAACACAGAATCGCCGAATTGGGGGCGCGGTTGAAAGCCGCAAGCGATCAACTCACATTCCTGAATCAGCAAGCCTCCGACGAACTCGATGCCTGGGCCGGTCGCGTGGCAAACCAAACCGTGATTTGGAACCGCACGGATCCGTCTGCGGCCGATGGGAGCGACCCTGCCCCCCTGATCGACTCGGCCACTGGAGCTTTCGACGTCAGCCCCAATGAATCCGGCACTCTGCAACTCCGAGTCGTGGCACAACTACCCGCGGGGCGAGTCACGGCGATTCGACTGGAATGCTCCTCCACCGCTGCCGAGCAAACCATCCAATGGACCGAACTGAAGGTCCAGCACGATCAGCCGCTACAACTCCATGCGATCGTTACTGAGGATTCGCTCCCGAGTGCCGAAGCGGTCAAGTTACTCGACGGCAACGAGCAAACGAAGGTTGCGCTCGCGGTCAAACCCGATCCTCCCGTTCATGCCGATTTCACGCTGGCACCACCTCTCGAAAACGAGAAGACTGCCCAACTCCAACTGCAACTCGGTTTGGAAGCCGTCGTGGCTGGCTCGCGGTGGCGATTGCTGATCACCGACGCGGACACAACGTTAATGGGCCCGCCCGCGATCATCGAACTGGCCAAAAAGGAGGCCGGCCAACGCACGGCAAGCGAGCGCCAACAACTTTTGGATTTTCGACTTACACAAAGCCAAGAATACATTCGACTGAAAACGGAGGCGGAGGCGCTCAAGCAGCAGATCGCCAACGCCGAACTGGAAATCCCCACAACCTTGGTGATGGAGGAACTTCCGGAACCCCGCGCGACATTCGTCTTGATGCGGGGCGCCTACGATAAGCCCGGCGAACAAGTGACGGCTAACACTCCCGCGGCCCTGCCCCCGATGGACGAATCCCTGCCACGGAATCGACTCGGCCTCGCCCAGTGGCTGGTCAATCCGGCCAACCCACTGACCGCGCGAGTCACGGTCAATCGCTTCTGGCAGCAAGCGTTCGGGAACGGCCTGGTGATGACGAGCGAAGACTTCGGTTCACAAGGCGGCCTGCCGAGTCACCCCGAATTGCTCGACTGGTTGGCCACGGAATTCATCCGCACAGGCTGGGACGTGAAACGGCTGATGAAGCTGATCGTCACCAGCGCGACCTATCGCCAGGAGTCAAAACAAACCGCCCAGCCGAATCAACCCGATCCGGATAATCGCCTGCTGGCCCGCGGCCCGCGGTTCCGTCTGTCCGCGGAAACCATCCGGGATCAGGCGTTGGCCGTCAGCCGACTGTTGGTCACCAGCCTCGGTGGCCCTTCGGTACGACCCTATCACCCTCCGGGCCTGTACGAGCAGGTAACAGCCGGAAGTGGGTACAACGTTTACGTCGCCGGCACTCGCGATGAACTCTTCCGGCGCAGCCTGTACACCTACTGGAAGCGATCCGTCCCGCACCCCGCAATGTTACTCTTCGATGCACCGTTCCGCGAAACCTGCACGCTGCGGCGCTCGCGGTCGAATACTCCGCTCCAGGCGCTCAACCTCCTGAATGACCCGACCTACGTAGAGGCGGCCAAGTTTTTTGCCCTGCGGATGATGAGCGAAGCGGGTGAGAGCATCGTTTCGCGATTGAGCCATGGGTTTCGCCTGCTGCTCGCCCGCGAGCCTAGCCCCGAGGAGCTAGCGATCCTGCGAACCTCGCTGGACCGCGCCCGCGCCGACTTTCGTGCGGACCCCGAATCGGCCACAGCGCTGCTCACGATCGGCAGCGCGCCGTGGGACGCGTCCCACGACCCCGTCGAACTCGCCGCCTTTGCCACCGTTGCCGCCATCCTGCTGAATCTCGACGAAGCCGTGACGAAGGAATGACCCCCATGAGCCTTGAACCATTCCAACAGCAAATCGCCCGTCGCCACTTCCTCAAGCACAGCGGTTCCGGGATCGGCGCTGCGGCACTGGCCACGCTGCTCGATCCGAGCACACTTGCTGCCGCAACCGGACCGCACTTCGCGCCCCAGGCGAAACGGGTTATCTGGTTGACCCAGGCTGGCGCGCCGTCGCAACTCGATCTCTTTGATCACAAGCCAGGGCTCGTGGAGCAGTTTGACAAGGACCTTCCCCCTTCGGTGCGTGGCGACCAACGACTGACCGGAATGACTTCTGGGCAAACCCGATTTCCAGTCGCGCCCTCGGCATTTCGCTTTCAACAGCACGGGCAATCCGGCATGTGGCTCAGCGAACTGCTGCCTCACACGGCCAAGTTGGCCGACGACATCTGCCTGATCCGTTCCCTGCACACCGAAGCGATCAATCACGATCCGGCCATGACGCTGCTGCAAACCGGTCATCAGATCGGCGGACGACCGGCATTTGGCGCATGGGCATCGTACGGATTGGGTACGGAAAATCGGGACCTGCCAACCTTCGTCGCCCTCATTTCCCGCCCCAGCGGCCCCACCAATGCCCAGCCTTTGCACGAACGCATGTGGGGCGCCGGCTTTCTCCCCTCGCGGCATCAAGGCGTCCGTTTGAGCTCCGGGCCCGATCCGGTGCTGTACCTTTCGAACCCCGAGGGCATCACGGATCGACGGAGGCGGGCCATGCTCGATGACCTTTCCAAGCTCAATCAGATCCGTTTCGCCGAAACCCAAGATCCCGCAATCACGGCGCGGATCGACCAATACGAAATGGCATACCGGATGCAGGCGGCGGTGCCCGAACTAGCAGACATGTCCCAGGAACCCGCGCAGGTCTTCGAGAATTACGGACCCGAATCCCAGAAACCGGGCTCGTATGCGGCCAACTGCATCCTGGCCAGACGTTTGGCCGAACGCGGTGTCCGCTTCATCCAGCTTTACCATCGCGGCTGGGATCAACACAACCATTTGCCCCAGGGCATCCGCAGCCAGTGCTACGACATCGATCAGCCAACCGCCGCCCTGCTGACCGAATTGAAACAGCGAGACATGCTCAAGGACACACTCGTCATTTGGGGCGGTGAGTTCGGTCGCACGGTCTATTCGCAAGGCGCATTGACCCACGATGATTACGGCCGAGACCACCATCCGCGCTGCTTCAGCATTTGGCTCGCTGGCGCCGGCATCCGCGGCGGTTACACGCACGGCGAGACCGACGACTTCAGTTACAACGTCGTCAAGGATCCGGTCCACATCCATGACCTAAACGCCACGGCCTTGCACCTGCTCGGCTTGGATCACACCCGACTCACCTATCGCTTCCAAGGCCGCGACTACCGTCTAACGGACGTCCACGGCGAACTGATCCGAAGCATCCTTAGCTAGTCCCCGCAGCAAGTCCGTTCGACCTCCCCGCACTTTGACCCCGCTTACAGCGTTTCATGAGAGTCCTGTTCCTTCACGGTTGGCATTCCGTTCCCGGTGGTATCAAACCGAGCTACCTGCGGGAACAAGGTCATGTCGTCTTCAACCCCCAGCTCGATGACGACGACTTCGCTGCCGCGTTGGCCACGGCCCAAACCGAGTTCGATCGGCACCAACCGGATGTGATCATCGGTTCCTCGCGTGGCGGTGCCGTCGCCATGAATATCGTATCCGGCGCTACCCCGCTGATCTTGCTTTGCCCGGCCTGGAAACGCTGGGGCCGTGCCACCAAGCTCAAACCGAACTCGGCGATCCTGCACAGCCGTCTGGATGATGTCATTCCCATTGCCGACTCCGAGGAATTGGTCTCCATCAGTGAATTACCGCCCGAGACACTGATCGAAGTCGGCAGTGACCATCGCTTGGCGGACGAAGCGTCACTCATCGCCATGGAATGGCTCTGCCAAATGCACGCTTCAGGACAACCCCTGCCGTGGCTCGAAGTCGAGCGACTCTCGCCGACCAGCACGCGGCGAAACGGTGAAGCCTGCTCTCAAGCGGAAGGTAGTTATCTGTGTGACGCGTGTGGCGAGGAAATCGTCATCCCGCTCGATCTGAGCGAAGGCAGCCACCAGCGTTATGTCGAAGACTGCCCCGTCTGCTGCCGGGCCAACATCATCCATGTCGAGATCGATGACGACGGTCGCCCGCGAGTCTGGGCCGCACCCGAACAGGACTCGGAGTGACTGGCTGCCCCACTCCGCAAGCAGCGCCAATCCACAGGCTCGCCGCCTCACTCACCGTTTTCGTCGCTGGACCTCTTGGTATCGGAAGCAATCGACGAGGTGATCGTTCACCATCCCGGCGGCTTGCATGAACGCGTAACAAATCGTGCTCCCGACGAATCGAAATCCGCGGCGCTTCAGATCCTTGCTCATCGCGTCGGACTCCGCTGTCTTGGCCGGGACGTCACCCAAGGAGTCCCATCGATTCTGCTTCGGCTTGCCGTCAACAAACTGCCAGATGTACCGATCGAAGGTACCAAACTCGGCTTGCACCGCGAGGAACGCACGAGCGTTGTCGACCGCGGACGAGACTTTCAAACGGTTGCGGACAATTCCGGGATCGGCCAGTAGCGCCTCCAATTTCTTCTCGTCATACTTGGCGATCAACGTGGGATCAAATTGGTCGAACGCGATGCGATAGGTCGCTCGCTTGTTCAGGATCGTCAGCCAACTCAGCCCAGCCTGCGCACCGTCGAGGATCAGAAACTCGAACAGCATGCGATCGTCATGCAGCGGCACGCCCCATTCGCGATCGTGATACTCGGCATAGGCTTCGCCCTTGGCCCAAGGGCAACGAAATCGCTCGATC
>DITY01000014.1:59499-63327 GCA_002422955.1 Planctomycetaceae bacterium UBA6172
CGGACATTTTTTAACCGCTCATTGCATACGATAGGCTTGTCGGGACCATCGACCGCCTCTGCGGCATCGGGCTGGGGCGATCGATTCGAGGGCGGCCCCGCATCGGAGAAGGCGCTCCCAAGCTGTTTTTTGGCCAAGTTCATCGGACGCGGGCGGAGCGAATGTGACAGATAAGAATCAACTCGAACCCGGCGCGGTCACCCCGCCACTGCCTCGGAACGTCAAGTTACTCGGGGCCGTTAGCCTGCTGAATGATATCGCCAGTGAAATGATCTTTCCGCTGATGCCGGAGTTTTTGCTCTCGGTGCTCGGTGGCAACCACTTCCATTTGGGGATCATCGAGGGGGTGGCTGACACCCTGGCAAGTCTGCTCAAGCTGTGGTCGGGTGCTTGGTCGGATCGGGCGGGGCAGCGGAAAGGCTTTGTGGTCGTCGGCTATCTGTTGGCCGCATTCGCCCGCCCCCTGATCGGCCTGGCCACTGTGCCGTGGCACCTGTTCGCGGTTCGGGCTGTGGACCGCATCGGCAAGGGGATCCGCACAGCGCCTCGAGATGCCCTGATCGCCGACTCGACCGAGCCGTCGCTTCGCGGCCGCGCGTTCGGCTTCCATCGCGCGATGGATCACCTCGGAGCCGCTTTAGGACCCATTCTCGCCTCGCTGTTCCTGCTAGCCTACCCCGGCGAACTGCGTCCGCTATTCCTACTGACTCTGATTCCCGGGATCCTGGTTGCCTGCCTGCTCATCTTCGGCTTACGGGAACAGCCCGCGTCCCGCGAACCCGAGGAGCCGATCAGGCTGAGCCTGCAACCCTTTGACCGGAATTTCCGCTTGTACTTGATCGCCCTGGTGGTGTTTACACTCGGCAACGCGAGCGACGCATTTCTGCTGGTGCGAGCCGAAGAGTTGGGCGTACCGATCGCGTGGCTGCCGATCCTGTGGTGCGTGTTTCATCTCGTTAAAAGCGCTGGCAATTTGGCGGCGGGTGCGGTGGTTGATCGGATCGGACCGCGTCCGCTGATCTTCGCGGGTTGGCTGATGTACGCCGCGGTGTACCTAGCCTTCGGATTCGCCAACGCTGCCTGGCAGGCGTGGGTGATTTTCCTGGCCTATGGCATTTTTTACGCCTTGACCGAACCCGCCGAAAAAACGCTGGTGACTCAACTCGTCGGTGTCGAACGCAAGGGGCTGGGATTCGGCTGGTTCAACTTCGCCATCGGAATCGCGGCACTGCCGTCGAGCCTGCTGTTCGGTTGGCTGTATCAACAGTTCGGCGCGGCGGTCGCGTTTACCGCCGGAGCCTTGCTCGCAGCCCTAGCGGCGCTGCTACTGATCGGCGTTCGGCCGCCAAGCGTGCCTGCACGAACGCCAGCGGTGGACTAAACTGCGGATCTGCTGATCTCACCCCCTTCGAACAGGAATAACCGTGCGAGTCACTCACGTTTTCGCGTTGACCATCTGCCTTCTGTTTCTTTGCGGACCGCATCTGAACGCCTCCGAAAAAGATGAACTCCGTGAGCGAGCCAAAGCGATGCGTAAGGAAGCCGCAGCCTTGGCCGAGGGTGGCAATCCAGAGAAGGCCGAGCATTTACTTCAAGAAGCCAAGCAGCTTTTGGAAGCCGCCGAACGAGCGGAAACGAAAGGGGAGCCTCGCGGAGAAGGTCATGAGCGGCAGGCCCACGAGCAGGAAGTCCAGCACCTCAAGGAGCGGCTACGGGACTTGCATGCGCACGAACAGGAGCTCCGCGCCGCGGAGGCGCCGGAACAAGAACTGGCCGAAATCCGCGAACAAATCGCCGGAACCGAACAGGAACTTCAGAAGTTCCTTGTTCGTCACGAACGCAGCCTTTCGGTCCGCCAAGAATGGGGGCCTCACGCCGAACGGTTAGCAGCCGCGCAGCGACGCATCCACCACCTTCGGGTCGCTGCCGAAAACCTGAAGCTTGCCGAAGCCCACGACCTGGCACACGAAATCATGCGCCGGGCCGAGACCATGGAACTCGAAATTCAGGAAGCCAAGAAACGATTGATGGCCGACATGCGACAGGGACAGGAAGAGCCGCACGGCCAGGGAAACATTCGTGACTTGCGCGCCGAGATCGAACGGTTGCGAGCCGAAGTAAAAGAACTTCGCCAACAAGCCGAAAAACGCTGAGCCGACGGCCAGCCACGCTGCTGTGAAGTCCGCGGATCGCCGGCCTTTGCCGATCCGCTCGGCTTCTCCCGTGATGCTCCCCGCTTCAATCACCCAACCCAATCGCAACCATGACCTACCCCAACCCAACCCGGCGTTCATTCTTCAAAACTTCGGCCGCCGTGGCGGTGTCTAGCCCGTTGATCAGCGGGCTGCTTTCGGCGCGAGCCGACGACGCCAAAGGTCGGTTGATCGCCTATGTTGGGACCTTCAGCTCGCCGCTGCAGGACGTATTGCCGACGCAAGTGGACCTGCCACCGGGTAACGGCCGCGGCATCCATCTGTTCGATGTGAATCGAACCACCGGGGCTCTGACGGCGATCGGGTTGCAGGAAATGGGCACCAGCCCGAGCTGCCTCGCGCTGAATGCAAATGGAACCCGCATCTATTCGGCCAATGAGACGGATCGAGTCGGCGATGGCAACGAAGGGTCGGTCAGCGCCTTCGCGATCAATCACGAGCACGGCAAATTGGAACTGCTCAACACCGTCCGCTCCGGCGGCGCAGGCCCGACCTATGTCAGCGTCCATCCGAACGGCCGATTTCTGCTCGTCGCCAATTACTTCGGCGGTTCCGTCGCGGTCCTGCCGATCCTGCCCGATGGTCGTCTCGGAGAGCCCGCCGACATCAAGAATGATGCTGGCGAGATCGGCCCCACCCGGGCGACCAACGCCCCTCCCGGCAGCTTCGCCTTGAGCGGCCACGACCGCACGCACGCGCACATGATCCAGGCCGATGCCGCGGGACGCTTCGTCCTGCATGTCGACCTGGGGCTCGACCAAATCTTCGTCTGGAAATTCAACGAGCAGACGGGGCAGCTGACACCCGGCGACCATCCGGTGGTGTCGCTGCCCCCGGGCGACGGTCCGCGGCATTTTCATTTCCATCCCAACGGTCGCTGGTTTTACTCTATCCAAGAGGAAGGCTCGACCATCGTCCTTTTCGACTATGAAGCCGCGACCGGCAAGCTCACCCCGCGTCAGACGATCTCCACGCTGCCGGCCGGGTTCGCGGGCAGCAACTTCTGCTCCGAGATCTTGGTTTCGGCCGACGGTCGATTCGTTTACGCCGGCAATCGGCTGCACGACAGCATCGGAATCTTTTCAGTTGGTCAAACTGGTGAACTGAGCCACGTCGCTGATGAATGGACGCGCGGCAATTATCCACGCAGTTTCAACTTCGACCCCACGGGCGATTTCCTCTACTGCTGCAACCAGCGCGGCGACAACATCGCCACGTTCAAGGTCAACCGCCAAACCGGGGCACTCGATTTCACGGGGCAGTACACCCCCGTCGGCAACCCGTCGATCATCGTCTTTCTCGACCTGGCCAAGTCGAGCTGAGAGACGGGAATCTTCCCGTCATCCCGCATGGCCATTCAACGCAGCGGACGCTGACCTCCACACCGATAGCTGTAGCCGCGCCGGGCGGGAGCCGTGCTGATCAGGAGCTTCAGAACCGATCGGGCTGCTTGGGCAAAACCACCAGCAGCAGCGTGGCGATTGGCCCCAGAAGAAGGGAGACGATCCACCACAGCAAACCGCTTCGCCCCTTCGACTGTGCCAGTCCGGCATTGAGCAGGGACAGCGTGCCCCAGCCGACAAAAAATTCCGGGTATGCGTTCATGACTCGTTCT
>DITY01000272.1 GCA_002422955.1 Planctomycetaceae bacterium UBA6172
GCCGCAGCCCAGTCCAGGGTGGGGGCAGATCGCTCATCCGGAGTGCCGATTGCCAGCCAGGGCTTCATGCGGTGGTCAGCCGGTCCCGATCGCCAAGCCAAAATGGGAGCACGCACCATGCAGACAATCGACTGGGCCGCGAAGTGGGACGAAGCCCCGCGACCCGGTGACGACCCGATACGTGGCCCGAATGTTTGAGGCGGTGGGCACCGATCACTTGCTGACCATGGACGTTCACAACCCAGCCGCGTTTCAGAACGCCTTCGGCGCGACGTCCACCGACCATCTCGAAGCGCAGCACCTGTTCGTCGAGCATTTCAGCGCCTTGGCGACGGATCAGCCGCTGGCCGTGATTTCACCGGATATCGGCGGTAAAAGCGACACAGTTCCGTGGAGACCGGGTCGCGAGTGTGCCGGATATAATTACGCCACAGAGTTTGACCAACTTCCGATGTCCCGCCCCACCCGTCGGTCAATAATTCGCATTCCTGCGCCAGAAAGCTCATCTCCGACGCGGTGCCGAGGATCCGCAGGTCTGGATTGAACTCCAAACAATCGATGATGACCGGTGGCGATTCCAAGCAGATGTGTTCGGGCCGCAGGTCGCCATGGGCGTCGATGACGCGACCAATCCGCACACGTTGGATCAATTCCGCACGGTGGGCGACGACGAAGGCTTCCAGCCCCCGTGCGATGGCGGCAAGCTGGTCCCTTGGCAGGCCGAACGACTGCGTCAACAGTCCGGCGCTTGCGTTGGAGATCGATTCCGCCAGCTGATGACAGGAGTGCGCCCCCGACCAGGCTGCCGGGGATGCTCGGCGATAGAACGAACTGAGCAGCTGGCTCACGGCTTCCAGCTCGTGAGGCATCACCACGGAGCTCACCAGGCACCGGTCCAACATCCGCTCACGAGGCAATTTTCGCATCTGCACCAACCACTCCACCGGTTCCCCGTCGCCCGCGATCGCCAGCCTCGCCTGGTCGTCGCGCGTTAGGGCCACGACGCCCAGCTAGACGTTCCCGGCGAGCCGACGATTGAGGCGAATTTCGTGGTGGCAGTTTTGACGCCGCGCCTCCATGGTGCCGAAATCGAATAGCGAACTACGAACCGGCTTCTTGAGCTTGTAGGCATAGCGATCGGTCAGAAAAACCCAGGACCGATGGGTTTGAATGACTTCGACCCGCGTGGTCCGCTCAGGAACGCTTTCCGCTTGTCGCAGAAACTCAACCTTGGCGGAAAGGTCCGGTTGTTCGCCGATGCTACTCACGTTCGTCGAAGATTTCCAGTCGATCGAGCGCTTCGGTGGCATCCTCGTAGCTGGGGTAAAGACCGGCGTCGGCCAATTCGCCTCCGACAGCAATAGCGGCCTCCGCGGGAGATTGACCCGCCAGCACTTCAATGACTTGAAAGCCATCGTCCAGTTCAACGATTGTAAAGCGGCGCATCGAGATCCCTCGGAATGGTGGAAGCAGTTACCTAACCGGCCCTGATCGCTCGGCTGCGGTCGTTCGTGCCGTGACGACGGGCAATCATCAACGCCGCTTTGGGCAATTGCTGTACCAAGACTCGATGCCGGGGAACACTTTCGCCCTGGCACAGTAGTTGCTTTCGAAGCCGAATGCCGTCATCACGTCATCACGTCGTTCCTGGGGCCGTTGGCCCTGCTCACAACTCTCGGGATGGGTGGAGATGAACGTCCGAAGCGAGTCGAACGAGACAACTTTCGAGCTACCGGTCGGACCGCGACACTTGCCAGGGACCCTGACTGTGCCGGAAGGGGGGAGCGGTGTGGTCCTATTCGCACATGGCAGCGGCAGCAGTCGATTCAGTCCACGAAATCGAGCGGTCGCTCGGCAGCTGCAGGCGAACGGGATGGCGACCTTGTTGTTCGATTTACTGCACGAGCACGAATGGCGGGATCGCCGCACGGTGTTTGACATCGACCTGCTCAGTACGCGGTTGACCGAGGCGGTCGATTGGGTTTGCACCCAGCAATCGACTCGTGAATTGGTGATCGGGCTGTTCGGTGCCAGCACCGGTTCGGCAGCGGCCTTGACGACGGCAATTCGCCGCCCCGCTCAGGTTGCCGCGATCGTCTCCCGCGGCGGCCGGCCCGACTTGGCGGACCACCTCGAGCAGGTTCAGGCCCCCACGCTTTTGATTGTCGGTGGGTTGGACGGCAGCGTTGTCGAACTGAACCGAGCCGCCCTGGGCAGGCTAACCTGCGCTGCGAAGCTGGAGATCGTGCCCGGCGCGACCCATCTGTTTGCCGAACCGGGGACGCTCGCGCAGGTCGCCTGTCTAGCAACCACTTGGTTTCAAGCCCATTTGCAAACTCGCTAGAGGAGCCATCGGATGTTTCATGATCGCCAGGATGCCGGCCGCCAACTCGCCGCCGCGCTGTCGTCGTTCGAACTGCTGGACCCGCTGGTGCTGGGAATCCCTCGCGGCGGCATCGTTCCCGCGGCCGTGATCGCGGACGCGCTCCCTGCCGAGCTGGATGTCGTACTGGCTCACAAGCTGCGTTCGCCGCAGCAACCCGAGTTGGCGTTCGGCGCGGTGGGCGAAGATGGTCACGTCTCTCTGAATCCTCACGCTTGCGAAGTCGTCGGGGTGACGAAGTCTTACCTGGAACGAGAACGGCAGACGCAACTCGATGAGATTCGCCGCCGGCAACTGCTGTTTCGTTCCGGTAGGCCCGCCGCCCCGATCACCGGCCGCTCGGTGATCTTGACCGATGACGGCATCGCGACCGGATCGACCATGTTTGCGGCGATCGAGGTGATCAAGGGGCAGCGGCCTCATGAATTGATCGTAGCGGTTCCCGTCGCCCCGCCCAGCACGCTGAGGCGGTTGCGGCAGGAATGCGACCATGTCGTCTGCTTGTTCGCGCCAGGCCACTTCATGGCGGTCGGGCAATTTTATGAGTCGTTCCTGCCGGTCGAGGATCAGGAGGTCGTTGGGCTGTTAGAACGACACCGGACATCCGCGTCCTGAACCGCCTCGGCTTATCGCGATGGCCAGCCGCGATCGGCGCGTCGGCTCAGAGCATCGGAAACCCGCCGCCTTCGAAACCGTTGCAGTTGCCTTTACTCGCCAACCGCAACGGAAACGAGACTTCCCGGTCCGGCCGTCCCGTCGATGACTCCGACGTCCATCCCCGCCCTGGCCTGAACTCTCGCATCCGCCTACGGACGGTGACGATGTCGGCCTGCCGCAACGCGTAGCGGATGCCGGAGCCGTTCGCCGCGGGCAGGTCGACGGCGCGCGCCCCCCCTTCGAACGGTTTGGTGAGCGTTAAGACGACGCACAGAATGGGGATCGGGATCGCGGCCAGGTAGACGGCGTAGGGAAACCGGAATAGGCACATGACAGTCGCGCCTAGCGACAGGGCGAGCATCAACCGCACAGCTGTGCGGAAATGACACAACAGCGAATGCCTAACTGGCTCATTGCCCTGTGCGTGCGAAGCGTTATCGATGGCGGGGCACATGGCTCTCTCGGCTGGATGGGTGGGCGCGGAAACGCGTGGCGAGTTTTCCGACGAAACCGCAATCGCAGTGCCAATCGCAGAGGATCCGCCCGGCTTCGGCATGGAATATGCAGCTGTGTGATCCGACCGGTTTGCTTCACGGCGGGCCCAGGCGTCGAAACGGTTTCGGCGGTCGCCGTGAGCGGACAGGCGACTTCCGAAACGGCGGCGTCCGCTGCTGCGGCAGCCGACGGCCCACCGGCACTGGCCCAGCCACGGCGCTGAGCCAAGAGAGAGTCAGAACGTTTTAGGATTCCCCAGTTACCAGGAAGCAAGCTCATGAAGAAGCGAGTGTTCACGATGATTCTTTCGATCGCGCTGGCAGCGGTTGGCACCACCGCCGATGCCGGCTGGGGTAGCAGCGGAGGCAGCAGCTACGGCAGCTCAGGCGGCAGCAGCGGTGGCGGCTACGCTTCCAGTGGCTATGGGAGCAACGGTGGCAGTTCGGGAGGTTTCCTCTCGCGGATTCGTTACCGCATCGCGGCGCGGCAGGCGAATTACGGCAGCTCCGGTGGCAGCAACGGCGGGAGTTTGGGCGGATACGCCAGTGGCGATCGAGCCCATGGCAGCAGTGGCGGCAGCAGTGGCGGCTTCTCCCGTGTTCGCGGTTACGGTTCTTCTGGTGGCAGCAGTGGCGGCTCGTCGGGCGGGCGCTGATCACTCCCCCAAGCTCCCTCCGCAGGCGTCATGAAACTCCGTCACTCGGTTGTTCCCGGCGAGCTGGTTGAGGAGTGACGAGTCTCCTTACCAATTCGTCGCCCGTGCGGATGCGGGCAGCCCCGGGAGACGGGCGGGTCATGAACGCCGGCCACGAGTCACCACGTCCCCGCGCGACCTTCGCACGGGGATGCGCGTCCGACGAGCAGCCTTTCGAGCGTTGGCTGCTGCCTTCAGATGCGGCGAAAGTCTTGAGAATTACCGATGCGAGACTTTTGATCATGACTGCCAAGCCGCTGGGATGATTGCTGGTCGACGACGAGTCTGACTTCCGGCACTCCTGCGCGAGGTGGATGCGGCGGAAGGGCTACGATGTTGAGCAGGCGGGCCGGGTCGGATTGCGCCGCTGCGCTCCTTCGCTCTGACTCCTGGGTTGTCGTTTTCGTACACCGCGTTCTTCACGCTCGGCGACAGCGAAACGATTCGAGACCGATTCACCAAACAGCACGCAAGCACACCGTAGCGCCCGATCATCCGTAGCGCCCGATCATCCGAAGCGACCACTCGCCGCGCCGATCCGACGCGCGGCCGAGCCTCCCCTGACTCAAAAACGTCCTCCCAAAATTCCGTTCAAAAAATTTTTCTGCGCTGCTTGACGCGGCACGTCGAATCGGACACGCTTTATTGAGATCGATTCTCAAGAGTTGGTCTGAGCTTCAAAGTACTTCCCGACGACGCAGCCAGCCCTACCGCCAGCCACGCTCGGAAACGCCGCCGAGTTGCAATGTTGCAACCGGCTCAGTTCCTTTCCCGTGGCATGACGAGGCTTGCAAAATGGCTGGTGTATCGAGGGTCGGCGCGCGCCGACATTTTCATTTCCGTTCGACTCCTGGTGTGGCGGTCGCCCGCCGTTTGGGCTTCACGCTGGTCGAACTTCTGGTCGTGATCGCGATCATCGGCATCCTGGTCGGCCTGCTGCTGCCGGCCGTGCAAGCGGCTCGCGAGGCGGCGCGACGGATGTCGTGCCAAAACAATTTGAGACAGATCGGGCTGGCGGTGCACAACTACCACGGCACGTACAATCAGTTTCCGTCCGTGAACGCCAACAACACGCTGAGCGGCGGCAGCCTCTTCACCGCGATCCTGCCGGTGATCGAGAAGGCCAATGAGTTCCAACTTTACGACTTCGCGCTGGCGAACAACCACCCCGTCAACCGAGCGGTCACGGGGCAAACGATCCCGTTTTTCCTCTGCCCCTCCTCGCCGCTCCGCCGTCCGGTCCCCGGTTGCGATGCCGACGGCGGCCGTGCCGCGGGGAACTACGCCGCCTCGATCGGGTCGCTGGACTACGACCCCTACTGGGCGTTTTCGGCTCGCCCCCGTCCCTCGCTCAACGGGGCGATCGTGTATACCGACACGGTCGATCGACGTACCGGATTTCGCGACTTCACCGACGGGACTTCACGAACGATGATGATCGGCGAGACGGCTTACAACCTTCCCGACTATCTCTTTTCCAGCGGCAATTGCGTCGGCACCTCCCGGTTCTCGTTCACTTACTGGAGCAACCCGTTTCCCGGGTCGACGGGCATCACCACCCAGTACGCGTTCAACCCCAAGGACAAGCGGGGTGACGGCGTTTTCAACGCCAACTGGGTCCGGTCGTTCCGCAGCGACCATGCCGGCGGCCTGCAGTTCGCGTTCGCCGATGCCTCGGTCCATTTCCTGTCCGAGCACACCGACGCGGTGATCGTCGACGCCCTCTCGACTCGCAATGGCGCGGAGGTGTTCGGCCATGACGCATTCTGATCGTTCGCCCTGGCGCGGCCGTAGCGCCAGGCCGAGTCGGCTGATTGGCCCGGCGCTTCGGCGGTTCGTTCCGCTGCTGTTCCTGGTCGTCACGGCGATCACCCTGGTCGGATGTGACCAACCGGCCGAACCGTTTTTCCGCGTCGCGATCGAAGGCACCGTCTCGCTCGACCAACAACCGCTCGATTCGGCCGTGATCCGGTTCATCCCGACCGGCTCGACGTCTGGCCCGAAAACGTCGTTCGAAGTCCGCCAAGGTCGGTTCGCGGCGAGCCGTGAAAACGGCCCGCCTGTCGGGACGCATCGCGTCGAAGTCGAGGCGGTCGATCCGCGGTGGCGACACGACGACGAGGAAGCGGTTCAGCGATTGACGCGATCGCGAACGCGCAAAATCGAGCGCATCCGATTGCCCGATGCCTACCGCACGAACAGCTTGCTGACCGCGACGTTCGCGACGCCACCACCCGACTCCGGTGACGATTCGCCACAGACCCTATCGTTTGCCCTCTCCAGTAGGCTGCAATAATGCGACTGACGGACCGACATTTCCACTCGAACCGAGAATGAGATTCCTACCCATGACAACCTTTCGCCCCGTTCGCCTCCTGATTGCCTCGATCCTCGCCTTAGCCTTCGGCTCGCTCGCCGTCACCGCTTCGGCGCACTTCATCTGGCTGGCCCCCGGAGGCACGCCGACCGCTTCATCACCCGCCACGCCGGGCTCGTTGCAGATCTACTTCGGCGAATCCGCCGCCCCTGACAATCCGCGACTGCTCGACATGCTGAAGGAGATGAAACTGTGGCGACTGGCCGCCGGCGACCAACCGGTCCCACTCGTCGCCGAGCGTTCGGGCGACACGCTGGCCGCGAAATTGCCTGCCGATGATCCCGACAAGCCGGCGATCTATGTCGCCGCCCATGACCTGGGCGTTCGCGACAAAGGGGGCGAATCGTTCCGGCTGATGTATTACGCGAAATCAGGACCGCTCGCGTCCTCACCCGCTTGGCAAGCCATCGACGCGTCGGGAGTTAGCCCGCTCGACATCGTGCCGCGGTTGACCGACGGCAAGGTGTCGCTGGCCGTCCGTTTCAAGGGGTCGCCGTCGGCAGCCGCCGAGATGTTGATATTGGGACCGGACGACAGCGACGGAGAAGATTTCGCTGGCCAAACCGATGCCGATGGCCANNTGGGTGATCAGGCTTACGAGGTCATCCGCCACTACGCCACGCTGACGCTGGACGTGCCGAAGTCGGACGCGTCCGCCAGCAAAACCGCCGAAGCGAACGCCGGATTGGCCAGCGAAACGATCGGCAAGCTGCCTTTCACGCTGACCAGCTTCGGCGGCGCGGTGCTGGGCGACGATGTCTACGTTTACGGCGGGACGATGGGAGCCTCGCACCAATACGGCAAGGAGTTGCAGAACGACGCGCTGATGCGGATGAAGCTGACCGGCGGCGAATGGGAAACGGTCGCCCGCGGACCGCGGCTACAGGGTCTAGCGCTCGTCCCCCACGGCGGAAAACTGTACCGAATCGGCGGCTTCGAGGCACGCAACTCGGCAGGCGACGATCAAGACCTGTGGTCCGTCGATTCGGTGGCCAGTTTCGACCCGGCGACGGGCCAGTGGGCCGAGTTACCGCCTTTGCCCGAGCCGCGGTCATCGTTCGACGCCGTCGTAATGGGCGACCACATTTACGTGGTGGGAGGCTGGGGCATGGCCGGTGACGCCAAACAAGTCTGGCACGAAACGGCCTGGAAAATGGACCTCACGCAAAACCAGCCGTCCTGGACCGCGATCGCTACGGCGCCGTTCGAACGCCGAGCGTTGGCGCTGGCTGCCCACGCTGGAAAGCTCTACGCGATCGGCGGGATGACCTCCGGCGATGAGACGTCGCTCGAAACCGATATCTATGACCCCGCCACCGACAGCTGGAGCACCGGCCCGGAGCTTGTTGGCGATTCGGGCATGACCGGCTTCGGCGCTTCGGCGTTCGCGACCGGCGGCGATTTGTACATCACCACGGTCACGGGCAGCCTGCAAAAGCTCGGCAAGGATGGGTCCGCGTGGACGGTCGACGCGGAAATGCCAGCCGGCCGCTTTTTCCATCGCATGTTGCCGGCTAGTGAGAGCACGTTCGTGTTGATCGGCGGCTCGAACATGCAGAGCCGAGTCACGGACGTCGAGCGGCTCCGAGTTCGCTAGACCGTCGTCGCTGAGAGCCGCAATCTGCCCGAAGGAACCCGGGAGGCAAGTGGGCCGATTTCGAGCTTTACCTCGGGACGTAGCGCTTCGAGCGTAAACGCGGTGGGGTAGCGAATTTTGACGACCTGCGGATCGGTCGCCGAAACTATGGCACGAACTCCGGGGCAAGTACTCAGAAGATCCGAGACCAGCGGCCGTAGGTGGTTCGCGATGTAGTCGGCCGCCCGGCTATTGAATTCACGGTTAAGGAACGGCAAATCAATAAGTAGCGCGGTGGAAGAGGCCCGGAGTCCTGCTGAAACGGGATTCGGAGCCCCAGCCACTGCGAGATAGGCAAGTTATTGATTTGCCGTTCCTAAGCCGATCCAACTGCGTGTTTGATGGAATCTCGCGCCAAGCATCGTCCCCGCCGGGGCCGTAGCCGAGAAGTTGCCAGTTCAGGACGAGATCGATGTCCTCCGAAAAACGCTGGATCAGGTGATGAGCCTTTGACAGCGAGGTTCCACCCTTGAAAACCAGTTGCTTGGTCAATTCCTCCGAGCCGAATAGCTTCATCAACACCCAGCACACCCAGAAATCCTTCTCTGCGATGGCGGGATGGAAACCGCGGTTCGCGGCGGTCTGCCCGAACAATTCCTGCCGCTGGCGATCGCTCAGGTTGGCAACATTATCCAACGCCCTGCTCCTGACAGATGTTCTTGATCGCCGCGTAGACCCATCCGGTCACCCGCTCGGTGTCCTTGAGCACCTTGGCGCGCTTGGCTGTGGGAAGCCAGTCTCGGATCGTCTTGATGGCGGAGTCGGTGGTTCGTTCTTCCCTCCCCGAAAGGAACCCTCTTCGTAACAATACTCTCTTTTTCTCAATTCATAAACTATTGACAGGCATGTACTTAGCGAGTTCGAGTCCCTTTCGGTTGGCCGCTTTTCGGGCGCAACCCGTTTCGAACTCNNTGCGACCCGCGAGCGACTCCGATCCGGCCTTTCCCCTCCGGTGCGGGGCGGCAACCCTTCGCCGATCATCGTGCCGACGAACCAGGCATTCGTTTGCTTCAGCGGGTTCGTTGACCGAATCAAGGCGTATCGCGCCACGGCATAGCCACCCGCTGCACATAACCCCGCAGTCAGCGTTCGC
>DITY01000208.1 GCA_002422955.1 Planctomycetaceae bacterium UBA6172
GCAGACGAACGGCAGCGACTGCCTTTGTTGGTGTGGCCCGACCGAGCGGCCACCACGGCCCAATCTCCTACTTTTTCACCCACAGAATTGGCGGAAGAGCCCAAAAGTAAGACCGTCGTTGACCCGGTGAAGCCTCCCTGGCGGCGAAGCCTCCCAAAGATCGATTAATGCCGCAACAGTCATAGACTCGTTGCGGCTAGACGGTCATCCCAGTCACTTCAATCAGCGTCATTCCTTTATTTCAGGCTTCCATGGGAGTCGCGGGTTTTCCGGCAGACTACGCGAGATCGGAGGTCCGGACGAAGGATCGCTGCCGTCTTCGAACGGCTTTGTGAGACTGATCATCTCGGTGAAGCCGGTGGCGACGATCGGTCCGTCGGGAGAGCCCTTGCGGAGTTGAATGGTCCCTTCGATGTAAGCTCCGGCCAACCCGTAACCTTCTTGCTCAGGATGAGTCGGCTCATAGTAGAAGGTGCCCTGCGGTGTCTCGATGCGACCGTACCAAGGATACGACTGGCCTGATTTCGGCGAAGTCCACATTTTAGAGGGAATCAACTTGAACGATGGGCCGAAAGCATAGGATCGCTGGTGCGTCTCGCCATCGATAAACAGATACCGGCTTACGTTGTAATGCTGATCGCGGAAATCTTCGCCCTGATAATATTGCCGGAAGGTTAACGCGTCGCCGTTGTCAAAGCGGAACCATGCCCAAAAATAGCGATATTGGTAGGTGTTACGAAAATTACCCCATTGGTGCTCAAACCAGCCCGTTGCATCGAATTCGATGGTCCGACCTCCGACCTCAACCCGTCCTTCGACGGCCATATTGGGTGCGGTGTAGTAATAGGTCAAACCGTACATTGTTTCAGGATTCTGGCGATGTTGCGGATCGATGCCGATGCTCTCCAGGCCCCAGTAGGCCAACGGGACGTAGCCAGGAGTCTGCAATTTGGCTGTCATCTCCAGCTTAAACGGACTGTTCCACTTGTCGTTTTTAGTGTTGTAACCGGAGAATTTCCAGGTCTCGCTTGGGTGGTCGTATTCGGTCGTGAAGCCATTCTTGCCATCGTCGATCGAGTACTTAAAGTGAAAGTCTTTCGCATCAGGTGCCGAACCCTCGGTCTTGAGCGGCCCAGTGATATACGGCATCGACGTGTGGAATTCGCCGGTTTCAAGATTTTGAAAGGCGAACAGCACGTTGTGCAATGGGCGAGCATCCTCCGCCATCCAACCCTGTGCAAGCGGCACCCAGAACACGGAGATGCGCTCTCCGGTTTTCACGTCTTTCCCGAGCGCTGTGATATAGTGCCATTCGTTGTAGTCGTTCGTCTGGTAAAACTTACCTCCATGCCACGCATGGTCGCGCGGTAGGCTGTAGAGCGCCTGTCCGGTCTGAGTTTCGACGCCGGGACCAGAGAAGGGAGGTTGCGTTTCAGCGGCTTGGCGTTGAGCCAACGCAACCGTTGGCAGGCAGATGATTAAAGCAGCCATTAGCTGCGTAAGTTTTCGGTTCTGCATTGGAGGTGAATCGCTTCATTAAAAGGTCGTTGGGGTGGCGAAGTACTGAGTCAGTTCGGCATCGCCGCCTCATCACTCCTGCCGCAGCACGGCATCGGTGCGAGAATTAATTTTTAGCTTAGGTGCCGACCGTGGAGACAAACAGTCGAAATCGTGCAATCTTGGGGTTGAAGGGCGGGTCCCGAGGCGACTTTCCGCCAAAGCACTGGCTAACTGGCTTGGTCACTTGCGGTAAACCGTGCTCCCCAATAAATTTTGTCAACCGGTGCCGTTGTGTTTATCACGTTTCATTGCAGTCTCTGGCAGTGTGTGCAGCGATAGACGACGGACGATGCATGGTCGCATGGCAAAATGTCCGCCTGCTGCCTGGCGAACACTCGAAGGGCCCGCAGATGCAGATACAGAACCGTCAGACATTCTGGAATATCGATTCTGTGTCGGAATGTCTGTCAGCTTTCTGGAAGGTGGAGCTTGTCCAGTCCCGCCCTGGGGCCTTAAGCCTCGATTTCTGCCACGCTTCCGTGGGGGAATGTGTGGTTTACGAATGTCGGACGAATGTCGAACTCGTCGCGAGTGGGGCAAGGTCCGAACACTATGTGACGATTTCGCCGATCACCGGCCACTGCGCTGCCTCACGCTACCGCGGTCAGGAGATCAAGCCCGGACAACTGCTGCTGATGGAACCACGCGGTGAGGTGTTTCAGCAGTTGGCCGCCGGTCATCGGCAGTTGGCCGTCTCGATTCCGATACACCTCTTCCGGAAAGTAGCTGCAGCAGAATTTATCCCGGCAGAGCGTGTGGACGCTTTTCTAGCCTGGCGGAACATGGTTCCTAACCATCGCAAGTATCAGCGTCTGTGTAGCTATCTGTCTGGCCTTTTAAGCGGGAAAGGTCCGCTGCCTGAAAGGCCCGATGCGGACGTGTATTTGACGGAAACCATTTTGGATGTCCTGTTCGACGATGAAACTCAGGAAACTCACGTTGCAACGCACCAGAACCATCGACGAATCGTCTGGGAATCGCTCGATCTGATCCATGCTCATCCTCATCGAGCGCCATCCATTTTGGAGCTTTGCGGGACTGTCGGCGTGAGCCGGCGCGCGTTGTTTTATGCGTTCGGCGAATTACTCGGGCTGTCGCCGAAGGTCTACATCAAAAAGTTTCGGCTCGGTGAAGCTCGACGCGTCATTATCAACAACCGGAAGGAGCGATGCATTCAGCGTGTGGCTCGAGAACTGGGGTTTATTCACGAAGGCCAATTCTCGATTGATTATTCGTCGGCGTTTGGCGAATCGCCAAGCCAAACTCGTCAGCGATTCCTTGGTCTGCATCAAGGTGTTCCTGAAGTCGCAGGCTGATCTGCGCACCAAGCCACGGGGAACTCCTGCAATTCCGACGTTACTTCGCCTTCGTCCATCTCTGCAGCGTTTGCCAGCAGTTGCAACCCAAATGACCGCCGTTCTTTCATTCGGATTCGCACGATCGGCATTGGTGGTCCGAGAATCTCTATTTCATTACCCGAGCACAGTTCATGTTCCCAGTTCCGACGCCCCGATGACGGCTGGCTTATTTGATTCCAGAGCAGCAATTCCCGGCGAACTGCGAGACTGTGATTTTTACGGGGTTTCTGGCGCATTTTAATGCTAGCGTGTCGTGACGCTGGGCGGCAGCGATTCGGTTGGCTTTTTCCGTAGGTTGGGGGACAATGGGGGCTTCCCCATGGAGGCCCTCTCATGATCCACAGGCCAGCGATTCCGCGCCCACGACGAGGACTTTCCGCAGACGCTTTGGTCGATACGCTCCGCCGAGGCTTCGAAACGGTTGCGGACGGCCGAAGGCAAGCATCTTGTGATTACTCGATGGCCGACACGCTGATGAGCGCCTACGCCATGTTCGCCACCAAGGCGCCCTCGATGCTCGCCTTCGAAGACCGTCTTCGCGAATTGCGAATTGAAAAACCTTTCCAGATTAAGAAGGTCCCTAGCGATACGCAAATGCGGGACATTCTTGACGGCATCGACATCGAACCGCTAAATGAAGCGTTTGCTGATCTATTCTGGGAACTTCAGCGAAGCGGGAAACTCAAGAAATGGCTTTTTGATGGGCAGTATTATCTGATTGCAATCGACGGTTCGGGTTATTTCTGTTCGGACAACATCAGCTGCAAACATTGCCTGGTACGTCGCGTCAATGGAAAAGACCAGTTTTACCATCAGGTCGTCGCTGCCGTGCTCGTGCACCCGAGCACTCGGCAAGTGATTCCCATGGCCGTTGAACCGATTATCCGTAGTGATGGCGACACCAAAAACGACTGTGAGCGAAACGCGACAAAACGCTTGCTAAAACGATTGCGGAAGCAGCATCCCAAGCTAAACATGCTAGTCGTCGAAGACGGCTTGTCGAGTAACGCCCCGCATATCGCTGATCTCAAAGAAGCCAAGATGCACTTTCTTCTTGGTGCCAAGCCGGGTGATCATGCGTATCTTTTTGAGCAGGCGACCGAGGCGATGAGCCGAGACGCCTGCCGGACGGAATCGACCGAGGCTGCCAACTCCAAATCCAAGACCCGAACAGAAACGCAGTACGTCGAGGACCTTTCGTTAAATAAATCCAATGCGGATGTTCGAGTCAATTTTCTGCAACATTTTGAATTTGATAATCAGGACCCTGAGGTCGTCAAGCGATTCGGCTGGGTGACCGATATCGACTTAAGCAAGAAGGTTCTCGATCCGTATCAAGGAGCGGGGCGTTGCCGCTGGCGTGTGGAGAACGAGACGTTTAATACGCTCAAGAACCAGGGTTATTGCCTGGAACACAACTACGGTCACGGCTCCGATAACCTGACGACGGTCTTGGCGTTGTTGATGTTTTTGGCGTTTGCTGTCGATCAAATTCAGGAAGCCTGCTGCGACTTGTTCGTCGCCGCGATGAAGCGTAGGGGCAGACGAGTCCGCTTGTGGGAATCGATCCGCAGCCATTTGCGGCATTTCGAATTCGCGAGTTTTGACGAGTTGTACACCGCGATTGCGGCAGGCACGCTGACGAAGCCGCCGCCGGTTCGGTGAAGGCCGGCAGGCAACGATGGGACGGCGGACATAAATATAAGCATTCCGAAGCACTTCAACGGCATGCACTGGGCTTAGAGGTCTGGTCGCGGAGAGCTTTTCACTGCGAAAAATCGCAATTCTCGGCAGCCGATCGCGACACAAAGGCACCGATTTGGCATCCAATGGCCGGCAAAGCACCAGCTTCCCACCAAAATCACCACCTTCAACGCCCGCCGGCCCGCAAATGAGCGTTCACCGGGAATTGCTGAGTGCGAGGAATTGCAAACAGGCGGCTACGGTCCGCTACGATGTAAATGCCATTGCCTTTAGCCATGCCCAGCCGGAGCGGTTTTGCGGCGTTGAGCAGCGGGATTCTGTAGCGGCGTTGGGACGATATTGAGCGTGGCGGGCGGCCGCAGGACTTACCAAGAGCTGATCGGCACGCGGCCGGAGCCGGATGAGCGAATCGGCATCTTGGGGTCATCTCCCGTGGCGGGGTTCGGTTGCTGCCAGGGTCTCCTGCAGCCACGGGAGGACGCGGATAGCGCTGCAGTGGTGCTCGATTCGTCCCCCGGGACGCTTTCCGTCCGGCAGAGGCCCGCCGCACCAGGGCCACGGTTGTGCGCGATCCGGGGGAATTCCTGATGAAAAGCGCGACGGGAACTGGCCCGCCCCGCCATTGAATTAAAACAGCGGTGGTTGTCAAAAATGCGACCGCCGCTAGAATCCAACTGAGTTCAGGGAAAACGTTTCTCTGGCCCGTGATCCGTTGCCGCTGCCCGTTTTGCACCCCGATTAGCGACTTTCGTTTCGATTCGCGGTCGGCTGACGGGTCGGCGAGGTTCCCTGAGCCGAGTATTTTGGATGCCGAACGCGCCAACGACCAGCCGGTTTGTCGCATTTTCCCCAGCGGATGCGGCTGCAGGTACGATGCCGTCGGCCGATTCGATCCGATCGGTCGATTCGCAACTGCTGCGGGCGTTGGGAGACGGCAAGACCCGGGGTGTCGGCGAACTGATCGCGACGCTGGGCGTGACGGCGACCGCGGTCCGGCAACGGCTGGAACGGTTGCTGGAGTCGGGGCTGATCGAGCGGGAGAAGGTGGTGAGCGGCCGGGGGCGACCTGCCTTCGAATACCGTTTGACCGAGCGTGGCCGGTGGTGTGCCGGCGCGGATCCCGCCGAGTTGGCCGAAGCGATGTGGCAGGAGATCTTGGAATTGGCGGATGAGGATGTGCGGCTGCGGATTCTCACCGGCATCGCCCGACGATTGGGCCAAGGTTTGGCGAGCGAGGCTACCGCGTCGGTGGAGCAGGCGAGCCAGGTCGCGGATGTCCCAACCCCCAACTTCCCGAGGCGGCGACATCAGCGATTGCCGGCCGGAGTCGTCGCCACGACGAACAGCGGTTTGGCCGAGCGGATGCGGATGATCGGAGATTCGTTGGCCAAGCGGCGGATCGCAACCCGGATCTCGTTCCACCCTGGAAATCCATTGGGCCACCCCGAAAATCAATTGGGCCTACCGGTCTTGGACCTGCCCAGTTGCCCTTATCCCGCGCTGCGTGACGCGACGCATGACCGTTCGATGTGTGAACTGGAACGGCGAATGTTGAGTGAAGCGCTGGGCGGGCCCGTACAACTTTCCAGCTGCGTGTTGGACGGAGATTCCGTTTGCCGGTTTACTCCGGAAGCGGTTGGCACTGCCGAGTCGCCGCGGCTCGGCGAGGCGAGCGGATGATTCGGCCAACACCGCCGGAGACCCGGTCAACCACCGCAACTCGATCCGTTTCACCCTCAACCACTGAAGACCCGAGCGATATGTCCTCCACCACCACCGTCGAACCCATTTTGGACTTGGAAAACGCTCCCAGGAGTTTGCGATCGATGCCATTGACAGAGGACACGGTCCGCGAAGCGCTCAAGCAGGTGATCGACCCCGAGCTTTACATCAACATCGTCGACCTTGGGTTGGTCTATGTGATCGACGTCAAGGAACCGAAAGAGGATGGTCGGCACGACGTACACATCGAAATGACGATGACCAGCCCGATGTGCCCCGCGGGGCCGCAGTTGGTGGGCGGCACCAAGGCGGCCGCGTCGGCGTTGCCGGAGGTCGATCAGGTCAACGTGAAGGTCGTGATGGACCCGCCGTGGAGCCAGGAGATGATGTCGGAAGATGCACGCGACCAACTGGGGATTTTTTAATAGGACAGCGATCAGTAGCAAGCCGCGGCCAATAGGCAGGTGTTCTCTGGGGGCCTGAGCAGTCTGGCGGCAGCCCAA
Organism: Planctomycetaceae bacterium UBA6172; assembly: GCA_002422955.1. Lineage (GTDB taxonomy): Bacteria > Planctomycetota > Planctomycetia > Pirellulales > Pirellulaceae > UBA6163. The sequence goes on from DITY01000208.1 coordinate 6,848, forward strand.
CGCCTGCAAGTTCACTGCCTGAAGCTGTCATGTTATGCTCGGGGTGAGGATGTTCGCTGCCGACCGCCGACAGCAACTCGGTCGGTGGAGTCTGCTGGAAACGGTCGCCCGGTCGTGGCGAATCGATAAAGGATGCGTGGATGAAAGTTTTTTTGGCCGAGTACGTCTGCGGAGGCGGTTTCGGCACCACTCCGATTGACCGAATTGAAGACTCGCTGAGACTTGAAGGTTCGGCGATGGCCGTCGCGCTGGCGGAGGACTTGGCCAAGGTCGCGGAAGTCGTGATGCCAATCGATGTTCGCTTGCGTCCTTGCCTGCCGGCTTGCGAGGAGCATCCGATCCATCCCGAAGAATCGTTGTGGGGTCAATGGGCGAAGGCCGCCACGGGGTGTGACGCGGCGATCATCATCGCCCCGGAGAAGGGTGGGATTCTGGCCAAGGCGGTCGGGATGCTGCGGGCCGCCGGCGTTGATGTGATCGCCAGCACGGGCGATTTCCTCCGCGTGGCGAGCGACAAGCTGCAGATGGCGCGGGCGATGCACACGGCCGGGGTGCCGCACCCGGCGACGCTGCTCCCCAATGACGCCAAGTCTCAGGCGCGGTTGCGCAAGGCTGGTCAGATCATCGTCAAGCCGCGCGACGGTTGCGGTACGGAGTCAATCCGCTTGTACGATGATCTCGACAGCGCGATGAAACTCGCCGGCGAAAACGATTTGGTGCAGGGCTACGTTCCAGGGATGCCCGCCTCGGTCTCGGTGATCGTGGAAGGGAGCGAAATGGTGATCCTGCCCGCGGTCTCGCAGGATATCGCGATCCGAAATTGTGCTTATCTCGGTGGCCGTGGTCCGCTGCCGAACGATCAGCAGCGCCGTGCGGCGAGTTTGGCGCAGTGCGCGATCGCCGCGATGCCGCCCAATGCGCGAGGCTTCATCGGTCTCGATTTGGTGTTGGCCGATGACCCGAGCCACGACGTCGTGATCGAGATCAATCCTCGCCTGACCACTTCGTACGTCGGCCTGCGACGCATGGTCTCGGGGAACCTTGCCGCGCGGCTGCTGGGGTTGCAGTTCGGTCCGGTGCAGTGCAAGACGGGGCCAGACGAAGTTCGCTGGACCCGCGATGGCCAGGTCTGGGTCGGCGGGCAATTGGTCTAACATGTCGGATCCGCGCGTGTTGGGGATCGACATCGGTGGCGCCAACATCAAGGCGGCGACCGTTGCGGGTGAGTCGGCGGCGGTTCGGTTTTCGTTGTGGCGCGAGCCTGATCGACTAGCCGATCAGCTCGTCGCGATCGCCAACCGCTGTGCCCCCTGCGATGCTTGGGCAGTGACCATGACCGGCGAGATGGCGGACTGCTTCCCTTGCCGGGCGGATGGGGTGCTCAGCTTGGTGGTCTCAACCCGCGCGGCCGCCGACGCGCTCGGCATTCGCGATTTGACCTTTTACCGGGTCGATGGTCGCTTCGTGCAGGCCGACGACGCGGCGCGAGATCCGCTGCCGATCGCATCGGCGAATTGGCATGCGCTCGCGGCTTGGGTTGCGACCCTGATCGATTCGCCCGCGCTGCTGATCGACGTCGGCGGCACGACCACGGATATCATCCCGCTTGAGCCGCAGCCGCCATCATCACTGGGGTCGGGCGATCGCGGCGTCGCGACTTCGAGCCGAACCGATTTTGATCGTCTGGTTACGGGTCAGCTGGTCTACCTCGGCGGAGAACGCACGCCGGTCTGCGCGGTGGTGGACGCCTTGCCTTATGGCGATGGCAGCGTATCGGTGATGCGTGAAGTATTCGCCAACCTGGATGACTGTGCCCTGGTGCTGGGCCTTGGCGAGGAACACCCCAACGATCGCGAAAGCTGTGATGGGCAACCGCGAACGGCGGCGGCCGCCAAGAATCGGTTGGCGCGAATGATCGGCCTCGATGGCAGCGCTGTGGAGCCGGCGGCGGCCAGCCGCATGGCTCGCGCCGTGGTGGCAGCCGCCTCGGCAGCGCTGATCCGCGGCATCGCCGCTCAGCCGCGGCGGCATGTCGGTCGCTGGATCCTGTCGGGACATGCGGCGGAATACTTCTTGCCCGACCTGCAGACCGCATTCCGCGACACGCGGGTCGAACGTCTGAGCGAACGTGTCGGTAGGGCACGCTCCCGAGTCGCTCCGGCGGTGGCATGCGCGGCGCTGCGCGAGGCGGAGCTCACAGCCCAAGCGACCGCTCGGCTTCGAGACTTGGATGCGAGCCGCGAGAACTCGAGATGAGTGTACGATGTCGACCATCGTCGTAAAGATTGGCGGTAGCCTGCTGACGCATCCGGAATTGCCGCGGCAGTTGAGCCATTGGCTCGAGGGCCATGAGCGCGCCGCGTTGGTCGTCGGCGGCGGCGAGATGATCGATGCGGTGCGGCGGTGGGATGCGATCCATCAGCTCGATCCTGTCCGCACACACTGGCGCTGCGTCCGGATGCTACGGCACACCGCGGAACTGGTCGCCGACTGGTTGCCCGCGGCGACGCTGATCGAAACGCCGCACCAGTTTGAAGCCTATCGGCTTGAGCAGCCCGCCGGGATTTACGTGGTCCCGCCCGACACCTTCTACCATTTGGGCAGCGGCGACCGCTTGCCGTGCGACTGGACGACCACGTCCGACAGCATCGCGGGGTTGCTAGCGCGAAAACTGTGGGCTAGCCGAATGGTACTGTGGAAATCTTGTCCGCTCCCCGAGGGACTCGACCTGGCTGCCGCGACGGCACGAGGGATCGTCGACCCGGTGTTGGCTGATCTGATCGACGGCACGATCCGCACCGAGTGGGTCCGCTTGGAATGACGGACCGGGGAGATTGGCCGCGTCGGCGGGGCGGTCAACGCCGCATGGGAAGGTAGCTCCGCAACCGGTCAATCAACCACCACTGCATGACCAGCATCGCAACCGGGCCGATCAAGACCAGCACTTGAGTCACCCGTACGTCGCGGAGCCACGCACCGGCCTCGCTGTCGAGCTCCTGGAGCAACGCCAGCACCAAGCCTCCATTGATGAACAGCAGCAGGCCGGCGACCACCGCCCAGGCCAACGTCGCCAGACACCCGGAATAACCGATCCCCGTCAGTTGGCTGGGGTCGAACTCCTCCGCTTCCTGCCTGGGCGCGGCTGACTCGAGATGGGACCGTTGGGAGGTGATCATGGGTCTTCGATCGACCGAATCGCCATGCCGCCGGTCAAGTTGCGAACGTTCTCCCAACCCTTGCCGCGAAGCCAACAGGCGGCGACGTGAGCCCGCTTGCCGGAGTGGCAGACGGTGATGGTCGGGAGGTCGGGATCGAGTTCACCCCAGCGGTCGGCGAGTTCATCGACCGGTATCCCGATCGCACCCTCCAAGGGCAATTCGTCTCGCTCCCGCTTGCTGCGAACGTCGAGCACTTGATGGCCTGACAAGTCCGCACCGGGGGGGACGACCGATGGCTGTCCCTCCAGATCATTGATGGCCGCGAAGGCCGCCATGTGGACCGGATCTTTGGCAGACCCGAACGGCGGCGCGTAGGCCAAGTCGAGTTGGCCCAAGTGGTAGACGGTGCCGCCGAAGTGCATCGCGGTCGCGATCACGTCGATGCGTTTGTCGACGCCCAGGCCGCCGACGCCTTGCGCGCCGAGGATCCGACCGTCGGCGGGTGCGTAGACGAGTTTCAGAAACATCGACTCGGCGCCCGGGAAATAACCGGAATGGTGAGTCGCTTGGATGATCACCGCGCGGTGGTCGATGCCGTAACCGTCGAGAGCCGCTTCGCTCAGGCCGGTGCAGGCGGCGGTCAAGCCGAAGACGCGAACGATCGACGTGCCGAGGACCGAGCCCATCGGTTGGGCGCTGCCGCAGGCGGCATGGGCACCCGCGATCCGGCCCGATCGATTGGCGGGACCGGCCAAGGGGATCCGCATCCGCGAATCGAGGACGCCATGAAGGTACTCGACCATGTCGCCGACCGCGTAAATGTTCGGGTCGGCGGTCCGCATGAATTCATCGACGACCAAGCCGCCGGCCTTGCCGATCGATAAACCGGCCTCGACCGCCAAGCCGACTCGCGGGCGAACGCCGGCCCCGATAACGATCAGATCGGTCGGGATGACCGTGCCGTCCGACAGTTCCACCGTGGTGGCGCGTCCGTCCGCGCGTCGCAGGCCGGCGATTTCGCTCGCCAGGTGCAGCGTCACTCCGTGGCTCCGCAGCTCGCGTTCGACGCCTCGCGCGAGGTGTCGATCGAGCGGCTTGAGGACTTGATCGAGCCGTTCGATCAGGGTGACACGAATCCCGATCCGGACCAGCTGCTCGACCACCTCGAGACCGACAAAACCGGCTCCGACCACCACCGCGTCGGAGACATTGGCAGCCTGGATCTGGTTGAGGACCGCGTCCATGTCCGGCAGCGTCCAGAGGTGGCGAACGTTGTCGCAGGGCGGCTGCATGAAAGCGGGCGAGATCGGTTCGGATCCGGTGGACAGGATCAACCGGTCATAGGGGATCGCGAACGGCTCGCCGGTCGCATGATCGATCCCTTCGACGACCCGTGCCGGACGATCGATACGGGTCGCCTCGAAACCGGTTTTCACCGCGATGCGAAAGCGATTCCAGAACAGTTCGGCGGTCGTGACCAGCAACTTGGACCGCTGGGCGATCTCTCCGCCCAGGTGATAAGGGATGCCACAGTTGGCGAAGGAGACATACGGGCCTTTCTCCAACACCGTGATCTCGGCGTTGGCGTTGGTACGTCGAGCCCTGGCGGCCGCGGACGCGCCACCGGCGACGCCGCCGATGACGACGATCCGCAGTGGCCGGTCGGACGCATCGTGAGCGTTCATCGAAGAACTCGTGGTGAGCGGTGTCGAACTAAGACTTGCGCACCGCGGTTCGCAGCAGCCCCCGGGCGCGCATGATCGACGCGGCACGGAGTTGTTGCTGTTCGGGCGAGCTGGCGGGGGAAGCGAGCGCTGCTTCCAATTCCTTTTCCGCCGCATCGATGTCGAGCGACTTGGCCGGCAATGCCCGCGCGGTCAATACGGAGACCACATCCTTCTCCACCTGGGCGAATCCGCCGTCGATGAAATAGGACTCGACGCCCGTCTCGGTGTGCAGACGCATCTGTCCGTAACCGAGTCGTCCGATCATGGCGGCCCGGCCGCCACGAATCCCCAGTTCTCCGTCGTACATCGGCAGGACCAATTCCTGGACGACGCGATCCATTTCGGTCCGCTCGGGCGTGACCACTACGCAGCGAATCGACATGACGCTTACCTCTTACCTTCAGCCATCTTCTTGGCTTGAGCTTCCGCCTGTTCGACCACACCGACGTACATGAACGCCTGCTCCGGCAGGTGATCCCATTTGCCATCGCAGATTTCTTCGAAGCTGCGGATCGTTTCCGCCAGCGGCGTGATCTCACCCGCCTTGCCGGTGAAGACCTGCGCGACCAAGAACGGTTGCGACATGAACCGCTCGATCCGGCGAGCGCGATGGACGATCTGCTTGTCGCCCTCACTCAGCTCGTCGACGCCGAGGATGGCGATGATGTCCTGGAGTTCACGATAACGCTGCAGAATCGTCTGCACGCGACGGGCGATGGCGTAGTGCCGCGCGCCGACGTGTTGCGGATCGAGAATTCGCGAGTTCGAAGCGAGCGGGTCAATCGCCGGATAGATCCCCTTTTCGGAGATCGACCGTTCGAGATAGATGAACGCGTCCAGCTGGCCGAACGCGGTCGCCGGGGCCGGGTCGGTCGGGTCGTCGGCGGGGACGTACACGGCTTGCACCGACGTGATCGCGCCTTTGTTGGTACTGGTGATCCGTTCCTGGAGCGCGCCCATCTCAGTGGCCAGCGTCGGCTGATAACCGACGGCGGAAGGCATTCGGCCCAACAGCGCCGATACTTCGCTGCCCGCTTGAGAGAAGCGGAAGATGTTGTCGATGAATAACAGCGTATCCGCGCCGGTGGTGTCACGGAAATACTCGGCCATCGTCAGCGCGGAGAGGGCGACGCGGAGACGCGAACCAGGCGGCTCGTTCATCTGGCCGAAGACCATGCAGGTCTGTTCGATGACCTTGCGACCGGTTTCGCCGATCTCGGTTTCTTGCATTTCCAACCACAAGTCGGTCCCTTCGCGGGTCCGCTCACCGACGCCAGCGAACACCGAGTATCCGCCGTGACTGCTGGCGATTCGGGCGATCAATTCGGTGAGGATGACCGTCTTGCCAAGACCGGCACCGCCGAACAATCCGGCCTTGCCACCACGGACGAAGGGGGTCAGCAGGTCGACGACCTTGATGCCTGTCTCGAAGACTTCGGTGTTGGTCGAGAGCTCGTTGATCGGGGGAGCTTGGCGGTGAATCGGCCAATAATCGTCAGCGACGACATCGCCACGCTTGTCGATCGGTTCGCCGAGCACGTTGAACACGCGTCCGAGCGTCGCTTTGCCGACGGGAACGGTGACCGGCTTACCGGTGTCGACCACTTCCATGCCCCGCATCATCCCTTCGGTGCTCCCCAAGGCGATCGCACGCACGCGACCGCCACCGAGGTGCTGTTGCACTTCGCCGACCAAGCGAATGGTGATTCCCTTGTGCTCCGAATCGATCCGGATCGCGTTGTAGATCGGCGGCAGGTGGCCGCTGGGAAACTCGACGTCGAAAGTCGAGCCGATGACCTGGGTGACGTGACCGACGAAGTTATCAGTTGCGGTGGACATGAGGAACTTGATGGTTGATGGGCA
>DITY01000273.1 GCA_002422955.1 Planctomycetaceae bacterium UBA6172
TTCTGGCGGCGTGGTGGGAACGCGGTGCCGACGTGTCCGAGTTCGACCTGGGGAGGCTCGCCGACGCGATTCGCGACCACAAGTGGGGGCCCACACTGCCCGCCCTCGGACCGGCGGCAGACAACCGCTGGCTATTCCTGGAAACCCAGTACGGCCGTTTCCACCCACAGCTCCGGCCTTGGATCGACGTCCAATTCTGGATCGATACCCCCGCGGATGTCGCGTTGGCCCGCAAGGTGGCACAGCATTGCCGCGACCGCGATTCCCTCGGGACTGACCCCGCGGACGGCGAGACGATGCTCACGAAGCTCGCCGAGTTTTGCGACTGCTACCTCGGCTTCGCCAAACGCCTGATCGATCATCAACGCGCGCGGGTGCCGGCCGTCTGCGACGCGGTCATCGACGGTCGCGTCGCTACCGGTGCCTTGGTACGATCCGTGCTCGATCACCTGCATTCCCGATAACCGTCGCCCGCTTCCCGGAGAGACTGAAATTACCGAGCTGTTCGCGGGTTTCCCCCGACGTTTCGTGGTCGTCGGCGGGGGGACCACGGGTTACATGGCGGCCGCGATGCTCGGTCGGCAGTTGATCCCGCTCGGATTCGACGTCGTCGTCGTGGCACCGGCGGAGGAAGCGGGTCTCGGCGTCGGCGAGGCGACCATCCCTTCCTTGCACCGTCTGCTCGATCATCTCGGCCAGGACGAGCCGAGCATGATGCGGGCTTGTCACGCCACCTACAAGTTGGGGATTCAGTTCGTCGACTGGTATCGCCAAGACCGTCAGTACTGGCATCCCTTCGGCGTCTGTGGCGCGTTGATCGACGGTCGGGACCTATTCCCCTACTGGCTCGCCGCGAGCCTGCGGCAGGAAGTGCGGCGTCCTTACCAAGCCTTTTCTCTGCAGTGGGCCGCCGCGCTGTCTGGGAAAAGTCCGCAGGGGTTCGGGGGGCAATCCCCGATCGCCGCGACGCGGGCCTATGCCTTTCACATCGATGCCGCCGCTTTCGCCGCCTGGTTGCGAAGTGTGGCCTCCGCTGCCGGAGTCCGGTTCATCGACGGCCGGGTGGCCGGCGCCGCGCGCGGCCAGGATGCCAATCGCATCGAAAGTCTGATCCTGGAGGATGGTCAGGAAGTCGCCGGCGATTTCTTCCTCGATTGCACCGGCTTCCGCTCCACGTTGCTGACCGAGTGCCTCCGCGCCCCCTTCATCGATTGGGGTGGTCAGCTGCTGTGCGACCGGGCGATCGCGATCCGTTTTCCGGGACGACGGGAGATCCCCCCCTTCACCCGCTCCGCGGCGCTCTCGGCCGGTTGGGCCTGGACGATTCCGCTGCAGGACCGGGTCGGCTGGGGTTACGTCTATGCCTCGTCGCACATCTCCGACGACGACGCCCTTGCNNGATCCCCCTCCGTGTCGGTCGCCAAGCCGCACCCTGGGTGGGGAACGTCTTGGCGGTCGGCCTGGCGGCCGGCTTCGTCGAACCGCTCGAGTCGACGGCGCTCCACCTCACTCAGGTCGGCTTGGAGCGGTTCCTGGAATTGCTGCCGGATAATCGTTCCGAAGCGGTGTGCCGGGACATCTACAATCGGACCCTGACCCGCGCGTTGGACGAAGTGCGGGACTTCGTTCAATTGCATTATCACCTCAGCGAGCGGGAGGATTCGGGGTTTTGGAGCGCCGCGCGGCGGGCCCCAATTTCAGCCGCGCTCGAGTCGAAACTGGCGGGCTACGATGCGTGCGGTTGGTTGGGGGACCTGCTGCCGGAAGCGTTTCCGGAGACGAGCTATTACTTTCTCCTGAGCGGCAACCATCGCTTGCCGGCTCGACCGGGCGGCCTGGCGGCGCTGGCCCCGCCAGCGCGACTTCAGGAGGCGTTGAAAGAGATCCTCGCCCAAAACGAACGGGCCTGCCGGGAACTTCCCTTGCACGAGGAGGTGCTCGATTGGGTGCATGGTGGCGCGCCGCTGGGACCGGGCCCGCAACCGGGAGGCGGTTGAGCATGGCTCCCCAGCCCACGGACTACTTGCAAGCCGACCGCTTCATGCGCTCGGCGATCGAATCGCGAGCGCTCCTGTCGGCGATCCGCGGCGGGCTGATCCGCCGAATCCTGGAGCGGGACGGAACGGACGAGGCCGATGCGGCGGCGGTGTTGCGCTGCCCTGGGTTCGGGGCCACGGCGGTTTTGGCATTGCTCGCCCAAGCCGGCGTGACGCGGCAGGATGCCCGCGGCAGGTCGACGCTGACCGCAGAGTTCACGCGCGCACTCCCCTACCTCGACCTGATCGAGACGAAGCTCGACCTGGCCGTCGCCGTGGCGAGCGATTTTTTCGAGAACTTCGACCTGTTTCTGAGATCGCCGGAAGATTTCCAGCACCGCGCCCGGCTGTTCGAGATTTTCAATTACGGCGACTGCCTCTCGACCACTCCCTTGGCCTTGGCCGGAGCAGCCAAGTGGGTCAAGTACACGACGCTGCTGACGCGGTACGAAGCCGCGGCTTGCGCTTTGGAGTATGAGTTCGGCCGTCATCATCGGATGCTCGACCTGGGGGGCAACAGTGGCGAGTTCGGGATTCAACTGGCCCGTCGGTACGAGGACCTGCAGGTCCTGGTGGCCGACCTCCCCGCGGTCTGCGAGATCGGCCGTCGCCACGTCGACGCGCAGGGCCTCGGCGGGCGGATCGGCTTTGTCGACTGGGACCTGCGAGCCGATGACCCGCCTCGCGGCTTCGACCTGATCACGTTCAAATCATTGTTGCACGACTGGCCGGACGCGACCGTCGTCTCGCTGCTAGCGAAAGCCCGGCAGGCGTTGGAACCGGGCGGCAGCGTGCTGATTTTCGAACGCCAGCGGTGGAACCTGTCCGAACGCCCGTGGGGATTTGGCGACCTGCCCGTCCTGCTGTTCTACCACTGCTATCGCCAAGCGGAGCAGTATCGAGTTTGGCTGGCGCGGGCCGGCTTCACCGACATTCGCCTGCGGATCGTCCCGTTGGAGGTCGATTTCATGCTGATCGACGCCCGCTAGTCCCGCCCGTTCGCACCGGTTGGCCCCAGCCGTTAACCCCACCGGTTCGTCGGCGGGCCGGGAACCGTGGCTGGTCACGCCCGCGAGGGGACGATCACCCGGGCCCCATGATAAACGGTCAGAAAGGGGTGCTCGTCGGAGCCATAACCGGCCGCCAGATGCCCCACCTCGTCCTTACCCACCTCCCTCAGCCACAGCCGCAAGCTGTTCGGCGCCCAACCCCAACCCTCCGCGAGCGGTCGCAGCCACTCGGCCAAGTCATCCACGGCGATCCCGCGATCATAAGTCTTGAAATCGTAGGACCGCCGCGCGCTGGCCGCGTCGCTCACCTCCAACACGATGCAATCGGCCGCCTCGGGATCCGCCGCTTCCCTGGAGCCCTGGGGGCCGGCCGACCGCAGCGGTTCGCAGTCGAAGCGCCGCCAAAATTCGGTCCCACCCAGTCCCGTGACTTGCCGCCACCAGGACTGCAGACAAGCTTCGTAGGAGCCGACCGCTGCCACGCGGTACTGGTGCGACTCGCAGACGCGGTTGTCGAGCGGGTTCCACTTGTAGCCCAAAAACGCCACGAGGCCGGGCGGCACGGAACGGGGCTCGAACGGCAACTCCAAATAGAACTTGCAGCTCAATTTGCCGAATTGCTCTTCGAATCCGAAATGGAGCTGCGACGACCTCCTGCCAAACACCCGGGTCGCGCCCGCCGCGACGGGCGGCATCCGCATCGCGGCCAGGATCGCATCGAGCGACTCCGAGCGACTCCCTGACCAATCGGCCGTGTCAAAGGAAAACAGGGCTCGGGTGGCCGCCAGCCCCCGGGGATGGAACCGCGCGGACCTTTCATGATGAAACGGAAGGCCGCCGGCGCGGGCGGTCTCCAGCAGACGGTGCAGGCCGAAATCTCGGAAGGCGAGGAGGCGAACGATTTCGTCGTTGAAGTTCACCTCCGCCCCCCGTTTCCTGCTCAACCCGATTCCCGAGTATCCTACGTCCCGATTCACCTACCCAGACCGGTTCGGCGGGCGTCACCCCACACGACCCGCCCTCTCACGTCCCGAGCGCACACCATGGACCGCGAAATCGACGACCCACTGGGGGAACGGATGCTGGCGGGAGATCCGTTTCTAAACTACTGCCATTGGACTTATCAACCGGTCCCCTCCGCGGTGCCTGCGTCCGAACGGCTCCGTCCCAGCAGCCTGCTGCTGGAGGTGCTGCGCCAGATGGAGGGAGGCGGTTGGCTGTTCGAAACGATCCGCGCGATTCAACAAGGGGTCGGTACACACCGCTGCGTCTACGGCGTGAAACGCGTCGCCGAGGAGTGGGCGATCGAGATCTATGTCTACGATTACCGGCGTCGCGAGCGGGTCGTTTCGGTCGACCGGTTCTTCCGCGCTACCGGCGGACGGCTTCGAACCGCGGCGACGGTCGACGAGGCGATTCCCTACTTCATGTTTTCGTTCGACTTGGATGCCAGGCTAGCGGCGGAGCGGGGCACGCTGGAGGCCGTCCACCTGTACATCGGCAATCCCCGCAGCGACGTCTCTTCGGGCGTGGCCTATCGGGTCGATCGCCAGACCACCCGCCTGGAAAACTTTTACTTCTTCTTCGATGCGCGACAGGATGCCGACGGCATCGAGCAGAAATTGCTCTGTTCGGCCTTCGGGCCGCAGGACGGCAGCGTCGATACGATCTACCGCCGGGCACTGCGGGACTGCGACACCATCTGCCTAGCCAACAAGCCGCATTCCGACACGATCTATTTCTCAGGCATCACCGTCGACCAGTTGACCGACTTCTTGGCCTGGCAGCAGTACCCAGAGCTGTTTGTCCGGTTCGTCTCCGACCATCGCGACCGACTCAGCCACCTGCGGTACGACGTCGGCGTCGATTACCGCTGGCAGGATGGCCGGCCGGTGTGGCTCAAGAGTGGTCTGTACGGCGTGTTCTGACCCCCGTTAGCCCACTCGCGAGGGGAGCAGGCGATCTGTCACTTGCGTTAATAGCTCAGGCCGACGCGGACGAAGAAGCCGAGCAGCGCTAGGTCCTCGCCGTTCGCTTCGGCTTCGCTGCGGACCGCGCCGCCGAACGGCACGCCGCTCAGCTCTCCTTCCAGTCCGGCGAACGAATTGCTGCGGGCATTGACGTCACCCAACTGCCAAAGTTGGCCCTCGAAGCCGCTCGCGAACGACAACACGCTCGGACAGCAATGGATGTGTTTGCTGTACTGCAGGCCCAACTGCAGGCTCCCCATCGCCAAGTTGCCGTCCCAATTCCCGAAGGCCTGGTCGCGGGAATAGGAGATGGCAGAGGGGTCCGCCTTGAAGGCTTGCGCTTCGGTGAGCGCCGAAGCCCGGGTCTCGGCTTGCAGGACCGCGCCGCGGACTTCCCAAACGAAGGCCCAGGGGAAATTGATCGAGGAGCAGCCCTCGGGCGGGCAGTAGCCCGGATAGTGGTGCGCGGTCAACCAGCCGAAGCGGAGCGCGTGCACCCCGCCCAGGGCGCTGGTCAACCCCCACCCTTCCATCGCGGTCGCGCCATGGGCCAGGCCGTACAGGTCGACGTTCCCTTCGTTGCCGGCGCCGACCGTCAACGCGGCCCGCTCGATCTCGGCATACCGCGCGCCCAGCGTGGCGTACAGGATCGAATCGCCACACTCGTTCAGGCAAAACTCGTGAAACAGTTCGAAGTCAAAGATCGAGGCGTCGATGTCGTACTGACTCGAGAACGTGTCGTCCTTGATCAGTTCGCGAACCCCATCCGTCTGCCCGTACTGATTGCGGAGCTGGAAGTAGGTGGCGCGAAAACCGGAGTGACCGGCTCGTAAACCCACCCAGGTGCGGAAGCCTGCCCCCAGACCGAACTCGGTGTCCTGGCTGATGCTGGTGTCATTGACCAAGTCGGTGAAGGTGACCGATTGGTTCACATCGCCGCTGGGTGCCAGGAACACGCCCTCGACACCGCCAAATAGCCCGGCGTGAAAGCACTTGCCCCAGAAGTGATGCACCGGCTTGAAAATCCCGTAGCCGTATTCCTCTTCGGGAAAGGGTTCCACCAGCGTCGTTTCCGCGGGATGCACCACCGACGATTCGGTGACGACCGATTTCTGACCCGGGGGCAGATTCTCCGCGGGCGCGTTGACTGTTACGGTCGGAGGGGCAGGCGTCTGAACGTACGCTGCGGCGGGTGCGGCCGACGCAGCGGCAGATGCTTGCGCGGCTACCGCCGTCGGCCCCTGGACCATGACCGGAGGGGGTTCGGCCACGGCTCCGAAACCGTCCGCCGGTGGCGTCAGCTCGGTAGGCTGGGTGAGCCGAATCACACCGTCTTGGGCCTTCGCCACTGCCGCCGCCTCGGCATCCTGGGTGATGGCGTCACGGATCGTGGGGGCCGGCGGGGGCAGTTCTTCGCCTGGCTTCTGAAAAGTTTTCGCCAGTCGGTCCAACGGCCCGCTGAACACCACCGGCAAGATCGAGCCCTGCCTTGGGGCTGCCGCGGTGGCGGGCGCCGCACTGGCCGGAACGGCCGCGGTGGCCTGGGGAACCGCCGGATTGACGCTGCCGGGTGACGCGGACGACGTCGCCGACGCTTGACTCGGGCGATTCGTGGCGGTCGGCTGGGACGGTTCCGCGGCCACAGGCGACTGGGCATAGGATGGCATGAGGAAACCGACACTTTGAGCCATCGCCGGCGTGGCGAACATCGCCCAGAGCGTGGCTGCCAGGGCAGAACGGGTGATTTTCTTCTCAGGCTTGATCATGGCATCCTTGCCTCACCGAGACGTGACTCGGTTTCAGGGTTCTGACGGTTAGTGTCGCGGTCGGATCGGTCCCCGTTGGGTCCGGCCCGAGATTAAAAAATGTTGGAATAAAGCGTGTTAAGGATGAATTGATCGTTGGAGGCCCCGAGCATCTGCTCCTCCACCGAGACGCGGAGCGTCGAATCGGTTGGCGGTTTCACGCCGGGACGAATCACCGCTAGGACCGTGTTCTGTTGCCATTGCTTTTCGAACTCGCGGATGGGAACTCGGATCTTCCCGACGGCCGGGTCGGCGAGGTAGACGTATTGGTCATCCAGGCCGCGGACGACGACAAAGTGATCGAAACCGTTCACGGTGATACCCACCAGTAGCGGCACCTTGCTCTCGCGCAGCCCGTCGATTTCGAGCTTACCCAAGACGGCGACGTAGCCGGCTTTTTCGGAAACCCGCTTGAGGTCGGTGAGCGTCAAGCCGTTCGCGATCCGTTCCTGCAGATCCTCTCGACTCAGCGTCGAAAGGATCCCGACGAGGATCTGCGTCTCATTCACGTTCTCCCCCCAAAAGTGCCGCACGATCGTCGCCAGCGCTGCCGCGCCGCAGCTGAAGTCACGCTGTTGCAGGACCACGTTTTCCGTCCGCAGCGTCCGGCTGTCCTTGACGAAAGCTTGAAAGTTCCGCTGCGAGTCTCGGATCGGAGCCCCGTTGTATCGGACCGGTGGAGGCGGCTTGGATTCCGTGCGAGCACGCGTCAGACCGCCCGCTACCGGACCGTGGTGCTGGGAGACGTGATGCGTGTCACTCGTCGCCGCTGCCGGACGAGCGCGGTAGCTCGGACCCTGTGCCGCCGCGACGACGGGAAAGCTGACGCCAGCCCATCCGATCGCCAACAACGGCAAGAGCACCGCTTTGCAATTCCTGTAACCCATCCATTCCCCCTTGGATTGTCTTCGCTCCCGGCCCCCCGGGGACTTCCGTCGGAATCCTCATTCGCCCTCGCCATTCGCAGGGTCTTCTCGCCAGCCCCAAACCACCGTAGCCCGAACGCCCGCGGCCACCCCCGCTCAGCTCGGACACCCCATCCACACCCTGTTCGTTTCCTAACTGAGTAACTCGATGGCGATCGCCTACTCAGTAAAAAACTCGCGTTGCGCGGACCCACTCCGTATCCAGCTCCTGCGTCCGCTCAGTACCCCCAGCCGGTTGCAACGACTGGGACGCATATTTTTGCCCTGGCGGTTGTATCGACTAATTGGCTAGTGCCAATTGCAGCGGTTGTTGCTATTTTCCCCCAGTATTATTGCGCGATCGCGCACTCTTCGAAACGGCGATGATCGATTCGGCGGTTTTCCAGGGCAACCTGGAAACGTACCCCAACCGAGCGATCATGCTTTCACGCCCTCCGTTCCTTACACCTCGGGCCGTACGACAACGGCCTGTTGGCTGGACAAACTCCGACCGCAAGGCGTCGCACGACCACAAGCTGCGCGGTTGCGCATTTTCACAGCAAACTCTGCGTGAAAATATCTCTTTGTCGACCTTCCGTGTCACTTTTTGCTCTGCGTAGTATCCGGACCGGTGCGGTGCCATTGTGCGAGTATTTTCTCGGCAATCACCCGCGTCTGAACGGTTTCGGCGACTCAGGATCTCAGCATGCGTTTTCCATCGTGGTCATCCCGTCCTGGGCTACAACGCCGATCGCTGGAGACATCCGGTCGGACCGGATCGGTTTCGCTGATGGCGAAATAATCGGAGCGGACAGAACATGCTCGACAAAAAGCTACACTTCGCAACCTTTCGCAGGCCCACCATCCTGTTAGCCGGGATGTTGCTAACGGCCGGTCTGTTGCTGCATGTCCTGCGGTCGCTGACCGTATCGTTGCATGATTCGGAACAAAGGGAGTTTGCCGGTGAAACCTCGGTCGACGGCTCCGTGCTAGGGCTGGCCGACGACCCAACAGTCCACCTGGACTTGGTCCCCGATCGGGCCCCGGCAGCATCGGCCCTGATGGCGGCGTTCGCGGAGGACGAGCCGGGACAGTCGGCCGTATCCAACATGCCGCCCCCGCCAGCCAAGGCCCCGATTGCGGCGGGCGGCGGCGACGTGGGCGGTCAGGCCGTTGTCCCCGCCGAGTTTGTCGTCGACAGTCAGCTCGCGGAGGTCTTGCGAGTCTCTGCCGAGAACCCGCAGCCCGACGATTCACCGACGGAGTTGGAGGAAGCAGAAGAGGAAGAGGGCGAGACCTTCAACGGCTTTGGCGAGCTTTTCGAACACGAGCTCCGACTTCTAGGCGGTGCTACCGGCTCGTCGCCAGTCGCTCCCGCAGGCCCGGAAGCGGTCATCGCCGCCGCCCCCCAGCTGATCGATGGCCCGCCGACGGCCCCCAATCGTCCGCGCACCAGACCGACACCCGCTCCGCCGTTATCCTCCCCGCCTTCGCTAATCGCTGAACCGGTGGCGCCGGCGCAATCGCCGCCAGCCGAAGTCGCTGCACCAAGCCAGAGCCCGGCTGTGGCAGGTAGCGAAAGCTCCGGGTCCGACGCTCCAGCGGCCCGAGATCGCTCGGCGGCAGTCGAGTCGGCTGCCGGCGGCGCCACCGCGAAGTCGTCCAACCCAACGCCCGCTTCGAGTCCGACGGACGCCCCCCCGGTCGAACAGACGGTCGATCACCTGCACGGTTACGTCTTGGGCGGATTGACCCACCTGCTCGATACCGGGTTCTATGCCGGTTATGAAGTCAGCGTCCTGAGCGCGATGGACAATCGCGATGCAGGGGTCGGCTTCGCGGACCTGACCAACGATCGGAGCTTCGGTCAAGATGCCGACGGGGCGGTGGGTGCTGGCCAGCGGGTGTGGATCGGCATGCAGGGCCCGGGCCGTGGTTTTCGCTTGAGCTACTGGGGACTCGATAGCAAAACCTTGGTCGAAGGGCCTTATGATACCGACATCATGCCGATCGCCATTCGGGGCAACAGTTCCCTGGAGGCGAGTGCGATCGACCTTGAGGTGACGCAACCTTTCGGATACCACGCCTCGAGGCTGCTGATGTCCTTCGGCGCGCGGTACGCCGAATACGAACAGGTCGACACCTTGGTCGGCTTCGCGGAAATGGGAAATGGGGTTCGCTTGACCAGCCTCTCCAATGCCCTCCGCGAAATGGACGGGATGGGCTTCACCGCCAGCCTCGAAGGGACCCACCCGCTGCACTTGCCCTTCTGGGCGGGTGGCTGCGGGCATGATCACTGCAACGCCTGCGGCAGCTGGGTGGAGCCAGGCTGTTACCCGACGACCGGGCTGTTCTGGTATTGGAATGCCCGCGGCGCCGCGCTGTGGGGCGAAACGAAAGCCGCGGTCCTGACCGAAGCGACCGCCATGATCCCCGGGCCGAACGACGCGACCGGTTTCGCGTCCTCGCGTGACTTGGCCGTGCTGACGAACGACAACGAGGCCGTCCTGGGCAACCTGGAGCTGCAACTGGGCATGGAATATCGCCGCTGCCTGCAGATTTTGCCAACCAGTCTGGTGTTGCGGGGCGGACTTGAGTACCGTCGGTGGGACTTGGGGGATGACGGAGTGGTCAGTCAGTCCTTCGCGTCCCTGCAGACCGAGGATCTGACGCAGGGTGGTCGAGCGACTGCCTACTCACAAATCATGGACGAGGCGATCGACCTCTTCGGGGTCGCATTTTCCGTCGGGCTGTATTACTGACGTTGGTGCCGAATGGAACAAGCAATCTCGCAGCCCAGGAGACTCTCGCGACGAGCCCGTTCGTGCCGTCGCGGGGTCCATGTGGGCTCGGTGTTCACGGCCTTATTTCTGGTCCTGGCGAGTTCCAGCGCCACTGCCCAAGAGCCGCTGGGCCGCGAACTGGTCGGTTCCGTTCAGGCCGTCAGCATCGGATTCCTCAGCGATACGTCAGCATTCCTCGGCGATACGTCAGGTGACCGCAGGCTGGTCATCTTGGGGGCGATTTCGGGATTCATGCTCGTCATCCTCGTTCGCCTCTGTTTCGAATTTCTCCGCCCTCAGAAAAAATCGGAGAAAACTCAGCCCCACGAGCCGACACCATGAAGGCTACCGGCGGCGTTGGTCCGCCGGTTTCTTAACTCGATCGACCGAGATCTAGCGACCGAACCGGAAAGCATCCGGCGCAATCGGCAGGCTGGGGAGCGGGAACCCGGCTACGCTGCCGCCACCCGCTTGCCCAAAAACCGACCCGGCGAAAAAAGAGATCTCCGAATCGACTTCCAAGCCAAACTGCAAGCCGCTAAAAGACCCCTGAGTGACGGGGGTTGGAGTCCCTTCTCCAGTGGAAGTGTTCGATGAGTTGCTAGTCGAAACCGAAAACACGTTGCTGCCTGACAGCGGATCGATCAAGAAGCCGGAAACGAACGACATCCCGCTGACCCCAGCGGAAAATCCTTGGCCACGGACCCGCGAAGCCTCGACGTCGCTTACCGGACGCAATTTCCCGAGGCCGTACCGTGACAATCCCTCGGCGCGGGCCGCGACCGAAGAAGAAACCATGCCCATCGAGACGACCACGACGAGGCAGCAGCGAAGAAAGGCGACGGAGCGAAGCGACATTCTGAACACCTGGATGATTTGGCAAAAGGGTAAGACGGGTTTCGACTGGCTTGCGGAAAACCGGGCGCGATCCGACGACAGATCCGCGGCCCGACCGGAGAATCCGGAATCTCGTCAACATCCGAGTCGCCGACCCTCCATTATCATCGCATTCTGGCGGCGATAGTCAAAAAGACTCAAGAAATCCGGATGCGATGGGCCAAAGCCAGATGCCGGTAACGGGCCGCAACGGTTGTGTCGATTGCGGCGGCTTGACCAGTGGAACCGACCCACTCCGGTATTTTCAGACTATCCAGAAAACCGCCTTAACCAGCGATTGCCTCCGCGCTAATCCGACCTGAAAGCTGACGCTGCCAGGTTCAGGCTCAAACGATCCGCCTTGGTCAAAGTTCCGAACCGCAGGTGCGTCCCTAGGTCGAGAACACAGCTGTCACAGCAGCCCAAAAAAAAGATCCCAAGTTTTCACTCGGGATCTCCATTCGATGCTAACAGCTTAAATGAGTCGAGAGCTCATCATTACGGAATGAAGCCGAAGCTCGGCATCGTCCAGTTGAAATCGTAGTCCGAACCGCCTTGGCCGAACGAGAAGACCCCGCCACTGCCGCCGCCAGTGAAGGAGGTTCCTTCGCCGTCGTATCCGAAATCAGCACCCCAACCGAGCGAGATGCCCGTGTTGCTGATGGAGTCGTCAAACTCTCCCGTACCGCCACTTTCAGCGCTCGAGAAATTGAAAGACGCAGCCGTGCTGCTGTACTGGGTACCGCTCAACGGATCAATGATCAACAAGGACGCAGTCCCCATCGACATGCCCTGCGTGGACGAGCTCATACCACGAACTTTCATGCCCGCTGCTTCCGAAACCGGCTGCAGGTTGCCCAAACCCAGACCAGCCAGGTTGACCGAATCTTCGGCCATCACCGGCGAAATCGCGAACGCCGCGACCAAAGACATTACAAACTTCTTCATAACAAACTCCAGGAGTCAAAACCATAAATAAACCGCACACGACCTCTGTCGCCGCATTCGACCAGGACCCTTCCAATTCCGAGGGCTCGCTCCACGCGGTACTGTCGTACCGAACAGCACCCCTCGTCACTCCGTGATAGCTTGAAAGAAGCTGACGACTTCTTTGCCGTCGCCAGGATCAAATCGAAATCCGCGGTCGATAGCTCGGAGCTCCACTAGGGAGCTTTGCTAGAAACCATGCGAACGTCAAAATCGACGTTTCGATATGCTAGGCACATGTCCCAAGCAGTCAAGATGCGGGAACTTGGCGAGTTGCGTTTTTTTTAACGATTTACCTCAAGTCTGGCTGGATGGCAGCTTCCCAGAGCTTCCCGATCTCGCCCGTCGCCGCCTGAACCCCATCTGGCAGGGAATCGGCATGCCCATCCAGCGAGGGGATGGTTGCTGAGACTCGGAAACTTTCCTTCCGCAGGGCTCTCCTTCGCGTCGCGACCACCGAAGATCGGGTCGCGCTAGGCAGGAATCGCAGGGCGCGAATCGGCTCCGCGAATCGGCTCCTCGGGGCTGCCGCCCTACCGTTCCCTTTTTCGGCACTCCCCGCGGCCTGGCTGATCCGACACGACGCCGTTGCCGGGCGCTGGTTGCCGGGGAAGCAGCCTGGATGGTGGCGTCGCACACCGCCGATGCCCCCGGCTTGTCGACGCGTTTGGGTCATGGCCTGGCAAAACGAAACGACCCCCGTCAAAACCGGCTTGCGGTTCCGACGCGGGTCGTCGAGCAGCTTCCATGTGCGGACCGACCGCTTAGCGGAAGAGCGCCGTAGCCCCACCGCCGGCTTGACCGATCAGCGTGCCGAAGAACGAGCCTTCCACTTCCAGGCCTAAGCCGAGGTTAGAAATCGTGGTGTGGAACGGGTCGGCGGGGAAGACAATACCCCCTTGCTCCAGACTGGCGAACGCCCCGTTGGTATCCACCCCGTAGACAAAGCTCTTGGTGGCTTTGTCGAGCAGCATTCCCGACACGAAGCTGCTGCCATGGGTGTAGGCGGAACCGCTCTTGCCGCGAACCGCTTTGGCTTGCTCGTCGGTCACCGTCTGAATTCCGCTCAGGCCGTATGCGGATGCCACCGCGGCCCGATCGCTCTTTTTGGTAGAAGCCTTGGTGGCGGGCTCAGCCGCTTGAACGCTGCTCGCGACTGCAGCCAGGGCCATCACGGCCGTCAACACGATCCGCATCATTGAACACCTTATTACAGAGAGTTTTGCTGTCATGGATTTAGCGGGGGAATCACCCGTGAGCGCGTAGCGGCACACGGAATGACTGCTACACCGCTTTCATCCATCGACATCCCGGCGACACGTCTGGCATGTTTTTCAAGCTGCCCGCGCGGGCTCCCCTTCGCATGCCGGGCGGGCGTTCTGCGAGACTGGGCAAGATGGAGGTCGGAATAACCGGTACCAGCGGAACAATCCCCCTCCGGGGAAGCGAGGCGGACGAAAAAATCGTTGTTCGATGATGAGGGGCGTTGTCCAGAACGTCTCGAAATCAGGAAAAATTATTTTGTTGCCAATCCGTTTAATCATCACAGCCCGCAAGGTCGATACAAGAGCAGGGTCAGGGGGAAAGATCTAGCAACATGCGAACGGCGCCAGCGGCGGCCGCTTCGAAGACGCACGCAGAGGTACAAGCGATGTCCATCCTCGGTTTCTTCCTTCCGGCCCCCATCCCCTCGGCCGCCCCACGCTCGCGAACGAGTCGCGGTTGCCGATCCCGTCTGCGAATCGGCAGCGCGGCGGTCACGCTGCTCGCCTTGCTCAGCTGCGGTCAGGTCGCGCGGGCGGTGGAGCCGAGCGGACCCACCATGGCTCAAGTCGAGACGCAGCGGGGAACTTCACCCAAAGCCCGGGCCAAGCTGCTGGTCGCCAAGGGGGCCGTCCTCGGTGGTGTGCTCGGCATCGCGGTTCAGATCGGGTTGGCGATCGGCTTGGCCCCGGCCAGCGCCGGCGGGTCGAACGGTACCTCCCGACGCCCCGATCCGTCGCCCCGCATGCCATCCTCGCGGACCGCTGCGTTAGCTCCGGAGTCGGACGCCCCGGCAAGGCCGACTCGACGTTCGAACTCGACAGCTCCGGACCACTCGGATCAGCCACGTCCCCGCGGTCGCAAGCGTCGGCCGGGGTCACGCCACACGATCGTGCCGAAAGCGGGCTCGCCGATCAACATTTCGATCAACACGTACCCCTACTACCCGACCGGCGCCCAGCCGATGCCTTGGCAGATGCCGGCGGAGGGATTTCGCCCCGGCATTCAAATCAGCCCGTCGGAAAGCCCCGCGACCACGGTCGAACCCACGAGGCAAGCGGCCCATCCAGCGGCCTCGGTCTTCCCGCCCGTGGACTCGCGACCGGCATCCCCAGGTCCCGTGTTCTCCACTCCGGCGGCCACAGGTTCCGCCTTCACGGGGCCCCAGCGGCGCGTGCCGGTTGGTCTAGAAACGGATGCCGATACGGCGGTCTGGAAGCAAGGCTTCGAGCGGGTGCATCGTCCGAAGTCCGATCAGCCCAACGCACACGATCCGAAGTCGGTCAGCTCGGTGGAAGGAATGATGCAGAAGATCGTCGCCGAAAACCTGTCGCTCCGCGGATGACAACTGCCCCCTCGCTCGCAGGGCGATCGCAGTCACCTCCATGAAAACGGTTCAAGTTCTGATGCATTACCACCTCGATCGGTTCGTCGAGCACGTCCGCTGCCGACGCAACCACTACGCCGCCTTGTTCGGGCTGACGCTGCTGGCCCTGTTCTGCCTGAACGCGGCCTGGTTGTTCGTTGCCGAGCGGACGCTGGATCACTCCGACCTCGCGGTGACGGCATCGCAGCGGCCTGAACCCGCGTCGCGACAGGGCGAGGGACGGCGTGACTCGGCCGCCGCGGCTTCAGGCCTGGCGGGCGATGCGGACAGCGCCCTGTCCGCGTTCGCGAAGCAACGGATGGTAACGGGCAGCACCGCCGCCGAGCGGATGCGGACGCAGGGCCTCACCGTCGCGAGCTCGACACTCGCACCGCCCCGGGGCACCTCGGTCGGAGTTTCGGCCGCAACGTCAGAACGCGGCCAGTCGGTTCCTCCCGAATCGCTATCCACGCTCCCCTTCGCGAACCGGTCCAGGCCGATCGCTTGGAGCAGCAGCCCGCAGGCCGACCGGGCGACCGACCGCTCGCGGGGCCTGACGTTGCCCAACGAAGCCCAGTTCGTGACGGAGGACACTTCCGCCCCGTGGGAACTGAATCCCCCCAAGCAAGTCGCACAGCCCCTGCAACCGGCAAGCCCCTACGCATCGCCAAGGGTGGAGCGCAACACCCCGATGGCCACAGTCTCACCTTACAAGATCGTCGGTTCGCCGACGCTGGCCGAAGAACCGCCGAGCCAGCTACCGCCGGAAGGGGCGGTGGGGCGCGAGACATTCCTCACCGCCCAGGTTCCGCAGACCGAAGTGGCTCCCAGTCCCGGCTTAGCCGAGGCGGCGGAGCCTTCCGAGCAGGCCAGCACATCGAGCACGCCCGAATCGGTCGGCGTTCCACCCCCGCGAGAGCAGCCGCAATTCCTCAGACGCAACTCGGTGTTGCTCAAGCCGGGCAATTATCAATGGGAGATCGGCCTGCAGTACACGACCAACGAAACGTTCTCCCCGTTCGGCCAGCTCGTGGAAGACACGAGCGTGGTGGCGAACGTGCGACAGGTCAACCGCACCTTGACGACCCCGATCGAGTTTCGCTTGGGGATCGCGGAGGGCTGGCAAGGGTCTGTCGGCGTGCCGATCGGTTGGTCGGGAAGCGAAACGAGCCTGTTGGGCTTCGAACAGACCGATGACGACTTTGGGTTCGGCGATTTCGCCTTCAGCCTGACCAAGGTGATGCGCGAGGGGAACGCGGACCGCGCGACGTTGTTGGGGCTGCTGGCCGTGACGGCGCCGACGAGCGACGCCACGCTGGCGTCGACCCTGTTGGAACCCGGCGCCACGCTGGGCCGAGGCTTCTGGAGCCTAACGACCGGGGTGACGGCCCTGAAGAACTTCGACCCGCTGGTCGTCTTCGGCTCGGCCGGCTACCTGCACAACTTCGAAGGCGATGTCGAGGATTCCGACAACACGATCAACGCGGGCGATGGATTTTTCTATCGCCTGGGAGTCGGGTTCGCGGTCAACTCCCGGGTCTCGCTCAACACCGCGTTTTCCGGCGCCTTCCTGGATGACATCGAGTTCAACGACGTCAAGCGGGGCGGCACGTCCCGTGAGCCGCTGTCGCTCCGGTTTGCGGCAACCATCCTGCAGGCGGACCGCGTCCGCCGGGGAAATCGCAGGGCGGTCGAACCGTTCCTGAACTTCGGCTTGACGAACTCCGCGGCCGATAGCCAATTCGGTATCTCCTGGACCTTTTGACCCGCTTGCCGGCCGGTAGCAACTCGCGGGCTCGGGCGAGCATCGCCGCGCGGTTGCACGGAAACGACAACGCCTGGCGACCGATCTGGAGCGATCGCCAGGCGTGCAGGTTGAAGTCCCAGCGTGAAGTCGAGCGCAAGCCCGACCTATCGCGGAGAGTCGGCTAACGCAGTTGCCGGCGGGACGAAGGGACTTCGATCTTCCTCAGGCCCCCCGGCTTGGTGGCAACCGCGACGGGTTTGTCGTTCGGGGCCGCCACGTCGGTGGACGAGGACTGATCGTTCAGCAGCGGTCGGTAACGCCGGCTCGACTGCGAATCGGAACGGTTGGTAGAGTTCGACTGCTGCCCCGTATCTCCATCCTCCAGCGACTTGCCGAACGGCGAAGCGAGGGTAGTCAGCTGCTGGCCCGATGCATCCGCGGCGGCAGCTTTCGCTTTTTCGGAATCCTTCGCGACCAGACCGAGCGACATCTCGAGCGACAAGTTCTGTGGCTTGAAATTGGCTCCTTCGGCCCGAGCCAACAACCTCCCGTCGGCGTTCCAGTGCGACCACTGGCCGACCTGGCTGCCGGTTTCGTAATTGCCGGTGACCATCTTCACGCCATTGGCATGCCACCACACCCAGTTTCCGACGCGTTTTCCGGAATCGAACGCGCCGGTCGCTTGCGTCTGGCCATTCTCGCTCCACCAGGTGAACTCACCGTGGGGCTCGCCCATCACGAACTCCCCCTCGGACATCTTCTGGCCATTCGCGTAGTAGGTCGTGAATGCCCCGTGACGGATCGGTTCGCCCGCGAACGGTTCCGATGCCACCACGTTGTTCCACCAATCGTGTGCCACGATCTTTTGACTCGCCGCGACCAGCAGTTTCTCCTCGCCCCGCTTCTTGCCCGGCGAATACCAGTCCGTTCGTGACTTGAGGACTCGACCTTCGACGTACTCTTGCCGCAAGATCTCGCCCTGCGGATGGGTCATTTCGGCTGCCGGACCGTGCGGGATGTCGGCCGAATAGCTGATTTCCCGCACCGAGGAACCGGTGCTGTCGAACCATGTCGACACGCCTTGCCGCTTACCGAGTTCGAACGGCCAGAGCAGAATCGGCTTCCCGCTGGCATCCGTCACGAGCCACTCGCCATGCGACTCGCCGTTAATGAAGTTCGCTTCCGAGCGGAACGGACCGCGAAATCCGGGGTCGAGCTTGTCGGTCAACAACATGACCTTCGAAGACGGGATCACTTGGAACCAAGGCCCTTCCATCTTCCCCATGGTGTAATTTCCCGACCGTACCAGGACCCCCGCGGGGTCGTATTCCTTGTACGGACCATGATTCACCAAGTTCCCTTCCGCATCCTCCGCAAGGTACCGCTCGATGTGGAGCTTGCCATTGGTGTAAAGTTGCTTCGAAAGCTCATAGAATGCCGAGTCGCTTTCGATTTGACCGGCTAGCGATTCCCCGCCCGAGCCCGCAATTCGGGCGAGTCCCGAGGAAGTGCTGACGTCCACCAACTGCGGCCCGTCGGCAACCGGCAGCGGCGGGGCCTTCCCATCGGTACCTTCTGCCAAAAGCCCGGCGTGTCCGACGTTCGCGATCAGGACGGCCAGTGCGACCCTTTGAACGAACCCATGAGATTTTTTCATTCGACAAACCCTCCTTGGAATGTTGATGAATGCCTGCAAGCCGCGCATGGTCCCACCATGACGATCGTCCTCTGACGGCATGAGACCGAGGGTCAAAGGACACCTCGAGGCAACATCCGTTACTACCAGCCTGCACGCCAAGTTCATCGTCAACGCGACGCGGCTGTTGTTACCCTAGCCTGTTCGGAAGCCGACTTGAGTGCGAAGTTCGAGCCCAGGATAGGGGATATGCCTAATATGTCTGGCGTGCCTGAAATGCCTTTTTTTTCGCCTGAGCCGCGATTACCCGCATAACCCCTGGATCCGGACCGGCCCATGCGGCCAACCTAGTCGCTGCGGCGTTCGCGGCGGCTTGAGGCCACCTGGCCGTTGTCGCCGGGCGGCTTCACGCGTCCGCCAAAGTGCTCTGGGGCGAGCGGTCGGGGTCAACCGTCGCCTGGCCGCCGGGGAGCCGGGGAGCCGGGGAGTCGGGGAGTCGGGGAGATGTCCGCCGATTGGTTGATCGGGGACTCAGCTTGCCGCGTGTCGACCCGTGGGAAGCCGGTCGGTATCATGGCTGCTGCGGAGTGGGTCCGCTCCTCAACGACCGAAGGGACCGGGCCTGGGAATCGCGCGGGCCGTGTCCGCACGGCGGATCAGCGATTCGCGGCCGGCCAGGACGTTCGCTTCTCAAGGGGTTGGCATCAGGTGCTTGACGACGCTTCCAACGAGGCCGCGGATTCCGCGGCGAGCCGTGCGGCGGCCGACAGCGATCCGTTGGTTGCCACGTTGCTGCATGAGCTGCGTCAACCGCTGTTCGCGATCCAGAACTTCGCCCGCGCCGGGCGGCGACAATTGCAAACCGGAAGCCGGGAGAAGTGCGATGAATATCTGGGCCAAATCGAGCTTCAGGTAGAACGGATTCGGTTGCTGGGCGAGCTTCTGCGGCAACTCTCCACGCGGCCACTCGCGCTGCAGCCGAACCGGTTTCGGGATGTCGCCGCGGAAGCGGTCAGCCAGCTTGCCGATTGGGCGGACGCGAAGGGTGTCGTGCTCGCCTGCGAGCCGGCCGCGGATCTCGACACGATCCGCTGCGATCCGGTGCTGCTGCGGCAGCTGTTGCTCAACCTGCTCGGCAACTCGGTCGCTGCGTTGACCGCGTCGGCAATCGCAGGCCCCAGGACGGTGAGGGTGCAAACCACCGCACGGGGCTCGCGGCTGATCGTGGATGTGATCGACAACGGACCGGGGATAGACCCCGCGGACATCCCGAAACTATTCACCCCCGGATTTTCGACCAAGGATGACGGATCGGGGATCGGCTTGTCGTTGGCCCGGCGAATCATATCCGCCCACCAGGGGACGATCCGGCTTCACGACCACCGCGCGGGTCAGACCACCTTTCGATTGGAGCTCCCGTTGGCAGGGGATTTTTCGGCAGGGGATTCCGCCTCGACATCCAGGAACTGACTGGAGTCAGCCCGAAGCGAGGCGGGTGGGATCAGCGGCAAATCAGGGGTTGGTGAGGAACTCACCTCGCTGCGGATCAAACCGACTGCGAGCGAGCTTCCAGATCAGTTCGGCGACCGTCGAGGTTCCCATTTTTTCCAAAATGCCCTTCCGTCGAATGTCGACGCTCCGCAAGCTGATCTCGCAAGCATGGGCGATCTGTTTGTTCGCCACGCCGCCAATCAGCAGCTTCAGTACCTCCGCTTCGCTGATTGACAGGGCCCCATAGCGGTGGACGAGATCCGTCAATTCCAGATGGCTGCGGAACCGCGTTTCGCTGGTCGTCATCCCACGCACAATCAGCTCCCACAGGTCGTTGTCCCGATAGGGTTTTTCCAGCAGCGAAAGCGCTCCCGCCTCCATCGCCTCGATGGCCATCGATACGTCGGCGTAAGCGGTGACCATGACCACCGGCAGCGTCGGAAACCGCCCACGAATCTGCCGCAAGGCGAGCAACCCGCTCGTCCCCTTCATGCGGACGTCAACGAGCGCCACGCCGATTCCTACAACCCAGCGATTCATGAACTCGAGAAATGCGTCGCACGAAGCGAAGCCTTGGCACTTCAGCCCCATCGAATCGACCATCGCCGCGACCGACATCCGAGCCGCTTCGTCGTCGTCCACGACGAACACCGTTCCGACCTCCGACCAAGTGCTCATTCGCGTTCACCCCACCATGCGGTCCGGGCAGAGCAAAATCCGGGATATCAATCCCCCGGAAAAATCGAACTTCGCCCCGATGCCCATTACCATGCCCCATTGCAAATCGGGTGTGAGCGTAGCAAGAGCGACGCTGTCACGCAATTCTGATGCGCTTCATTCAAAAAATGGCCTGCCTGTCGCCGAATCGCGCAAATGGCTTCGAAGAGGGCGGTCGATAGAACCTGTTTCCCCCGTCTGTCGCCGGGAATCGCCCGGCTCGTGTGCCTTCCGGCACGGTTTCTGGACCGACTTAAACGGCCGGAAGAATGGAAAGCGTTCACGAGTGGCGCAAGTGCGAGTTCTTGATGATTCGTATTGCTTTAAGGTTGAGAAAATTGCGAGGATGCGCAGCGCAAACGGCTGATAATCGCAAGAACCACGGCAACTGTTGCCACCGTTTTAGTCGATGTAACCGCCAAGGCGTGAAGTGTCCGCAAGTTCGGCATCATCCGAACCCCGGCAATCGGAATGGCCGGGCCGTGCGTCGGCTCGGACCCTGCGGGTAGCCGACGAGTCAACCAACCTACACCAGACGAAGACCATGGAAACTCTGTTTGTCGGCATCGATTTCGGCAGCATGAATACCGGGATCGCGGCATCGAACGGCTTCCGCAGGGTGATTCCGACCGAAGTGGGGTGGCCCAAGGACGCGATCGCGCAGGAATGGCTCGGCAAGTCCTGTGTGTTCGCCGAGGAGCTGGATGAGCACCGTCCCGCGCTGCGGACGATCCGCCCGTTCGCCAACGGCGCGCTGAAATATGCCCCGGTTTCCGGCGAGGCCGCGGCAGCCGAGGCGACCGCCGAATCGGTCATGGCGGCGACCCAAGTGATTCGCCATGCGATCGAATTGGTGAAGCGGACCGCGCATGCCCAGGTTCGCGGTGTCGTCGGCGTTCCGGCCCAAGCGAGCCTGAAGAACAAGCAATTGCTGCTCGACATCTGCGAGCAAGCGATGGACACGGTCGTTTTGGTTCCCGAGCCGTTCGCGATCGGCTACGGGCTCGGTGGTCACCGCCAGTCGTTGATCGTCGATATTGGTGCCGGGACGACCGACCTGTGTCATTACTACGGCGCCATGCCCGGCCCGAGCGACCTGTTCACGATCGGTCGCGGCGGTGACTGGATCGATGAAGATTTTCGCCAACGCGTTCTGGCAGCTCACGACAACGTGCTGCTGTCTCCCAAAGTCGCGAGGCTGATCAAGGAAAAATACGGCTTTGTCGGCGACGTTACCGAACCGATCGTGGTCCGCCTCCCGGTGCGTGGTGGCGAGCCGCGGGCCTTCGACGTGACCGAGCCGCTGCGTGAGGCTTGCACGGTCCTGGCCAATGAGGTCTTGGCCGGCATCTTGACGCTGCTGGATCAGATCAGCCCGGACTATCATGCACCGCTGCTGGAAAGCACGCTGTTGGCGGGTGGCGGTAGCCGCTTGCACGGCTTTGACAATTGGCTCGAGGCCCGGCTGAGCGATTACGGCAAGGCCAACGTTCGGCCGATTCCGGATTCATGCTTTTCGGGTGCCAACGGCGCCCTGCAACTCGCCATGCATCTGCCGGAGGCCGGCTGGATCGCCCTGCAGCGGAAGGATCATGGTGACGCGGTGGCCACGGTCGAGCATGCCGATGACGAGCCGCAAGTGATCGCCGGTCGCATTCACCCGCACCTAGCCGAACCAGGCCAAGAAAAGGCCGCCACCCCGGGCAAGCGAGCCGCGGTGTAGGCCGCGGGTCCGATGCCGGCTTCTGGCCGGTACGCGGGAGCGTGGTTGCGACCGCCGAGTCAACGACGGAAACCTCGGCTTGATCGGAGGGTTCCTCCGCGCCGGCCTCAGCTACTGAACGGCGCCGTCCTCAGCTATTGACCGGCGCGGATTCCGCTGCCGGTTGCTGTCGGAGGCGGCGGATCACTTGCCGCTGCCTTGGGGGCTCGTGACCGATTCCATCACGCGATCGAGGTTGAAGCTGCCGGGCTTCTGACGCGGCGGGTAGTCGCGGAAGCTTTGCAACCACTGCCCCACATACGCCGTGGCGGGAGCGATCGTGAACATGTGCTCCAAGTACCAGCGCTCGTAGTCCATGCCGATGTCGTGCGCCAACTCGAAGGGGTCCATCCGTAGGTTGGTCAACAGCGGGGCGCGAAGTTCTTCGAACGGTTTCTGCCAAACGTGCAGCCCGTGTCCGTTCTGCTTGAGGAAGGTGACCTTCCAGTTCTGATAACGCAGCGCCGCGACGCTCCCGTCATCGGTCCAGTAGATGAACTCTTCTCGCGGCCACGTCGCTTCGCCCTTGAGCGTCGGCAGCAGGTTGTAACCGTCGAGGTGGACCTTGTAGGTCGTGTTGCCGACCTTGCGGCCCTTAAGCAATTCCTGTTTGGCGGTCGAGTCTCCGGCCGCGGCGAGCAGCGTCGGCAGCATGTCTTCATGCGCGCCGATGTCGTTGATCACGGTGCCAGGCTCGATCACGCCCGGCCAGCGGATCGCGCAGGGGACGCGGTAGCCGCCTTCCCACTGCGTGTTCTTTTCGCCGCGGAACATCGTCGTGCCGCCGTCGGGCCAAGTGAACGCCTCGGCGCCGTTGTCGGTCGAATACATCACGACGGTGTTTTCCTCGAGCCCCAACTCCTTGAGCTTCGCCAGGAGCAGTCCGACATGGCCGTCGTGTTCGGTCATCCCGTCGGCATAGATTCCCAACCCCGTTTTACCGGCCGACTCTTCCTTCAAGTGCGTGAAGATGTGCATCCGGGTGGAGTTCCACCACATGAAAAAGGGCTTATCCGCCTGCTTGGCGCGGGTCATGAAGTCGATCGCCTTGACGTTGACCTCTTCATCGATCGTTTCCATCCGCTTCTTGGTCAGCGGTCCGGTGTCGGTGATCCGGCCGTCGGCGAAGCTGTGGATCACGCCACGGGGGCCAAACCGCTTGCGCAGTTCCGCGTTGCGAAAGTAATCGGGATGCTCCGGTTCTTCTTCGGCGTTGAGGTGATACAGGTTGCCGAAGAACTCGTCGAAGCCGTGGGCGGTCGGCAGCATGTCGTCCCGGTCGCCCAAGTGGTTCTTGCCGAACTGACCGGTGACGTAGCCACGGGCTTTCAGCAGCGTGGCGATGGTCGGATCTTCGCGCTTCATCCCTTCCGGCGCGCCCGGCAGGCCGACCTTGGTCAGCCCGGTGCGGATCGGCGATTGCCCCGTGATGAACGCGGCCCGGCCGGCGGTGCAACTCTGCTGCCCATACCAGTCGGTGAACAACGCCCCCTCGCGAGCGATCCGATCGATGTTGGGCGTCTTGTAGCCCATCATGCCGTGATTGTAGGCGCTGATGTTGAACTGACCGATGTCATCGCCCCAAATGACGAGGATGTTCGGCCGTTT
>DITY01000121.1:0-5029 GCA_002422955.1 Planctomycetaceae bacterium UBA6172
CCGGGGGAGAAGGGAGCCTTTTTTCCGGGAGCACGCTACTCCAATCGCAGCCTGAATTCTCGATCTTCGATCATTTACCTGACTCTCCGCCCACGAACTTCTGACGGGCGGTTCCACGGCAGGGGAACGGCCGTGGCGTGGACTCCTGGACGGTCACCACCGCTGCAAAACCCTCGCCAGCTTCCGCAGCATCTCGCTTCAAGCCGCGGTGCAGTAACGCCCGATTCACTTCGCCACGGGACGTCTGACGGAGGGTCAATGCAGGCCCGCCAACACTCACTCTGGCTCCCCTCTCGCCCAAACTTGTTTGGGGAGTAGGGGTCGGGGGTGAAGGGCCGAGCGATACAAAGATCGCTCAGTGCTTGAGGGTGTTTTGCGCGCGGTGCCCCCCTCATCCCCAGCCCTTCTCCCCCGGAGTACCGGGGGAGAAGGGAGCCTTTTTTCTGGGAGCACGCTACTTCAATCGCAGCCTGAATTCTCGATCTTCGATCATTTACCTGACTCTCCGCCCACGAACTTCTGACGGGCGGTTCCACGGCAGGGGAACGGCCGTGGTCCGGCTTCGGCCAAGCGGTCGGGGTTGAGAACGTGGAGGGTGGCCGATTATCTCGTTCGCTGGGTGCTGTTGCCGGGTGAAGTCGCCTTGGGGCTGGCGTTCGGTTAAACTGCGGTTGGCGTCGGCCCGGACGAGCGCGGGTCCGTGACGCCGAGGCTTTCCTTGTTCAGCGCCGTCGGCGAGCGATTTCGCCGCGCGGCGTTCGCCTTTCCCTACCTCTCTTTCTAAGTCCTGAATGCCATGAGCACGTTTCGCCCCACACGTCGCGATTTCATTCGCGTTTCCTCCACCGCCGCGGCGCTGACCGCGATCCCGGCGACCCGCGGCTTCGGGCAGGCGACCGAAGCCAAAAGCGATCGTATCCCGATCGGCTTGATCGGTGCCGGTGGCATGGGCGTCGGCAACATGAACTCGGCCAAGCAATGGCTCGATGTCGTGGCGATCGCCGACGTCGATGAAGGGCGGCGGAATGCTGTCAATCAGCAGCTCAGCGGCGGCAAGGCCGATGTCTACGAAGATTATCGCAAGGTCTTGGAACGCGACGACATCAAGGTCGTGCACATCGCGACCCCCGATCACTGGCACACCAAACCGGTCGTCGAAGCGATGTTGGCGGGCAAGGACATCTACTGCGAAAAACCGCTGACCTTGACCATCGATGAAGGGAAATTGATCCGCAAGGTCCAGCAGCAGACCGGGCGGATCGTCCAGGTCGGCACGCAGCAACGGAGCACCTTCAACCTGTTCGTCAAGGCGATGGCGATCGTCAACGAAGGCCGTTTGGGCAAGATCCAGCGGGTGCAAGCCGCGATCGGCGGCGCGCCGGCGTCCGGCCCGATCCCGGTCGCCGAGGCCCCCAAGGAATTGAATTGGGACCGCTGGCTCGGGCCCGCGCCGGCAGTCGACTTCCGCCGCAGCGAAGANNGATTGGGGCGCCCACCATGTCGACATCTGCCAGTGGGCACTGTCCTTGAATGGGCAGAACGATGGACCGCTGTCGGTCGAAGGCGAAGCGGTTCACCCGGTCGAGTTCGTCGATGGCGTCCCGGCGGAGAAGGATCGGTACAACACGGCGACGAAGTTCCAGTTCAAGGTCAGCTATCCGGGCGGCACCGAAATGATCATCCGCGACGACACGGATAACGGCGTCCTGATCGAGGGTGACAAAGGACGGATCTTCGTCAGCCGCGGGAAGCTATCCGGCGCGCCGGTCGATCGCTTGGCCGAGGAGCCGTTGCCCGAAGACGCGATCAGCAAGGTTTACAAGAACCTGCCGATCGTCGACAACGAGCGGAAGGCGCACTGGGCCAATTTCCTGCACTGCCACCGCAACCAAGTAGAGCCGATCTCGGATGTGCATTCGCACATGAAGATGCTCAACATCTGCCACCTGGCCGGTATCTCGGCGCGGCTGGGTCGCAAGGTCGCTTGGAACGACAAGACCGAGCAGATCGAAGGGGACGACGTCGCCAATTCGATGTTGGCACGCCCCTACCGATCGGGCTACGAAATCGAGATGGGCTAACCGAACGGCAAGGGCCGTTTGCCGTTTGAGATTCCTGGGAGCGTCAGGGGTTGATCGTTCAACCCCGCGGGGTTTACTGGACGCGCGGTTTCGGTTGCGCCGCGGACTTCACGTCCTCACCGACCGGGGCATTTCCTCCCCCGGACGTTCCCGTCAGCGGATTGAAACCGCGAATGCGCGCCCGGGGTGCCAATCCCTGGATGTCGATCGGGGTGTCGAGGATGTAGTGTTCCCGATTCCCCGCCTCGTCGGTCACGTCGATCCGCAGAAAGATCTGACGTGGCAAGTGTGGATCGGCTGGCCAAGCGTAAATGCTGTCGTTCGCCAAACCGGCGGCGATCGTCGACCAAGGACCCGATATCGATTCGCCGAACGCGAGCGAGATCGGACGGCGGCCCAAGCTCGGGTCTTCGGCGCGATAGCGAATCACGAGATGCCCGGTCTGGTCGCCTTGCCCGTAGGCGGCACCGGTGATGCGGACTTTGGGCGCCTCGGTGTCGACGACGACGACCATGTCGGCCGCATCACCAGCTAATGGCCGCGGGGTCGCCAGGCCGGTGTTCGAGACGACGACGATGCGGAAACCATACGGCCCGTCGTGGTTGGTTTCGATGTCGAACGGGCTTTGGCGATCGGGATCGGAGCCCCAACGTTTCCAGGTCGCCCCTTGGTCGGTGGTGCCCCACAATTCGACGTCATTGACGCCCGACAAGCCGGCCGATTCGATCTCGTATTCGAGGCTAAACATGCGGCTGCCGCTGTGGCGGACCGGAGCCGAATCGTAGCCCGGTGGCAGCGGCGCGTTCTGGCGACGTCCGGCGAGCGGATCGGAGACGCTGGTCGAGGCGGTTGCCGCGGGGATCCCGCTGGGCGGGACGGTCGCGGCCGACGGCAAGGCACCCGCAGGATTCGCGGGCAAGCCGATCGCGTCACCGGCGGACCCTGCGACCGTGGCGGGAGCGGCGGCGTCCGAGCTCTCGGATTCCTCCAGCGGCCGCATCGCTTCGGCGGGCGTTTTCGGTCGCGGTGGGGCTTGCGCGGGGTTCAGCGGTATCGACGGCTCGAACACGCCCGCCGCGTTGGGCATCAGCGCGCTGGCCGAGGGGACCTCCGACGGATTCCAAACGCCAGACGCTCCGGCCGCGTTGGCGGGGCCGGCGAAACTCGGCATCCCCGCGCCGCTGCCGGGCCCGAAGGCGACCTGTGGCGCGAACACGCCGGGATTGGGTCCGAAACTGCCGGACTGAGGGCCATAGGGAACCATCATCGCCGGGTAGGAGTTCCCGGCCAGACCGGCAGCGAGCGGAGTGGCTGGGGACGGAGGGGGTCCGACCAATGGCAACGGCTCGGCCGCGGCCGGATCACCCACCGGCGCCGAGACTGGTTGGCCGTAGGCGGGCATCTTGGTGGTCGCCAGCCGCACCGTGGAAACGGCGACACGTGGCCGATCGATCTGCCGCGTGACCATCGTCTTGTTGCCGGCTTGGTCCCCGACCAACGCCCGCAAGGTCACTTGCCGCCAAGCGTCCGCGGGTTTGATGGTGGCGGAGGCGACGATCGCGTTCTCTCCGGCGCCGCTGTCGCGCGTCGCCACGTCTGGAACCGGAATCCACGGCCGCGATCCGTCAACCGAATATTCGATCCGGATCGAATCGGCCAGGGGCGTGGGGTCGACGTACCACAGCGCGACCGAGATCACGCCGTCGACGGAGACTTCGGTTTCCCATTCGACCCGGGGGTCGGTGGTGTCGACCCGCACGGCCAGCTGCGGCTTGATCGGACCGGCCGGGTGCGTTTGACCGGAGCTGTCGAGGGTGCGGGTGGCGAACCAGTAGTCCCCGTCCTCGGTGGTCTCGAACAGAAAGTGCTTGGCCGTCGCGGCTTGCGAAGCAAACAGTTTCCAGGTCGCCCCCGCATCGCGGGAAACCTGCAGCTGGACTTCGACCGGCCGCTGCCCGGTCGGGTCGATGTTAAACGGGATCTCGAATCGCTTCAGATTGAGATAGTGCAGCTTCGGCTGCGTGGCCGGAGCGGGTGGGTCGGATGCCGACGCCCAGGGGGCACTGCCCAACGCGGCGAAAAGGATTGAAGCCAAGCCGACCCGCCGGGCGGAAATCACCGTCCAGCGGTTCGCCCGGCGTGCGCGATTCGCACCAGGAGTACCGATAGCCATGGAAGCAGTCTGAGTGGGTTCGCGGGAGGGGGGGAGGTTCATCGCCCGGCGAGCACATGAAGGGCTTGGCTCGACGTCCCGCTCGGCTGGGAGTGCCTGGCGGTCGGTTCGCTGTGAGCGCGGCCCTTGGAGAGGTTATCGGCACGGGGTACCGTGTGACTTGAGCGGATCGAGCTCGTCAAATGGAAGCATTTGGCGGATCACGCTACGATCGTCGCCATTTTCATCGGAACAGCCGTCATGATCGAAACGACCTACGAATACGACATCATCGTCATCGGCGCCGGACACGCCGGGACCGAGGCGGCGGCCGCGGCGGCGCGGATGGGGGCCCGCACCGTGTTGTTGACCACCAACCTCGACACGGTCGGCCAAATGAGCTGCAACCCGGCGATCGGGGGCGTGGCCAAGGGGCAGATCGTCCGCGAGATCGATGCCCTCGGCGGTCTGATGGGCCAAGCGATCGACGCCACCGGGATCCAGTTTCGGATGCTGAATTGCCGCAAGGGACCGGCGATGCACAGCCCCCGCGCCCAGGCTGACAAACGCGGCTATCAAGCCTTCATCAAGCACCGGATCGAACAACAGCCCGGCTTGGACCTCCGCCAGGAGACGGTCGANNNACGTTCTTGCAAGCGGTCATGCACACGGGCGACGCGAAAACCTCCGGTGGCCGGGCTGGCGAAGGGACGACGACCGGGATCAGCGGGGCGCTGGCGCGACTCGGGTTCGAGATCGATCGCTTCAAGACCGGCACGCCCGCCCGATTGTCGGC
>DITY01000121.1:5062-9211 GCA_002422955.1 Planctomycetaceae bacterium UBA6172
CGCCAGAACCTGCACCGCGCCCCCATGTACAGCGGCCAGATCAACAGCCGTGGCCCGCGGTATTGCCCGTCGATCGAGGACAAGGTCGTACGGTTCGCGGATAAGGACCAACACCAGATCTTTCTCGAGCCCGAAGGCCGAACGACGGAAGAGATCTACGTCAACGGCGTCTCGACCAGCCTGCCGCGGGACGTGCAGGACGCGATTTTTCGCAACATCGTCGGCTGCGAGAACGCCGTGATCATGCGTTACGGCTATGCGGTCGAATACGACTTCTGCCCCCCGACGCAGTTGTGGCCGCATTTGGAAAGCAAAGCGGTCGATGGGTTGTTTTTCGCCGGCCAGATCAACGGCACGACGGGCTATGAGGAAGCCGGCGGGCAAGGCTTGATCGCCGGCGCCAACGCGGCGCTGAAGCTCCGCGGCGACAGCCCATACGTCCCCGGGCGCGAAGAGGCCTACATCGGCGTGTTGCTCGACGACTTGGTCACCTGCGGCACCGACGAGCCCTATCGGATGTTCACCAGCCGCGCCGAGTATCGGCTGTTGCTCCGCCAGGACAACGCCGATCGCCGGTTGACCACGCGCGCGTTCGAGCTCGGCCTGGCGGATGAAGCGCGGAATCAACGGCTGGTCGATAAGTTGGCGGCGATGGCTCAGGCACGCGAATGGCTGAGCGAGATCCGCATCGACCAGGTTCGCGGCGACGTCTTTTTGCGCCGCCCGGAAGTCGATTGGTCGACGATGGTCGGCCACGACCCGCGTTTGGCTCAGATCGATCCGAAAGCCGGCCAACAGGTGGTTTATGACATCAAGTACGCCGGTTATGTCGACCGCCAGCAGGAAGAGATCGATCGCCATCGCCGGTTAGCGAACAAACGCATCCCCGCCAGTTTCGATTACGCCGCGATCCGCCCGTTGCGATCGGAGGCGAAGCAGAAACTCGCTAAAATCCGCCCGTTGACGTTGGACCAGGCACAGCGGATCAGCGGCATCACGCCGGCCGACATCACGTTGGTCATGGCTCATCTCAAGGCGGGCCAAGTCGGAGCCCCGAGCGAAACGTCCGAAGCGGAAGGATAAACGAGATGGCCAAACCCGATGTCGCTTGAAAGCTTGTTCTTCTTGTCGCTGCTACCGATCCTGTCGGTAGCGCTGTTTCTGGTCATGCTGCGGTGGCCGGCGGGTCGGGCGATGCCGCTCGCTTACCTCGTCTGCGCGGCGTTGGCGCTGGGCGTTTGGCAGGTGTCTCCCGTGCGGGTGGCCGCCGCCAGCGTCAAGGGTTTGGTGATCGGCGGGGAGTTGCTGTACATCATCTTCGGCGCGATCTTATTGCTGGCCACGATGACGCGCGGCGGCGGGATCATCACGATCCGTCGCTGGTTCCGGGACGTCTCGCCCGACCGACGGATCCAAGTCATCATCATCGCCTGGCTATTCGGCTCGTTCATCGAAGGCTCGGCCGGGTTCGGCACGCCGGCCGCCGTCGCCGTGCCGTTGTTGGTCGGGCTCGGCTTTCCCGCGCTGCCGGCGGTCGTCGCGGGCATGATCATCCAATCGACCCCCGTTTCGTTCGGGGCCGTCGGTACCCCAATCCTGGTCGGCGTCGCCACCGGGCTGGGCGGCCCAACCTCGACCGAACCGTTGGCCGGATTGCTCGGGTTCGCCTCGGCCAGCGAATTGCTGGCGAGCATCGGAATGCGAGTCGCCGTCCTGCATGGCGTGATCGGGACGCTGATCCCGCTGTTCGTCGTCGCGGTGATGACCCGTTTTTTCGGACCCGCTCGGAGCTGGGCCGAGGGATTGGCCGTCTGGCGATTCGCGATCTTCGCGGCGCTGGCGATGACGGTGCCTTATGTCGCGGTTGCGTTGATGCTCGGTCCCGAGTTCCCGTCGTTGGCGGGAGGGCTGATCGGGCTGGCGATTGTCGTCCCCGCGGCCCGTGCCGGCTTCTTGATGCCGCCACGTGATCAAGTTTGGGATTTCGCACCGGCGGGGGACGGGAGCGTCGCAGAGATTCCGGGGATCGATCTGGGCGAGGACGCGAACACCCGCTCGGACATCGGCGTGATCTCGGCGTTCAGCCCCTACCTGATCGTCGGCGGGCTGTTGGTGTTGACGCGTCAACCGTGGCTGAAAGCGGGCGACGCGACCCTCGGCGAGTGGCTCAAGACGGTCCGCATTCCGCTCGATGGGATCGCCGGCACGACGATCTCGCACGTCGTTCAACCGCTGCATTCCCCCGGCACGATCTTCCTGATCGCGGCATTGGCGACGCTGTTCCTGCATCGCGTTCGGCTCGACCAGTTTCGTGACGCCTGCCGTGACGCCGGCAAGATGGTCCTGTCCGCTTCCGTCGCGTTGTTGTTCGCGACGCCGATGGTCCAAGTCTTCATCGCCAGCGACGGTGGCGCCGCGGGTTACGAAAAAATGCCGCTGGTGCTCGCGCAGGGCGTGGAGCGTTGGGCCGGGTCGTCCTGGCCATTG
Organism: Planctomycetaceae bacterium UBA6172; assembly: GCA_002422955.1. Classification (GTDB taxonomy): domain Bacteria; phylum Planctomycetota; class Planctomycetia; order Pirellulales; family Pirellulaceae; genus UBA6163. The sequence continues at coordinate 7,550 of DITY01000121.1, forward strand.
TTCGCGCCGCTGCTGGGCGGCCTCGGCGCCGCGGTGGCCGGCAGCAACACCCTCAGCAACATGATGTTTTCGCTCTTCCAGCTCGAAGTCGGAGTTAAACTGGGGGTCGACGCGCTCTGGATCGTCGCCTTGCAGGCGGTCGGGGGGGCGGCGGGCAACACGATCTGCGTGCACAACGTCGTCGCCGCGTCCGCGGTCGTGGGGTTGGTCGGCAAGGAGAGCGAAGTGATCCGCAAAACGCTGATCGTCTTCGCCTACTATGTGACCTTGGCGGGCGGACTCGGTTACGCGATCGTTTGGCGACACGAACGGGGCCTGCTCAACCTCGGCACCGCGGTCTGCTTGGCGTTGGCGGTGATCCTGTTGATCGCCGTCAAACGAGCGACCATGACTTCCCGGCGAACGGTCTAGACTGCCAGACGTTGGGGCTCAGGCGACGGGGTTGCGAGGACCGACTGGCGGCTTTTCCTACTGGATTGCGAATCATCCGCGGATGGAAATCGGAATGATGAAAAGCTGGTTCATCGGTTGGCTCGTCAGCTGCTTGCTCGGCGTCTCCGCGGCGCTCGCGGATGGCTTGAACGCGGTGGTCCCGTTGTCCGCCATGGCAGCGGCGATTGACGATCCGACCCAGGACACGGCGGGGCTTTGGCGTTCGCCGTTGACCGATCCGCAAGCGGACCCGGAGTGGGCGGAGTATCTCGCTGCTTGGCAGGCGCATCGCGTGAATCCCGCGGATGCCAACTTGCGCGCGCGATTGGGACTGCCGCCGGTCGAGGCGTGCCAAGTCGAGGTCTCTGACGGAACGAGTGCGGCGCGCGAGGTGGGCCGTGGCACCGCGATCAATTGGTCGAACCCGCGGCGGATCGATACGCGGCATTTCGCGATCCTGGCGGACATCGATCCGGAAATCGCCAGCGAGATCGCGATCGACCTGGAACGCTTTCATGCGGTTTGGACACAGCTCTTTTTTCCGCTCTGGAAAGATCGCCTGACTTGGGATCGCGCGGACCCGACGAAGCGAGGCACTGGCCGTGTCGGCGTGACCGCGAACCGTGGCAGCGGCATTGCCAATCGTGGCGGTCCTGCCGCTCGACATCGCGTCGTGATCTTTCGTGATCCGGATCAGTACGCCGCCGCGCTGGCCGCCCAGGAGCCTTCGATCCATCGTTCCACCGGCTTCTATTGGGACAAGACCCGCACGACCTACCTGCGGCTTTCCGGCGATACCGCCGCCGCGACCGATCGTGCCGCGGCGGTGGAAGCCCGCGCGACGCGTTATCACGAATTGACCCACCAATTGCTCGCCGAAGCGACGGAAGCTCGCGGCAATTCGGCCGCGGGTCCGCGGAGCGGATTCTGGCTCGCCGAGGGGATCGCCTGTTTGATGGAGGCGACCGTGATGGGCGACGGTCGCGCCACGGTCGGGGGCTGGGATGCGTCGCGGCTGCAGTTCGCCCGGCATCGCGTGCTCGCCACGGGCGATTCGCTCGGGCTCGCGGAGCTCGATTCTTGGAGTCGGGCCGAGTTCTTGCGGGCCAACGAATTGACACGTTCCTACGCCTTCGCCAGCGCGCACGCCCACAGGATCGCGGACCGTGCGGACGGGACGGGCTGGACCGAGTTGCTGGCGCGGTTGGCCCGGATCTACCAGATTCGCAC
>DITY01000217.1:0-8497 GCA_002422955.1 Planctomycetaceae bacterium UBA6172
TGCAGCGAGACGTGGAACTCGATGTCATTCACGGGTCGATTCAGGCCGGTGTCCCGAACCCCGACCGCGAAATCGACGACGCCGTCGTGCCCCGTCAGGTATTTCTGACAAGCCGCCAACAACTCGGAAACCCGCGCGGGGGAATCATCCGCCAGGGTGAAAAAAACGTGGTGTGCCAATCGCGCCATGCCAGCTCCCGGATCAATCCTCGGTCAGGTCTCGGTTCTTCGAAGGTTCGGAGAAGCTTCGCCGACCGATACCCGAACGGTCAACCAGGGATCGCCGCAAGATTTCATCGATGTGATCATCGTCTGGCGGAGGCGTCCCGAAAGCGCCCAATTCCAAGGGGTTGTACTCGATCCGATACTCGTGCTTGGCGAACGCGATCTTGCAACGCGGATCAAGCCGCTTGCGGACCACCGCCTTGCCATCGACCTTGGTGCCGTTTCGGCTCCCCAAATCCTTGGCGAACCAATACCCCTGTTCGAGTGACAACCGACAGTGTTGCCCCGAGATGTTGGGAAAAGTGAGCGCGATGTCGCAACTCTCACGACGCCCCACGACCAGACGATCCTTCAGCAGCGGAATGGGATCGCCCCCACCGACGGGAACCAACATCCCGTATTTGGGATGCTCGCTCGGATTGTCTTCCCGGGTCATATCAGTAGGTTGCTCGCGAGGGGCAGGGTTCAAAAACAGGAATTCCGTAAATCGATCTCTCACCTGTCCCGGCAGGCGTCATCCATTGCGATCGGCTGACCGCCACCGGACTGCATCGTATGCGATCATTTTACCCGCTATCTGCTCATCGTAACGACCAGAATCGGCGTTTGAACTCAAAATCGACTCCGCCGCTGCGTCGCCCCTCGCTATGCTGTCATCATGCCCCACGACCCACGACATCGGCTCACTAGCGCCCCCCCCGCACCCGAACGGTTTCGCGCTTTCGGGGCCGCCCTGCGCGAGCGGTTCGGGGGACGGGTCCAACGGGTCAGTATCGACGCGGGATTCACGTGTCCCAACGTGGATGGGGCCGTCGCTCGAGGCGGCTGCAACTTTTGCGACAACCGCTCGTTCAGCCCCAGCCGGAGGGTACGGTTGGCGGCCGTTGCCGATCAGTTGACCCGCGGCATGGCTTCGCTGCGAAAACGTTACGGCCGAGTCACCGGGTTCATCGCCTACTTCCAGCCCGCGACCAATACTTACGCGCCGGTCGAACAGCTCGAAGAGGTCTATCGCTTGGCGCTTTCCCAGTCACCGGAAGTCGTCGGCTTGGCGATCGGGACTCGGCCCGACTGTGTCCCGGATGACGTGCTGGATTTGATCGAGTCGCTCGCGGCCGAGACCTACGTCTCGCTGGAGTTCGGCATGCAGTCGCGGCATGACGAGACGCTCGCCTGGATGAATCGCGCCCATCGNNGAAACTCATGATCAGATGATGCACACCGCGCGGTCGATCGGGGTCCTGGGTGTCGACGCGGTCAAGCTGCATAACCTGTACGCCGTCCGCGGCACGCCGCTGGGGGATCAGGTCTTGGCAGGCGAACTTCGGCTGATGGACCGGGCCGAATACATCCGCACCCTCATCGATTTCCTGAGGTTGATCCCGCCCGGCGTGATCGTGGAGCGGGTTAGCGGTGACGCCCCGCCGGACTACCTCATCGAACCCCGCTGGTGCCTCGAAAAGGCATCGCTCCGTCGCGATGTCGAAGCCGAAATGGTCCGCGCGGACGCCTTTCAGGGCGACCGCTATGACCCCGCATGGATCGATCAACCGGTCACCCCGCTCGCCACCCCCGACGAAATTTCCGCACGCATCGGTTCCCGAGGACGGCTGCCGGTGATCAAGCTTCAAGCTGCCCAAGACACCCCCTCGAACGGCGGCTAGACCGCAATCACGCTCCCGAATTGATCTGTTGCCGTGATGACACTTTTTTGTAGTGTCTCCATGGGAAATAGCGGAGATCAGCCTCTCGGGGATGTGGGAAGTGAGTTTCGAACATTCAATACGCGACTCGTCCGAATCTCGGCGAGTCCTGGCGTCAGAAGGTCGGGAACTGCCCTCCGAAGACCTGGATCGACCACGGCGAAGCGGCCGTCGCCGGAGTACCTATCTCTTTTTGTTCCTGGCGATGGTCGCCCTGTTCATCGCCGCCGCGCCGGCGGTCTGGATTCGCTCCCCCATGGCGCGACCGCTGATCCAACGTCAACTCAGCGATCGCGGTTGGGAGGGCGACTACAAACATCTGACCTTCGGTTGGCTGACTCCGCTCCGATTGAGCGGGTTGGATTTGGTCGGCACCGCCGCCGGAACACGCCTGCAGGTGGAGCAACTCGATTGCGACGCCACGCTGCTGGGGCTGCTCACCCGTGGCGGCAACCCGATCCACGCTTCGGCCAACGGCGTGCGTCTCGACCTGTCGATCCGAGACAACGGCTCGAGTTTGGAGACCGATCTGCTGGCCGCGATGGGCGATCCGGAACAGCCCGAAGACTCGCCCGGAAGTTCCGGCCCGTCGCCGGACCTCCAGATCGACATCCAGAACCTGGCCATCGCCATCACCGATACGGCCCGCAACGAACGCTGGGCCATCGACCAAGCGCGCGGCACGGCCTCGTTGATCGCCGAGAAAGTTTCCGCCGATTTTTCGGGGATCGTATCGGAATCCCGCGGCGGCAGCGGATCGATCGACGCTTCGGTGCAGTTCGACCCCTCCGCGGCGTCCGAATCGGCGATCACGCTGAGCCTGCGGGGCCTGCCGCTGCGAATCGCGTCGCTCGTTCGCACGCGGTTCCCAGAGCAGGCCGCATCGCTTCCGGCGGAACTTTCCGGCGATGCCAGCGGCGCGATCCGGTTGGTCGGTTCGCCCGAGGGCAGTTGGTCGATCGACGCCAAGCAATTCGAGGTCCGGAATCTGATCGCCAGCGACCCTCGGATGGGGGACCAAATCTGGCGAAACGACCTGGCCGTGATCGACGGACTCGCGAACCTGCAGGCAACCGGCTTGACCGGACGTGGCTTTCGCTTGGCGACCGACTTTGCCGAAGTTCGCTTGGACGGTTCATTCAGCGCACCCAGCGATTGGGGCACGGGAAATACGCCGGCGACGTGGCTGAGCACGCTCGAGGGCGCGGCCCTGGCGTCGCTCGATTTGCCGCTGATGAGCCAAAGGCTGCCCGGATTCCTGCCGCTCCGCGCCGGCACGGAATTGATCGCCGGACGAATTTTGGCCGAGATCACGTCGCACCCCGATCCGTCGCGACCGCCGGCTAGCGGCGCGCGGCTGGTGAACGCCGTGATCAAGTCTGAGCCGCTGCGGGCCCGTGGCCCGGCGGGGAATTGGGTAATCGAACCGGCTAGCCTGGTCGCCGCGATGACGGTCGATCCGTCAACGGGCCAGTGGCGTGCCGATCGTTGCGAGCTGGCAAGCGTCTTCGGGACCGCGAACCTGGACGGCGAACTGACACGCGGGCGCGCGCGGGCCGACATCGACCTGAGCCGGCTCGCCGTGATGCTGGAATCCTTGGTCGACCTGCCCGACTTGAGGCTCGGCGGGGTCGCTGCCGGACAATTGGAGTGGGCCGCCGAGGCCGGGAACCGCTGGAGCCTGCGGGGTGACGGCCAGGCGACCGAGCTGACCATCTTGCTGCCTGGCGGCATTCAACTGCATCGCCCGACGCTGACCATCAGCGCGAATGCCAACGGTCGCGTCGAGGGCACGCAGTTGGTCGAATTGACCGCCGCCGGGGTCAGCCTCCGCAGCAACTCGTTGGAAGCCGACGCGACGCTGGTCGCCGCGGTCGCTCGGCCAACCACTGAAACCGCCTTGCCGCTCCACATCAGCAGCCGTGGTCGTCTCGAAGTCCTTGCCGAGTTCCTAGGGCCTTGGATGCCAACTTCCCTGCACAGCCTGCAGGGCGGTTACGACGCTCGCACGGAAGCCCTGGTCAGTCTGGCCGGCGGCCAGCTCTCGGCCGCCACGCTCCGCCTGGAAGAGCCGCGCGGCGGCTGGAACGATCAATACCTCGCTCAGCACCAACTCGGTGTCGACTTCGATGGGACGTTCGAGTGGCCCTCCCAGAACCTGATCGCCAAGTCGCTGACGATCACCAGCGAATCGGTATCGGCGGTTGCCAAGGGCCAGCTGACCGACCAGGTGGCGGACTTGGAGTTCGCTTGGCGTGCGAGCCTCGAACGGCTGCAGCAATCGATTCAGTCCCGCGTCGCCAACCAACCTTGGGACACGCCGGGGCGTCTGGCCAGCGCCACGCCGCCGCCCAAACCTGAAGCGGCCGCGTGGACGTTCCGCGGTTTCTGCGAAGGGAACGGGACGATCCGACGCCAGCAGGGCGAAAGCAAGATCGCGGTCATGCATCGCGCTCAAGCCAACCAATTCCAACTGCTCGAAGCCATGCCCGCCAGCCGCTCCGGTACCGGGTCCCTGCTCTGGGCCGAGCCGAACATCGGCTGTGACGCCGACTTCACCTACGACCTGGCATCCGGCCTCGTCGAATCGGAAAACCTGAAACTTCAAAGCGAATGGCTCGCGGCGACCCTCCGCGGCCAAGCCCGCTGGGATGACGCCCAAGGGCTCGTCCGTCTGGGCGGGCCGGCCAGGATCGATATGAGTCAAGTGGCAACCCGGCTGACAACCCTTGCGGGGACACCGATTCGGCTGCAAGGCGTTCATGAGACCCCGATCGACATCGGGCTCACACGGGCGGGCCAGAATCCGGCGCAACTGCAGGTTTTGACCAGCCTCGGTTGGGAAGCGGGCGAGATCGCGGGACTGCGACTGGGCGCCTGTTCCATCCCGATCAAGCTGTCCGAAACGACCGTGGCGATCGACGCGACGACCATCCCGATCGACGAAGGTCAACTCAACGTCGCCGCCGACCTGCAATACAGCCCTGGCCCCCCCTGGCTGGTCGTTCGCCCCGGTGCGACGGCCCAGAACATCCGCCTGACCCCCGAATTGACCGGCCGCTGGATCCAGTACCTCGCCCCGATGATGGCCAATGCCACGCAGGTCGAAGGGAGCTTCGGCGTGGAACTCAGCGAAGCGCGGGTGAACCTCCAGGAACCGGCCCAATCCCAGGTCCGCGGCCAATTGCAAATCAGCCAAATCCGCTTCGACTCGGGACCGGTGTCCGAACAACTGATCGGCAGCATCCAGCAGATCAAGATGCTCAGCCGAGGCCGGTCGTTCGCCGAAGCCGAGAATGCCGCCCGCACGCAACCATTCAACCTGCTGACCCTGCCGACCCAAAGCGTCAACTTCGACCTGACCCAAGGCGTGGTCACCCACCAAAGGATGTTCATGGACGCCGACCGCGTCCGCATCATCACCAGCGGCCAAGTCAGCGTGGAGGGTCGGTTGAATCTGGTGGCGCAGGTACCTCTGGACGAATCCTGGCTAGGCAGCGACCTCAAGAAATTAGCCGGCGCTACCGTCACGCTGCCGATCGCTGGAACGTTGTCACAGCCGAGACTCGATCCGTCGGCGATCCGCAACATCGCCACGGAACTCGGCACCAAGGTCATTCAGAAGACGGCCGAGGATTACCTCCAAGAACAGCTCAATCGAGGCTTCGATCGGCTGCTCGGCAAGTAGTCGCCGCCAACGGACCAGCGTCGGCTCAGAGCGACCGCTGAAACCGCTCGAAAAGATACTGGCTGTCGTGCGGACCCGCCGCCGCCTCGGGGTGATACTGCACGGCAAAGGCATTCGACTCACGATGCCGCACGCCCGCGATCGTATCGTCGTTCAAATTGCGATGCGTCACCTGCAGGCAATCCGGAAGCGACTCGTCGGCGACGGCGAACCCGTGATTCTGGGTCGTGATTTCGACCTTGCCGGTTTCCAGATCGAGCACCGGTTGGTTGGCGCCGCGATGGCCGAACTTCAGTTTGAATGTCTTTGCCCCACAGGCCAACGACAACAACTGGTGACCCAAGCAAATGCCAAAAATCGGCTTTCGCCCCAACAACGAAGCGATCGTCTTGTGCGCGTAAACGAGCGGCTCGGGGTCGCCCGGTCCGTTGGACAAAAAGACCCCATCCGGCTCCAGACGCAGGATCTCGTCCGCGGACAAGCTGCCCGGTACCACCGTGACCCGATTGCCGCGCGACACAAAGTGCCGCGCGATGTTCCACTTCATGCCAAAGTCGACGCAGACCACGTGCGGGGCCTGTCCCGCCGTCGCCACCACAACGTCCTCACCCAGCGGCGTCCAGCTGTCCAAACCCTGCTCCCATTGATGGGTCCGCTGGGGCATCACCTCGCGAACCAAATCGCGGCCGACCAATCCGGGCGAGGCCTTCGCTTTGGCGATCAACGAAGCGTCGTCCAAATCGGTGGTCGAGAGGATTCCCCGCATCGAGCCAAAGTTGCGCAGGCGACGCACCAGTGCCCGCGTATCGATGCCGGCAATCGCCACCACACCGGAACGCAGCAGAAAATCGCCTAGCGAACCTTCCGCGCGAAAATTGCTATGGATTCGGCTATCCTCGCGGACGATGAACCCCGACAGCGACGGGCGTTCATGCTCGTTATCCGCTTCCACCACCCCATAATTGCCAATCTGGGGGTAGGTCATCGCCACGATCTGGCCCCGATAACTGGGGTCGGTCAGGATTTCCTGATACCCGGTCATCGAGGTATTGAAGCAGACCTCGCCATCGACTTCACCAGCGGCGCCGAACGAAGTGCCTTGGTAAACGGTGCCGTCTTCGAGCGCGAGCTTGGCGAGTTGTTCTAATTTCGACATGAGAAACCGCCGGGACATGCCGGGTCGGAGGGTTGCGGAGAGGTCGGCTGGACGGATTTCGCCGACACGGCCGCGAACCACCGCGACCCAGACCAGATTAAGGCCTTGCCGAAAACTCGACAACCCGACGCTAAACCGATTCGATGCCAAACAGCCGATACCCGTTGGCGGTCGTGATTTCGGCCATTTCCGCCGCCCCGATCCGTCTGGCCGAGGCGAGACATCGCAGCGTATGCGCCACCCGCGCGGGCTCGTTGGGCCGCCGCCCCCGCAACGGCTCGGGGCTCAAGTAGGGGCTGTCGGTCTCGACCAGCAGCCGATCCGCCGGGACCCGCGCGGCGACTTCGCGGAGCGATTCCGAGTTTTTGAACGTCAACATCCCGGCGAAACTGATCATCAAACCGAGATCGAGACACCGCGAACAGAGGTCCCAATCTCCCGTGAACGAGTGCATGACCCCGCGGATCGGGCCCCGCGCGGCATGCGGCAGCAACTGATCCACAATCTCATCACCACACTCCCGCATGTGGATCACCAGTGGCAAATCCCGCGCGGCAGCCAACGCGATGTGCCGCTCGAAGTATTCCTGCTGAATCGGCCACGGCGTGTCGTCCCAGTACCGGTCCAAGCCGGTCTCCCCGATGCCGCGAACCTGGGGGTGCTCGACCAACCGCTCGATCAATCCCCAATCCCCGGGGGCCGCTTCAGCGGCGCTGTTGGGCTGAATACCGACGGTCGCATAGATCCAGTGCGGCTGCCGAGCCGCCAGGTCACAGGCGGCTTGGCTGGTCGCGGCGTCAAAGCCGATCACGTTGATCGCGACCAGACCGGCGGCGCGCGCATCCGCCAACACCCGGTCGAAGCATTCCTGAAAGGACTTATCCGTCAGGTGGGCGTGCGTGTCGTAAAGCTTCAAAGGAGGACCTGACTGAGTTGCATCACGAGGCCGGTACGCTGGCAAGCCGGTTGACGGGAATGGCTTACTGGCCCGATTTTCTGATTGGCATTACTGGCCCGATTTACCGCCGCGGGGCTCGCGGGCGTAGCGCACCCGGCAGCCGATCGGTACCGTTTCCTTCAGTTCCGGTTGCTGCCCCGCGAGCACTGCTTTCACAGCGTCGGCCACGTAGCGACGGGTCACCGCTTTCCCGTCCGGGCTGTCGTCCAACGCCCCCATGTACGCCACCTTCCCCTGGGCATCGAGCACAAAGAACTGCGGCGTCTTGATCGCGCCGAAATCACGAGCGATCTGCTGCGTCGGGTCGTGCAGGTAGGGGAACGGGTAGGCTTTTTCCTCAGCCCGCTGCTTCATCGCCGGCAACAAATCGTCGTCGACCAAATTGACGTTGATCGCGACCACCCGCACGGCCGACTCCGCGAATTCGTTCGTCAGCGCGATCAGACGGTCCTCGACGTCGCGGGCGTAAGGACAGGAATTGCAAGTGAACGCCACGACGACGCTCCGCGCCTCCGATAACTCAGCGTACGAATGCTTGCGGCCGTCGACCCCCTCCAGTTCGTTCCACCGGGGCACCTCGTCACCAATGCTTAGCACGGCGTTGTACTCGCCCGCCGCGACACGCGCGATACCGCCCTCATGGAACGCTTCCCACAGCGCCACTACCGATCCGAGCATGAAGAGCGATCCGAGCAGCCTGCTGCGATTCATAGCCTGATCCTGAACGTGGAGTGAAGTGGGTTGGCCCGCGCGGACACCAAGTCGATT
>DITY01000217.1:8563-11420 GCA_002422955.1 Planctomycetaceae bacterium UBA6172
GCCCTCCCGTCCCACCGCCCGCCGAACCCTTCCTCTCCGGAGCCAGCCATGAAATCAGCTCATCCGCATCCCCTGAATCGTCGCCGCTTCCTGCAAGGCACTTCGGCGGCCGGAGCGTCGTTACTGATCACCGGCACCCGTGCTTCCGGCCAGGTCGTGGGCGCGAATGATCGCTTGCGGGTCGCGGTCATCGGCGTCAACGGACGCGGCCAAGCGCACATCAGCGGTTACCAGTCGCAAGACAACGTGGAACTGGCCTATTTGGTCGATCCGGATACGCGGGTGCTCGCCAGCTCGCTCAAGAAGGTCCAGTCGACTCCCGGCGGACAATCCTGCGTCGGCGTGGCCGATCTGAGGAAGGTCCTGGAGGATAAAACGGTCGACGCGATTTCCATCGCCACCCCCAACCATTGGCATTCGCTGATGACGATTTGGGGTGCCCAAGCTGGCAAGCACGTCTATGTGGAAAAGCCACTCAGCCACGACATCGAAGAAGGCCGCGTGGCCGTCGAGGCGCAGAAGAAGTACGGCGTGGTGATCCAACACGGCACCCAAAATCGCAGCAACGCTGAGATCGCCGGACTGCATGAAGCGATCCAGGCCGGCAAGTTCGGTCGCCTGAAGATTTCCTACGGCTATTGCTGCAAGCCCCGCGCCTCGATCGGTTTCAAGCCTGACTCCGCCGCACCGGACAATCTCGACTGGGACCTGTGGCGCGGCCCCGCCGATATCGATCAATTCCACAGCAATTTCGTCCACTACAACTGGCACTGGTTCTGGAAAACCGGCAACGGTGACCTCAATAACCAAGGGACGCACCAACTCGACATCGCCCGCTGGGCGCTCGACAAGGACGCCACTCACCCCACCCGCGTGATGGCCTTGGGCGGTCGGTTCCAATGGAAAGATCAAGGCGAAACCCCGAACACGATGATGGGCGTCGCCGAATATCCCAACGGCCAGTCGGTCTTCTTCAACGTCCGCAACGTGAACTACAAGGGCTATCAGACCCAAGTCGAGAACGAATATTATTTCGAAGACGGCGGTCGCATCGTGCGTGGCGTCTACTACCCGGCCGGTAAATCCGAAGGCGAAAAGGTTTCCCTGCCCGCGGGCAAAGTGACCCCCGGCGGTAACTGGGGCGCGTTCGTGGCGGCCTGCCGCGCCGGCAGACCGGAGATGGCCAACGGCAACGTCGTCGACGCTCACTACGGCTGCGTCCTCGGTCACCTGATGAATAATTCCTATCGCCTCGGCACCCCCGCCCCCTTCAATCTCAAGGCGGGCCGATTCGGCGACAACCAGGATGCGGCCGAACACTTCGCGAAGCTGCACGAGATCATGAAGGATGGTGTCGGCGTCCCCGAAGACGGCAACGACTACACCGTCGGCCCTTGGTTGACCTTCGATCCGGAAACGGAAAAGCACGTCGGCGAGATGGCAGCCGAAGCCAATCGCTTGATGAAGGACCCCAACCGCCCCGGCTTTCAAGTCCCCGAAGCGAGCAAGGTCTAGCAACCTAGTCCCGCCTTGGGGCTACCATACCTCGGACCGATTCGCGGGCCAGCCAACTCGCGGAGCGCGCTCGGGATCTCAGCGATAACCGCGATTCATCGCGGTTCGGGGCGTGGCGGGAACGCCGTAGACCGACCCCCGAGGGGCCGCCGCCGGAGATGGACTCATCTCGGGCGGCACGACGACCGCCGGGTCAACCAACTCGGCGAGATCGATCACCTTGCCGGCACCTTGGGGCATCGCGAACATCTGCGGGTCGCTGGACAGCAGTTGATTGATGACATATTCGCCGATCTCCAGCTTCAGCTCCAACGGCGGTCCGGAGTCGGGGATCAGGCGGATCTGAACTTCATGGGGCAGGGCACATTGCTGCTCCTCGTAATACCGATGCTTCTTGCCACTGGCCGCGGCGATCATCCGGCCGTTCGCCCCATAGATCATCTGATCGGTGACGTATCCGGCGCTCGGCTCGATCACACAGACTCGGCTGTAGAGCCCATCCGCCATCTTGACCATCGTGCGAACTTCTAACTTGCCATCGGTCCGCAGGATCGGCCCCTCGACGACTTCGCTGGTGTCCAAGTGGACCAACCCCAAGGCGTCTCCCACCCAAGTCGGCTCGACCGGCAGGATCGAGCGAAGCGAACGCTGGCGAAATTGTTCGTGGGTCGTGTGATACAACGTCTGGCCCATCCCTTCGGGAACCTGAAACCAGAACCGCTCTTGGTTGCTCCCCATGTCGAGCCCCGGCCCCAACACGATCGGCATCTTGGCTTGCATGCGAAAATTCCGAGGCCGATCGACGGCCAACGTCGCGGACAATCGCGGCACATTCCCCATGCTGGGAACTTCGAGCGAAACCGAATTGCTCGACAATTGATTGATCGAATCGGTCCGATTGACCACCTCGGCCAATTGCTCCAGCGACGGCATGCCGCTGAAAACCTCCGGCGGTGGCAACTGCGTGACCGGCACCGTCCTGCGGTAACAGGTCGCCCCGCCCGCGAAAGGCAACCACAGCAGCAGCAGCCAGACGAACGCGTTGCGATCCCGACTCGCACCGGTTGCCGCGCTCGGCTTCACGGTCCGCACTCGCGGGACGGCACGCAATTCGGCAACCCCATCCTTGGGAAGACCATCCATCAATCGGTCGCCTCGCAGTAGAGCAATTCTTGCAGTGCCTCGCTCAGCCATTCCGCTTGGCGACGAGAGATCGCGTACTCGACGACATCCAACTCGGAACCGTCGCAAAGAACCTGCACCCGCATTCGCCCGGTGGCACGCCCACGCGACGACGAGTCCGCTTCCCCTTCGCTCGACACCAGCGCGGGATCCAACGCCG
>DITY01000104.1 GCA_002422955.1 Planctomycetaceae bacterium UBA6172
TGCCCCCGAAACTCCCTCGGGCGGGTGTATTGGGGAAACTCAAGCATCCGATTGCCTCGGCTGAACGAATCGTCCCAATTGCTGTTTTCGTCGCCCAGAACTCCCGGCAGGAGCCTGACGACGGAATCGATCACGACCATCGCGGCAACTTCGCCCCCGTTCAGGACAAAGTCACCGATACTCAATTCTTCGGGCTGCAGGATGTCGATCACCCGCTGGTCGAAGCCCTCGTAGCGGCCGCACATCAGCAGGATGCGGGGCAACAACGCGAGCCGTTCGGCCGCCGGCTGATCCAATCGCGCTCCTTGGGGCGACAACAGGATGCGGTGAGCCGGCCGAGGATCCATGGCCTCAACCGCCTCCACGCAAGTCACCGTCGGCTCGACCTGCAGGAGCATTCCCGGCCCACCGCCGAACGGACGGTCGTCCACCTGGCGATGAGGCGTCGCTTGCGCCCAATCTCTCAAATCATGGCGATGCACATCCACCAATCCCCGCCGAATCGCCTTCTCGAGCAGGGACTGAGTCAGGTATCCGTCGAGGATCGCCGGAAAAAGCGTGACGACATCAAATCGCATGGCTTCCGGCGGGCCTCGTCCGAATCGCTGCAAAAATCACTCGGAAGCGGCTGGCGCCGGTTCCGCTTCGGCAGCCGGAGCAACCACTTCGACTTTCTTCTTGGGGGCCGGGGCCGTCGACGGCACATACCGTTTGCGAGCCGCCAACCGCTCCAAAGCGGTCTTCTGTGCGTCCAAGTGCGTTCCGTTGGTGCCGTACTTCTTGATCAGCACGGCTGCCTTGTCACTCGGAACGGCGCCGACACCGACCCAATACTGAATACGATCCCCCTTGAGGATCGCTCGGGCGTCGGTTTCCGGAACCATCGGGTCGTAATAACCGAGTTCCTCGAGGACCGCGCCATCCCTCGGCTTGCGTCCGTCAACGGCACACAAACGGAAAAATGGGGCGTGGGCACGGCCCATCTTCTTCATGCGAATTCTAACTGCCACGAATCTCTCGCTCCTGCGCGAATCTCGATTGCTGGAAATGGGTTAGGGTTGGCTGGATTAAGGCCGGTAGTGGAACGTTTTCCGCCACTTCATGCAAGGTGTTCAGAGGGATTTTTCGTGTCGATCCCGGCCAATTCGCAAAGTTGTTCCGTTGCCACCGGCTGCGGACAGCTCCAAACCAGAAAGAACAGCGCCTCCCGGCACCAACGGCCGACAGGATGCCCCTGCACAAAGCCGGCACCTTTCGCGGCCGTCATCGCCGCTTGCGTCGTCCGCATCACCAGCCGATTTGCACCCCCGCGAATCGCGTTCGCGTCGCAAACCCCTTGGGTGGCGGCCGCGACCAACCGACCCTCCAACTCCTCGACCTCCGCCGCCAGACGCTGCGCCACCGGAGCTAATTCCTGTCGCCGCACCCCTTCCTGCGTCAGATACTCGACCGCGGCCCGTGCCAAACCGATCGCCAGCGTCGACGTCTGCAGACCACCGGTCCCGGCTCCCACCCCCGCTCGCATCACGTCGACCCGCGGGCCGGCGATCACCATGTGGGGGGTAACGAGGTAGTCGTCCAGCTCGACTTGATCGGTGCAACTGGCGGACAAAGCGACCAGCTCCGCCCCATCGCCCCGCCGCATCGCCGGATGATCGGTCGGCACGGCTGCTAGCAATTCTCGGCCGTCTTCGAGCGTCCCGGCCAGTACGATCACGTCGGCATGGATCGCCCCGGTCACCCACGGCGCGACCCCGGACAGTCGGAACCCCTCGCCGCTGGGATCCTCCGTGACCCTCAGAACGGGCGTCCGCAGGTGCCGGCGGCTGGTCGTCAGGTGACTGATGCCGACCGTGCCGAAGGCGTCACCGGTGAGCAGCCGCGCGAGCCACCGGCGGGCCGGTTCGGGATTGTCGCTGCCGGCGATCCGGCGACAGGCCCCGATGAACTGGGTGATGATGAAGGTGGTGGTCAAGTCGGCGGCGGCCAGCCGCAGGTAGCCGCGGGTCTGGTCCGCCTCGCTCCAGCCGAGCCCGCCGTCGGCGACGGGAAGAAACCAACGAAACACGCCTGCCTCCGCGCAGGTCGCCAAGGCTTCGCGCGGCCAATCGGCCGGCGTTCGCCAGCGCTCCGCGCCGCGGGCGAGCGTTTCGCACAGCTGAGTGAACGTGGCGTCGTCTGGCGTGAGCACTTCATTGGGGGATCGTTGGGCCATGGCGACTGCGGGGGGTGACTGGGCCGGCGATAGGAGGGGGCAGCGGGAAAGTGGGACTCAAGAAAAGAAGATCAAGACGCAGGGCAGGTGTGCGAAACGCGAGACTGTGACAACGCCATCGCCAGCGGGAACGCGGGTCGCTTCGGAAGGGGGTGGAAATCCGCCTGAGCCGGTTGCAGGGGCGGTGCTGACTGGGTTGACCTGGGAATCCGCGGAAAACGCCCGACTGCGTCAACGCGGGTGCTCCCAACGGTCGGAAAACCGGTATCTTTGACTTCCAAGCGGCGTGCATTCACGTCCGTTCGGATCGGATCATAACTCAGACTGTCCCCTTCATTCACCTCGCTCCGCGGCTCCGAGATGTCCATCACTTTACCAAAGTTGCCCTCCAATGAGGGTAGTGAATCGCAGTATCCCGAAGCCAACGCGGTCTATGAGAAGCTCTGGGCTCTGGCTACGAATCTGTGGTGGTCTTGGCATCCGGAGTGCGCCCAGCTGTTTCGTGAAATCGACCCGATTCGCTGGCGACAATTGGACCACAACCCCGTGGCCCTGCTCCGCGAGATGACCCCTACCCAAGTGGCCCAGCGATCGACCGAATTGGTGCTGCAGAGCCGGGTGAATTATCTGTTCCGTCGGCTCAAAGAGTACATGGCCGACAATCAGACCTGGGGCGCCACCAATTCGGGCGTGCTGGGTGCTAAGCCGGTGGCATATTTTTCCGCCGAGTTCGGGATTCACGAATCGATCCCGATCTACAGCGGCGGCTTGGGCGTGTTGGCGGGCGACCATATCAAGAGCGCCTCGGGGCTCGGCGTCCCCTTGGTCGCGATCGGCCTGTTCTATTCCCAAGGTTACTTCCGCCAGTACCTCGACGAGTCGGGGATTCAGGGCGAGGACTATCTGAATACGAAGATCGAAGACCTGCCGATGGACCCGGCGGTGGGCGTCGACGGTACTCCGGTGATGGTCACGATCCAGACCCGCACGGGCGATCTGCAGGCCAAGGTTTGGATGATGCAGGTCGGACGGGTACGGCTGTACCTGCTGGACTGCAACGTCGAAGGGAACAGCCCCGAAGAACGCGAGCTGACCAGCCGTCTGTACGGTGGCGACGTCCGCACCCGCATCCGCCAAGAGCTGGTGCTCGGCGTCGGCGGGGTCCGCGCCCTCAAAGCGTTGGGCGTCCACCCGGGGGCTTACCATTTCAACGAAGGGCATAGCGCTTTCGGCGCATTGGAAGTCGTCCGCCAG
The DNA here is from genome assembly GCA_002422955.1 of Planctomycetaceae bacterium UBA6172. Lineage (GTDB taxonomy): Bacteria > Planctomycetota > Planctomycetia > Pirellulales > Pirellulaceae > UBA6163. Next base: position 3,470 of record DITY01000104.1, read on the forward strand.
CGGATGGAGGATGACGGGTTGACGTTCGAGGAAGCCGCTCGGCAAACGGCCCGCATGAGTTGCTTCACGACGCACACGCCAGTCCCGGCCGGACACGACCGCTTTCCCGCCGACATGATCGAGGAACACCTCGGGCCACTCCGCGACGCGATGGGGATTTCACACGAGCAGCTGATGGCGCTCGGTCGGGTCGACACGAACAACCCTGACGAGACGTTCTGCATGACGGTCTTGGGGTTGAAAATGAGCCACTTCGCCAACGCGGTCAGCAACCTGCACGGCGTGATCAGCCGCCGGATGTGGTCCTGCATGTGGAAGGAGCGGTCCGAGGAAGAAGTGCCGATCGGCCACATCACCAACGGCGTGCACGTCCATTCCTGGCTGGCCCAGCAGATGTGGCAGCTGTACGACAAGCACTTCCCGCCGGGTTGGTCGCGAAATGTCCAATCGCCAGAGATCTGGCAAGCGATCCATTCGGTCGATCCCGGCGAGCTGTGGGAAACCCACAACGCGCTCAAGAACAACCTGCTGACATTCGTACGTCGGCGCCTCAGCCGCCAGTGCCGTCGTCGCGGCGAAGGGGATGCGGTGATCGAAGCGGCCCGCAACGCGCTCGACCCCAACGTCCTAACCATCGGCTTCGGGCGGCGGTTCGCGACCTACAAGCGGGCGAATCTGCTGTTCTTGGATCTCGAACGGATCTCCGAACTGATCAATCACGAGACCCGTCCGATCCAGTTCATCTACGCCGGCAAGGCGCACCCCAAGGACGAACCGGGTAAGAACTTCATCCGTGAAATCGCCAACCTCCGGCACGATCCCCGGTTCGCCGGTCGCGTCGCGTTCATCGAGGATTACGACATCAACGTCTGCCGACACCTGATCCAAGGGGTCGACGTCTGGTTGAACAATCCCCGCCGACCGCTCGAAGCTTCGGGGACGAGCGGCCAAAAGGTGGTGCTCAACGGCGGCTTGAACTGCAGCATCCTGGACGGTTGGTGGGCCGAAGCCTTCAACGGCTCCAACGGCTTCGCCATCGGTCACGGCACGAGCCACGTCGATGACGAGGTCACCGACGCCCGCGACGCCGAAGCGCTCTACGAGACGCTGACCACTCAGGTGATCCCGTGCTACTACGAGCGTGACTACGACGGCCTGCCGAAGGCTTGGATCCGCAAGATGATGCAGAGCATCAGTACGCTGGCTTGGCGATTCAGCAGCCACCGCATGGTGGTCGACTACAGCCAAAACAGCTACCTGTGGGCCGCGGGCGGCGTCACCTGCGACATGCGTCGCAAGTAACCTGCCGCGTACCGCCCAGGAAGCTTGAGCAGCGCCCCGCAACCCGGGGCGTTGCCTACCGCGCGCGATCGGTCACTTGATGACCAAGTTGACCAGTCGCCCAGGGACGTAGATCGATTTGACGAGCGTCTTGCCCGAGAGCATTTCGGCGATCCGCTGATCTTCGCGCGCCGCGGCCAGCACGACCGCTTCGTCCGCCCCGGCCGGCACCATGACTTTGCCGCGCAGCTTGCCGTTGATCTGCACCGGGACCTCGATCTCGCTCTGGACCAACGCCGCCTCGTCCCACTGAGGCCACGCCCGCGTCGAGACACAGTCGCTCGCGGGGCGTTCGTCCCCACGCAGGCACTGCCACAACTCTTCCGCGACGTGCGGCGCGTAGGGGGCCAGCAGCGTCACGATCGCCTCCATCGCCTCCCGCGGACGACGCTCGCAGCGGGTAAAGAAGTTGGTGAACTCCATCATCCGCGCGATCGCCGTATTGAAACCGAGCGATTCGGTGTCTTCCGTCACTCGTTTGATCGTGCCGTGCAGCACCCGCGCCTGTTCCGCGTCGCACGGCTCGTCGACAACCGCCGGCGACAGACCCATCTCGTCCGCCCGCTCGTCGACGATCATTCGCCAGACGCGATCCAGGAACCCGCGGACCCCGCCGACACCGGCCATGCTCCAAGGCTTGGTCGCCTCCAACGGCCCCATGAACATCTCGTACAGCCGCAGCGAATCGGCGCCGTATTCGCGGACCACCGCGTCGGGATTGACGACGTTGCCACGACTCTTGGACATCTTGTGCGCCCGGCTGTCGATGCGAATCGCCGGATCAGCCTTGAGCACGAACGCGTCCCCCGCCTTCTCGACATCGTCTTCGGGCACGACCACGGCCCGCACCGCCGAACCCCGCGCGTCGACCCGGTTGTTTTGCGGGTCGCGACGCACATCGCGTGACGAGACCCATTCGTCGGCTTCGTTCTGGTAGCCGGTGAACTCGACTTCGCCCAAGATCATCCCTTGGTTGATCAGCCGCCCGAACGGTTCCGGCGTGCTGACGTGCCCGCGGTCGAACAGCACCTTGTGCCAGAATCGCGAATAGAGCAGGTGCAACACGGCATGCTCGGCCCCGCCGACGTACAGGTCGACCGGCATCCAGGCCCGCTCCTTGACCGGATCGATCAACGCATGCGTGTTTTTGGGGTCGATGTACCGCAGGTAGTACCAGCACGAGCCCGCCCACTGCGGCATCGTGTTGGTTTCGCGTTTGTAACGCACCCCATCCAGCGTCACGTACAGCCAGTCATCGGCCGCCTTCTCCAGCGGCGGCTCGGGGCGGCCGTGGGGCTTGAAGTCGGCCAGTTCGGGCAGCTTCACCGGCAATTGATCATCGGGCACGGCCCGCTTGACGCCGGTCGGCTGCCCCTGGGCGTCGACTTCGTGCAGGATCGGGAACGGCTCACCCCAAAATCGCTGCCGGCTGAACAACCAGTCCCGCAGCTTGTAATTGACCGCCTCGCGCCCCAGCCCTTGCCCGGCCAGTCGCTGCGTGATCTCCGCTTTCACATCAGCGGAATCGCGCCCATCGAACTCGCCGCTGCCGATCACCTTGCCCGACCCGACGAAGCAGGCCTTGCCGGCCAGCACCTGATCGCGATCGTTCGCGTCCGCGGGTGGCTCGATCACAGGAACCACCGGCAGGCCAAAGGTCACGGCGAACTCAAAGTCGCGGATGTCATGCGCCGGAACGGCCATGATCGCGCCGGTCCCGTAAGTCGCGAGCACATAATCTGCGACCCAAATCGGGATCGGTTGACCATGCACCGGATTGATCGCGTAGCTGCCGGTGAACACGCCGGTCTTGGCGCGGTCCCCTTCGGTCCGCTCACGATCACTCTTGAACGACGCCTGATCGCGATAAGCCTTGACCTGCGCCGCTTGCGACGGCGCGGTCAGTGCGTCGACCAGCGGATGCTCGGGCGCGATCACCATGTACGTGGCGCCGTACAGCGTATCGGGACGCGTCGTGTAGACCCGCAGCACATCCCCGGCCGGGACGTCCGTCAGCGGCTTGCCCTGTCGCGATGCCATCCAACCGGCGAAGGAGGCTTGGTCACCGATGTAGAAATCAACTTCCGCGCCGCTGCTGCGTCCGATCCAATCACGCTGCAGCTTCTTGATGCCGGCCGGCCAATCCAACTCGTCGAGCCCGTCCTCCAACCGCTCGGCATAGGCGGTGATCCGCAACATCCACTGCCGCAGCGGAATTCGCTGCACCGGATAGGCGCCGCGCTCGCTCAGCCCATCGACGACCTCTTCGTTCGCCAGCACCGTGCCCAAGGCGGGGCACCAATTGACCAGCGCGTCGTCCTGATAGGCCAACCGCTGGCGGTCCTGATAACGAGCGATTGCGGCTGGCCCTTCCGCCGCGATCTCGGCGGGAATCGGCAGCTCCGCGATCGGCCGCCCGACCTGCCGTTCAGCGTCGAACCAGGTGTCGTACAGCACCAGAAAGATCGCCTGAGTCCAGCGGAAATAGCCCTCGTCGGTCGTCGCCAAACTGCGGTCCCAGTCGTAGCTGAACCCGAGCATCTTGAGCTGGCGAGTGAACGTCTCGATGTTCCGATAGGTCTGAATCCGCGGGTGCTCGCCCGTCTTGATGGCATGCTCCTCGGCCGGCAAGCCGAAGGCGTCGAAACCCATCGGGTGCAAAACGCTGTCACCCCGCATCCGCGCGAATCGGCTGACGATATCGGTCGCCGTGTAGCCCTCCGGGTGGCCGACATGCAGCCCATCACCGCTGGGGTAGGGGAACATATCGAGGATGTAACGCTTCTTCTTGCCGCCCGCGAGATCCGGCATCTCGGGCGTGGCGAACGTTTTGTGACGTTCCCAGAAAGCTTGCCAACGGGGTTCGATTTCGGCGGGGTTGTAGCGCGGCATTTCGGTCCAAGGACTGCAGTTGCGATGTATCGATCCGTCGCCCCCGAGGATTGGTCGCTCGAGTTCTGACGAATGGGTCGGGGGTTGGGGGGAGGCCGCTCGGACAGGACGCCCGCGGCGATTCCGGCGAGGATTCTAGCACGATCCCCCACCTCAGGTCCGCGCCCCTTCCGCGAACCGCCCACGCAGGCCGCGGGCGGTGGGATGGCCCACACGTCCCCCCAACAATTCCGGCTCCCCTCGCCCCGCCGCGGGGAGAGCCGACCGGCCGCGAAAAAATTCCCACCGATCTCGACTGACGCGTTATCCTGAATCGGTTCGTCGTTCGTGATCCTCCGGCGTCTTCAGCGCCAACGGCGAACGCCGCACCGCTCGTCCAGCGGTGACACCCGTCGCAGGCACGATCCCGGGAAAACGTCATGACCAGACCGATGTTCGTGGTGGCAACCGCCTTACTGATGCTAGGTGGGTGCGTGGCGCCGATGTCGACCAATCCGCTGGTCCCGCCGGAGGAAGCCAAACTGCCGACCGAGCTCATGGGCAAATATGAGTGGCAAGATTCCAATGAAGTGGTTCAGCAATTCGAGTTCCACCAACCGACCATCCCCTGCCCACACGGCGTTTTCGCGATCACGGGAATGCCATCGGCCCCGTCGGACGAAGCCAAAACGCTGTTGGTGTTCAGCGAACGCTTGGGGGACCACCACATGGTGCATGTGCCCGTGAAGCGGTCCGCAAAGGACCCGGCCGAACTGGAGATGCAGGAGGGCGCGGATCGTTGGGAGCCAGATCGAATCGCAGGCTACGTGCTGGTTCGAATAAGGCTCCAGGACGGGGAGCTGAGCCTCTCCTCGTTAGACCATCAGTTGTTGGCCGAAGCGATCGAAGCGGGTGAGATCCAAGGGGAAGTGGAACGAAAGGTTGCACGCAACGCCCAGCGAATCTCCAAACTTCGGCTGACCGCAAGCCCCGCCGATTTGCGCGCGTTCCTGCTCGCCCGCCAAGCGACGCCCCTCTTCGCCCGCGTCGAATTTACCGCCAAGAAACTGCCCAAGCCGACGCCGTAAAATTCCAGGGCAGCAAGAAACGCCCGGAGGGGAAAAAGCTCCGCACCCCAGGGACGAACCTCCATGGGCACTCCACGTCCTGACCGATACACATCGTATGACAGGACGAATATCGGAGGACTGTCGGCGTGTCCCCGATGGTGTGCCTGAGTCGCCCCGATGGTCTGACGTCGCGACTGTCCCCAACGCAAGCCGGCTGAGCGTGACCACCGCCCCGGCAACCTAGCGAGCCTGGGAAGAAGCCGGCGAGATTCATTTTGCTCCAGCCGATCATAAGCGTTATCCTCGATCGAGGATCGGAATCCCGAAACGCCTTCATCCCGGATGCCCCTGGGATAAAAATATGGGCCTGTCTCACTAGCTCAGATGCTCCACCGGCTTTGATCCGATGCATCGGACACTATGGGTCTACGAGTACTCATGTCAACATGATCGACTTTGGGAACCAAACCAGATACCTGATGGCAACGTTTTCTCACGCGTCAAAGAAACTGAAACAAATGTTGGACCGACACCCTCGACGGTCCCTTCCGAACTTTAGAGGCCGCGTTGGCGGGGACTCGATCAACATTACTGTTCCGCCTTTCAAGCCATGACGACTTACGACAAGTTACGACCGTGGGCCGCAATCGAGGCTTGTCAATGCGAGAGGCTGACCGAAATACTGCTCGTTGACCTGCTGACTGACAACCCGATCCATTGTGCATCGTGCCGTCGTGAAGTTGACCCTGAACGCCTCCAGTTGACAGACAATGAGGTCGAATCGATCGTCCGGTGGCATTCCGCGGCCAGTGCCCTGTATCGCCTTTGGCTGGACTCAGGGGAATACGAAGACTACGCGAAACAGAAACTCCTTGACCCGGGGGGCCAGATCAACCGGCAGGCACGGGAATTGGCGATCGCAATGTCGATTCGCCTGCCGACGCGATTCTGGTACTTTCACGATGCGGATGATGCCGATCCCACACATTGTCCTGTCTGCGGCGAGCAACTGGATACCACAGTAGATTGGGGGATCGGAATCTGTCGACCGTGTCACGTTCGAATTTAGGTACAACGGACGCGACAGATCCAGGGTGCGACCGGGAACGGCTTATCACACGGTTTTTGAAATCATAAAAGTAATGACGTCGCCCGGTCACGGGTGACGTTCTGCTGTAAGACAGGACGCGACGTGATCCAATGCCATTCCTGCCACCCACTTTCTGCTTGTTGGCGGGTGGGGTTTTGCAGTAATCGGCGAGTTGTCGGACGGCGCGCGAGTAGCCTGCGTGGGTGCGTTCGCTCATGCCAACCAGATGGAGGTCTTCGGCCATGCGGTCGTGGAGTTTGCCGAAGAACTGAGCGGAATAGGACTTGGTCATCGCGGGGTTCCTTGTTGAGGGAAGTAAAGAACGGCCAACAAGGAGAGATGCTCGCGCAAAGGAATTGTGCTACAATTCTCGCAACCCGCCGCACAGCGGCTTAATTGGACAATGCGATGCAAACGGACGACGGCTTGCGCATTTTTCGGCAGCTGCCTCCCAGCTCTCCGTGCCCGATGATCACGGTCGTTTTGCAGCTGAATCAGCTCGACCTTTGGTAGCGAATGCCGTCCAATATCTACGAGAGCACAAATGGGAATTGCGTCCGTGATCATAGGTATCTTTGGCATACTTTTGTCGTGGATTCCATGTCTATGGCCAATTGTCGCGATGCACGTCGTGATAGGACTCGGACTCGGATGCGGCGAGCTTTCCGCGAAAAAGGATGCCGCGCAAGGCGAGCCTCTGGGCGACGAACAAGTTCGACAATTCCGCATCAGTGTCAGCATTGCCGGTATTTGCCTAAATGTTATCGCAGGGGTTCTGACGATCGCCTGGCGCATATTCTGGGAGACAAGGGGTTTTGGACTATTAAGTTAGGCGTCTCTTGCGCATCGGGGACACAGCACTACCCAGGCAGGACTACCCAGGATGTCGGGAGTATTGTTCTCCGAAACGTATCCCCAGTCGTTTCCGTCCCCAGTCGTTTCCGTCCCCAGTCGTTTCCTGGGGCTGTGTGTCGTTCTGGGGCTGTGTCCCCGATCGTTTTAAGTTGGAGCTGTTTCCCCAATCGTTTCCCCAATCGTTTTTGCGTTATAATGCGTGAAAGCTGGTACAGAGGCTCGGCGCGGGCTTTTTGGCGGGGCCAAACGCGATGGTTGCGTTCTATGCTTTTGCCGTTGCAGGCCTCCGAGGGTAACGCTTTACACCAGGCATGCGTCGCATCCGGTCGCGGATTTCACTCCGTTTCAATGAGGTAGACCGATTCCGCGCCGACACAAAGTCACTCGAAAATGACAGTGCCATTCGGGGCTGGCCCCCATGCGAGCCCACAACAAGCCTTGGCTCCGACTTAATTCCCTTGGCAAACGAAGCAGCCGTTTGCACACGTACCGCTGGACCGAAACAGGCAACATTTCTTACAATCGTGGCTTGATCGAATCTCTCTGTTGGACCGTACCGACTTCGCAACCCTGCGAATCTCAACCCTCAACGCCCTTCATGCCAACCATGCTGCGAATCGTCATCGCCTTGCTCGCATTGCTTCCCATCACACAGGCCGCCGGCTACGATCCCGCATGGGCTACGATCGCTCCGCAGCGGGTCATTCGGCACACGACATCGGATGGAGCGTCACTCGTGAAAGCTGTCGCTGGCTTGAAACCGGGTGACAAACTCGAAATCGCTAGCGGCACCTACCGCGTCGAACGCATGTGGGATATCGAAGTCAGTGGTACGGCCGATGCACCCATTTGGATCATGCCTGCCAAAGATGCCAAGGTCATCATCACGCGACCCGACAATAAACAAAACGTTATCAACGTCGGGCAGAGTCGGCCGGTGAGTTATCTCTGCTTGCGCGGCTTGGAGATCACGGGCGGCAGCCATGGCGTGAGACTTGGGCGTTGCAACCAAGTATGGATTGATCAATGTCACATCCATCACACCGGAGGCGTTTGCCTCAGCGCGAACAGTGCCGATACCAACCGCCTTCATCTGACCCGGAATCATATCCATCACGGCGCCGGGCATGCCGAAGGCATGTATCTCGGTGGGAACGACGGGGCTCACATCATGAGCGAAAGTGTAATCGCGTTGAATCATATCCATGATTGTCGTGGTGATCAGGGTGATGGTATCGAGGTCAAGCAGGGCTCCTGGGGCAACCTGATTGCCGAGAACCATGTGCATGACACGAACTATCCTTGCATCACCGTCTATGGAACCGCGGGCAAGCCGGTGAATATCATCGAACGCAACCTGTGCTACCGCAGCGCCGATCACACCATGCAGGTGCAAGGCGAGGCCATCGTTCGCAACAATCTGCTCATTTCCGCGGCAGGCTCCGGATTTACCAGTACCGATCATCAAGGCAAAACACGCAACCTTCAGGTAATCCACAACACGATCGTCAATGCCAACCATGCCTTCAGCGGCGGTTCGTGGAATGGCCGTGAAGGGATGATCCTCGCCAACAACGTCCTGTACTCTCGCGATGCGAACGCCCTGCACTTCGCTAACGGAAAGGACGGAGTTAAAATCTCTGGCAATATCGTTGTGGGGAATGGACCCAAAGACGGCTGCACCCGAGGTCGCGGTATCGAAGACTTTACGAAGCTCAGTTGGGATGCTAGCGGGCTCAACGCCACCCCGACCACCGACGCCCCCTTCGAACGGGCCGATCCGAGGTTTCTCATCGATACCGATTTGAACGGCCGCGCCAGAACCACGGCCATCAGCGGAGCGGTGGTCCGCTGATTCAATTTCAATACTTCAGCCCATCGAAATTTGATGAGTACCATCCCAGCAATCGTTCTCCTCGCGACAACCACCCTCCTCGCGACGACCATCCTCCTCGCGCAGCAACCGCGGATCAAAACCGGGCCGAACGCGGATCTCGGCGGCGCGCTGCTGATGCCGTCGGGTGACGAGTGGAATCGCGATGTCTCGCAAGATCCTGTTGATCCGCTCAGCGATGCCATCATCGCTAGCATCGGTGCCGATAAGGGCCTGCACGAAGACTTTGGAGTCGTGTGGAACGGCGCGCCCGGTGGCATTCCCTATTACGTGGTCGGCGGCGATCATCCCAGGGTGCCCATCATCTTCAATGAAGGAAAAGAGGAAAGCGATCCGGGTCCCTATCCCATCCCGCCGGGTGCTTGGATCGAAGGCGGTCCTCAAAGCGATGGTGATCGCCATGTACTGGTACTCGATAAGGACAACTGGAAGCTGTATGAGATCTTCCGCGGTTTCCCCGTCGATGGTGGCAAATCCTGGAATGCCTCTAGCGGCAGCGTCTTTGATCTCAAGGCGCCGAAGCCACGGCCCGCCGGCTGGACCAGTGCCGATGCGGCCGGTTTGCCGATCCTCCCTGGGCTCGCTCGCTATGATGAAATTTGCGGCACGAAGAAGCTGACTCACGCGCTTCGCTTCACCGTCAAAAAGACCCGCCGAGCGTATGTCCCGCCGGCCAGGCACTTCGCCAGTCGGCACCGAGACGAAAACCTACCGCCGATGGGAATGCGCGTGAGGTTGAAGGCCAGTTTTGACACCAGCCAATTCACCGGTGCCGCCAAAGTCATCCTGGAAGGGCTCAAGACCCACGGCATGATCCTAGCCGACAACGGCGGTGACTGGTTCATCAGCGGAGCCCCCGATGATCGGTGGGTTCATGACGAGCTGATCCCCATCCGCAAAGTCAAGGGACGTGATTTTGAAGTCGTGAAAATGGGCCCCGTCACCAATCGCTAAATATCCGGCGCATTGTGGACCCGCATCCGCAGTGGGGAAGCACCGCATCCGGAACCGCATCGGGGGCACAGCGAAAGCGTGTTGATAAACCGGGTTGGATTTGGGAATGGAAGAGTCCTACCGTGAAGAACTAGCCTGTTGCACTGGCCCCGCGTTGTACGCTGACGACGGTAAGGTCGTGGGTGTAGCCACAACAGGGGTACTCACAGGCCAGCCATTGAGCTCCGATATCACCCGTCTCGTGTGCCGACGCAGTGCTGTGAACGGAAGGCAATATCGAGTGCGTCGCCATGGCAAGACATGCTCGGACGCGACCGATCCTGAGACCCTGGCATTTGTGGAAACTTCAAACGCGAGAACCGGGAGATCCTGTTGTTCTCCCAATCCCAGCGGTGGCGATGACAACGGGAGGCGTTTTACGCGGAGCTGTGCCCCCCAACCTTGCCGGAGCTGTGTCCCCCAACCTTGCCGATCGGTTGTGGGCGACCATTCCATGGGCTTACGTCCATGGCTAGATGCTGCCATCGCTCCGCGATTCGGGAANNAATGGTTGCCCGCCGCCACACGCGGTGGCGGCGGGGTAGTACATTACTAGCCAACCGGTATCGACGGCGGCTCGGCCTTCGTCGAGAGTGGGCACTCGAGTCCGACATCATCCGCGATCCTTTTCCCGCTGTAGTCAACCACTTTGAATTCGGCGAGTTCTTCCGCAGCGTCANNCCCGGACCCCGTCAGCTTCCTCGGGAGGCGGCGTGATCGAACTGCGTGGCGTGACCAAGGCGTTCGATCGGTTCCAAGCCCTGCACGACATCACGACCACCATCCCCGCGGGCGTGACCGGATTGCTCGGCCCCAACGGCGCGGGTAAGAGCACGCTGATCAAGATCCTGCTCGGATTGCTCAAGGCCTCCGCGGGTGAAGCCCAAGTCCTGGGGTTCGACGTCTGGCAGCAGAGCAAGACGATCCGCCAGTTGGTCGGTTACATGCCGGAGGACGATTGCTACCTGCCGACGCTGTCGGGGGTCGAGAGCGTTCAGTTCGCGGCGCGACTCAATAGCATGCCGGCGATCGAGGCGCTGCGGCGGGCACACGAAATCCTCGACTTTTGCGGCGCCGGCCAGGAACGGTATCGCACCGTCGAGACCTACTCGACGGGGATGCGACAAAAGCTGAAGTTCGCGCAGGCCCTGGTTCACGATCCGCCGCTGCTGATTCTCGACGAGCCGACCTCGGGGCTCGATCCGGACGAGCGGGAAGCGATGTTGAACCGCATCCGCATGCTCGCCCAGCGGCATGACAAGAGCATCGTGATCTGCACCCATATCCTGCCCGATGTCCAGCAGGTGAGCGATCATGTCGTGATCTTGGCGGCGGGGCGAGTTTCGATCGCCAACTCGCTGGCCGCGTTGTCGCGGCCCCCGGTTCCGGCGCTGGAGGTTCGGTTGACCGGCCCGAGAGAACGGTTGCTGGTGGAGTTGGCTAGTCGTGGCCTCGACGCCAAGCGAGGCGGCAACGACTCGGTGATCGTGCTCGGCGATTCGGCCGATTGCGTCCGCGCGATCTGGCAGGCGGCGGCGACCTCGGACAGCCTGATCCGGTCGTTGACCCCGACCCGCAATTCGATGGAAGCGATCTTCCTCGATGCCGTTCGTAGTTCGACCCGCGGAGTCTCCGATGCCGATTCATAATCCCGCCTACCGACCCTGGTCCGGAACGGGCGTGAGCGAATCGTTGCGGAGCTGGACGATCTGCACCACCGGCATTCGCCGTACCGCGAAATCGGCGTGGCTCAAGCGGTTGATGCTCGCCGCCTTCCTGCCGCTGTTGTTTTTCGCCGTCCCGTTCTTCCTGTTCGAGCAATCCGAGCGTGACCCGCGGATGTGGCGCAGTTTCGTCGGCTTCGTCCGGGCGTTCGACCGAACGTCGATCCTCAGCACCAAGCTGGGCAACGTCCCGATCAATCCGACGGCGGAGGAGTTTCGCGAGATCCGGCATGGCGCTTGGTCGTTCCTGTTGCTGACGATGCTCCGCAACCCGCAGGCGTTCCTGATGGTGTTGGTCGTCGGGATCGTCGCGCCGCCGCTGATTTCGCAAGACCTTCGCACTCGCGCCTACCTGATCTATTTCTCGCGACCGATTACGCGGCTGGAATACATCTTCGGTAAAGTCGGCGTGGTCGCCTTTTTCTTGGTCGTGATCTCCGCGTCGCCCGCGCTGGTGCTGTATCTGGTCGGGTTGCTGCTCTCGCCGTCGTTGGGGGTCGCCTTCGAAACCTGGGATTTGCCGCTGCGGATTCTGCTGGGGACGGCGACGTTGGTCATCCCGACCACGCTGCTCGCCTTGGCGATCTCGTCGTTGACGCTGGAAAGCCGTTACGCGGCCTTCGCCTGGTTCGCGATCTGGATCATCGGACACGTCACCTACACGGCGCTGACGATGATCCCCGCGATCGAGTCGGAACGGCAACAAGCGACTTATCAGCCCGGCTGGCGGTTGTTGACGTCTCCCTATCAAGTGCTCGGCAACGTCCAGTCCTACATTTTCGGGTTTGCCGAAAACCCCTCGATGGTCACGAGTTCGTTCCTGATGCTGGTTGCGGTTTCGCTCGTCTCGCTGGCGATCCTGTTCCGCCGCGTCAATGCGCCGATGCGAGCGTAAACGGTGTAAATCTCCATGTTGATCGAACTCACCAACGTCACCCGCCTGTACGGCATCGTCATCGGCGTCAACGACATCACGCTGTCGCTGCCCAACGGCGCGCACGGCCTGTTGGGACCCAACGGCGCTGGCAAGTCGACCTTGCTGAACTTGATCACCGGCCAACTCCGGCCGACCATCGGTTCGGTCCGGGTCCTCGGTTTTCCGCCGCGGCGGAGCCCCGAACTGCTCCGCCGCTTGGGATACCTGCCGGGCAGCGAAGGGATGTACGCCGACGTCTCGGCGCTCGAATGGGTCACCTACCTGACGCGGATCCAAGGGTTCGACAGGGGGGCGGCCAAGCGTTTGGCGTTGCAGGCGTTGGAGCGCGTTCAGCTGAGCGAGCACATGCACCGCAAGATTTCGACCTTCTCGCGCGGGATGCGGCAACGCACGCGTCTGGCCCAAGCCATCGCGCACGAGCCGGAGTTTCTGATCCTCGACGAGCCGTTTAGTGGGCTCGATCCGATCGCGCGACACGCCATGACGACGTTGCTGCAACAGTGGATCGCGGAAGGACGCAGCCTGCTGATTTCCAGTCATGTGCTGCACGAGATCGAATCGCTGACCCGCTCCTTCCTGCTGATCAGCGGCGGACGGTTGCTGGCCAGCGGTTCGACGGAAGAGATCAGCTCGCTGCTGATTGACATCCCGTCCGAGGTGCGACTGCGTGTCGGCGCGGCTCGGCAACTGGCCGCGGAAATGCTCAACCTCGAACTCGCCGAGTCGATCCGGATCGCCGCCGCGGATGAGTTGATCGTGACGACCCGCTCGGCGTTGCTGTTGGGTCAATTCCTGCGGTGCGTGGTTTCCGAGGGTCGGTACCTGATCACCGAGATGCGGGCGTCGGACGATTCGTTGCAGGACGTGTTCAATTCGCTGATGAAAATCCATCGAGGCATGGCATGAAGGCGTTGCGACGAGTGCCCGCGGTATTCGGCTTCGAATGGCGCCGCGCGCTGACCATCCCCCGGTTGTCGTGGATGCTCGCGCTGGCGGCGTTCGCCCCCGTGCTGCTGATGCTGGTCCGCTCGGCGGCCGGGAGTCCCCCGCCCCCGATGGTGGCGGCGGTCTTCGTCTATGTGCTCGCCCCCGGCGTGGTCTGCATGATGAGCGTCTTCCTGTTGGCGACGCCGGCCATCTCGGCGGAACTCGAAGGCCGCAGTTGGGTCTACCTGGCCGTTCGTCCCTACGGGCTGCTCGCCGTGCTGCTCGGCAAATACTTGGTCGCGGTCACCTGGGCGCTACCGGTCGGTTTGACATCGGCGATCCTCAGTTCGGTCGTGATGGCCGACACCGAACTGCCCCGCATGGTCGCGGTCCAAAGCGGTCTGGCGGCGCTCTCGTGCATCGCCTACGCGGCCGTGTTCCTGCTGATCGGGGTGCTGGCGCCGAAACGCGCGATGGTCTTTGGCGTGGTCTACGCGGTCGGGGTGGAAGTCGGCGCGGCGTTCATCCCCGCCGCGGTCAACCTGCTGACCATTCAGCACCGCTTGCGCTGCCTGTTGGTTCGCGGGATGCGAATGGACGAAGGCGTGGCGGAACGCAACCCGGTGTTCCTGTCTTATTTCGGGGACGAGACCGCGACCTGGCACATCTTCATCCTGCTCGCGATGACCGCCTCGTACCTAATCGCCGCGGCCTTGATCCTGCACTTCCGCGAGTTCACCGCCGCCGCGGAGACGGACACCTGATCGTTTCACGGCCGCCTGCCGCAGCATCGCTTGAAACTTCTGCTGCAGCTTGCTTTGGTAACGATACGGATTCGTCACCATCACGATCGTCCGGGTCGGAGGACTGCCGGACAACGAACGATAGACGCGGCGATCGCTGGTATCGAGCTTCCGCGCCATCGCCGGAATCAGGCTGATGCCATGGTTGAGCGAGACCAGCTCCTGCACCATCGCCAGTTGACTGGTCCGCTCCACCGAGACAGGACTGAAGGACCGCTGCCGGCAAAACGAGAGCACGTTCTCCGTCAAGCAGTGCGCTTCGCCGAGCAGCACGAAGGGCAACGATTCGATGTCGCTCGCACAGATCGCCTGCCGCCCGCTCAGTGGATGTTCCGGGGCCATCACGATCAACAATTCCTCTTCGAACAGCGGCTCGACCTGGAGGTACTTCATCGTGATCGGCAGGGCGGCGATCGCGATGTCGATCTCCCCGTCCGCTAGCCGTTTCATCAATCGCTCGGTCGTGTCCTCCTGAATCAGCATCTGGGCCCCAGGACATTGCCGCTGAAATTGCCGCAGCCTTTCCGGCAAGTAATACGGAGCGATGGTCGGGATCGCCGCGACGCGGATCCGCCCGGTCTCCCCGTCGTCGCTGATCTCCATCCGGGCGTCATCGACCAGCGTCAAGATCTGGCGGGCCCGCCCCAGCAGCA
>DITY01000023.1:0-2761 GCA_002422955.1 Planctomycetaceae bacterium UBA6172
CGGGTCGCGATCGCCGTCGATGGTCCACGTGGGCCACGGGGCCGGGTCCACAAGGGTGTGGCATTGATCAGCCAACGGTCCGGCGCGCCGGTGTTGCTCGTGGTGGCCAAGCCCGATCGCCGCTTGATCGCCAAGCGGGCTTGGGACCGGATGCAAATTCCGTTGCCGTTCACGTCGATTCACGGCCATTACGCGACGCCGGTTTTTCCCGAGCCGGGCGAGAAATTGGAAACCTACCGGCGACGGATCGAATCGGTGCTGCTGAAACTGGAGCAGCTGCATGACCCCGGCGAGGCGGTCCACAATCCGCCACGGTTGACGAACGAAGCCCCGGCAACGGATACGGATTTGGCTGCGGCGGAGGTCGATTTCGCGGAGACCGGCTCGCTGCGAACGGACTCGCCCGTCGATCGTTCGCTTGGTGCCGATTCGGTCCAGGCCGATGCGGTGCGTGTCGACGTGGGCCAAGGAAGCCCATGCCAAACCGCGATCCGGTTCGCGAGCCGCACGCGGATCGAAGTCTGAACGGCTGCGTAATTGGCCTTGTCGGCCGGCGGGTTATCCCTCTGGCGGCAATGAACGCCCGCGGTGGAAGAACGAACAAAACCGACATAAATCACGCAAATCGCGCCGCTCGGCTGGTGTGTCCCGCCCTGCGGCGTCGAAGATTTAAAAAGATTTCAAAAAATCCCCTTCGCGCCGCCGTTTGCTGTTGACAGAAGGCGTCGCGTGGGTCAACCTTTCGCCTCCGATTCCCAGGGAACGGTCGCCGCGATCACTCCGATCGAGGTCGACATCCCGGTTTGGCCGTGGGAGAGCTTGCCGCTTCGCCGATTCCGATCGTTTATTGCCAGCCGAGTGTTGGCTAGTGAACGACCTAAATCGATCCGAGGGTCGGGTGACTCGATGACCACCTAGAACATGAAGGACCTGCCAGTTGGGCAAGAAATCAAAGCGCTATCGCGCAGATGCTGAAAAGCAGCCGAAGGTTGCGTTGCCGTTGGGTGACGCGGTCGAGGCCCTTAAAAAGTACAGCAGCACGAAGTTCGATCAGACGGTCGAAGTTCACATGCGGTTGGGTGTTGATCCCAATCAGGCTGACCAGATCGTGCGTGGCAGCATCGTGTTGCCGCACGGCATCGGCAAGCAGCAGCGGGTGATCGTGTTCGCCAAGGGCGATGCGGCCGCGGCGGCTCAGGCCGCGGGTGCTGACGAAGTTGGCGGTGACGACTTGGCGAAGAGGATTCGCGAGGGCTGGACCGACTTCGACGTCTGTATCGCGGCTCCCGACATGATGGGGTTGGTCGGCCCTCTCGGTCGCGTGCTCGGTCCTCGCGGGTTGATGCCGAGTCCCCGTGCCGGAACGGTGACCCCCGACGTTGCCAAGGTGGTTGCGGAATACAAGGCCGGTAAGGTCGAGTTCCGCAACGACAAGGGTGGTAACGTCCACGCGATGGTCGGGAAGATGAGTTTCGATGCGACGAAGCTGAGTGAGAACATTCAGGCCTTTGTCAATTACGTCCAGACTCTGAAGCCGACGTCCTGCCGCGGATTTTATGTCCGTGGGGTCGCGATCTGCGCGACGATGAGTCCAAGCGTCCGCGTGACCTACTAGGTTTGCCCGTCAGTCGGCTTGGCGTCGGCTGTCGTTGCACCGGGATTCAGCGGTGTTTTCGGTCGATGTTTCATTCGTGTCCGTCGATGCCGGTTTGGTTTTGGCTTTAGCGCGAGAATGCGAGCATGAGTAAATACGTCAAGCAATTAGTAATGCGGGACATCACCAATCGCTTGGTGGGTGTCACCGATGCCGTTTTGATCACGACGACGGGAATGGATGCCAACACCACCAATCAGTTGCGTGGTGAGTTGGAAGAAAAGAACATTCACGTGATGGTCGTCAAGAATTCGCTCTGTCGCCGGGCGTTCGAAGGCAGTGCCCTAGCGGCGGCGTTCGAAGGGGCGACGGGCCAGACCGCCGTCTGCTGGGGGTCGTCTGATTTCGTGGCATTGGCCAAGGAAGTCATTCGGCTCGACAAGGACGGCGGCAAGTACGACAAGTTCAAGGCTACGGGGGGCGTGCTCGATGGTGAGCCGCTCAGCGCGCAGCAATTGGCGGCGGTTAGTAAGTGGCCGACTCGCGAAGAGCAGATTTCGATTTTGGTCGGGCAGATCCTCAGCCCGGGAGCGAACCTGGTGGGTGCGCTGCTCGGACCTGGAGGGGCCTTGGCCAGCCAAATCGAAAAGAAGGGCAAAGAGGAAGACGCCCCGGTCGAGTGACCCAAGTCCATTTCCTGAAAGTAACGATTTCCCCGGGTAGCGGCGACGCCGCCCGGAGGCGCGACAGCGGCCGGCCGGCTGTTGCGGGGTCGATCATCCGAGCCGGTCCGGTAGTGTCGATCCCCCTTTGTTAGCCAAACCAATTACCCTTTGACCTTAGGAATTGTGAAATGTCCGAATCAGCTACGATCGAGTTCAGCGCCGAATCCAAGACTCTCGGCGACCAGATCGCTGGCCTGACCCTCAAGCAGGCGAAGGAACTGAGCGACTACTTGAAGGCCGAATACGGCATCGAGCCGGCAGCTGGCGGTGCCGTCATGATGGCGCCCTCTGCCGATTCCGCTGCCCCGGCAGTCGTCGAGCAGACCGAGTTCGACGTTATTTTGACCGGCTTCGGCGAAAAGAAGCTGGACGTCGTCAAGGTTGTCAAGAACCTGACCGGCGCCTCGCTGATGGATGCGAAGAAGATGGTCGAAAGCTGCCC
>DITY01000023.1:2885-3260 GCA_002422955.1 Planctomycetaceae bacterium UBA6172
AACGCGGTTTCGTGGTTGCTTTTGGGTGTGGCATCCGTGTCCCGCCTGATTTCGTCGCACTGAATTAGTTTGACGTCTTCGATTTGTTGCGTTTCAGCGTTAGAGCTAAACTTGCGCCAATTTAACGGTGTGGGGTTTGCAATCCGTCGGAAAATGGTTATTTTCGTCGGAGTGTTCCGCGAAGTGTTGGGTAAAGCGTTGATGATTTCGCTCGGATTGGTCGGCGTTGGCCGATTCGGTTCGGTTTTTCCGGCATGGTTCGTTTTTTTCGGAAGTAGCTCTTTGCGCTCCGTGGCGGCTTATCGCTTCTGGCTATGGATCGGATCGATTCCGGTCATCTCCGCGCCTTCAGGGCGTCCTGTGGTCGCTGGTGTT
>DITY01000334.1:0-16826 GCA_002422955.1 Planctomycetaceae bacterium UBA6172
TTGCGATTCGAACCACCGCGGGTCGTTAACCCGGTGGTAATCGATCAGTCGCAACTCGGGGGCACGCAACAACCAACCCCGCGCGGCCGTCAGCAGGATCTGTTCCAGGTGATAAAAAAAGTCGTACCGATTGCCGTACAGCTGACGCAGCAGATCGAACAATCCCGGCCAGTGCCGCAGCAACCGCTCCTCAAACGGCTCGCTCACCTCAGGCTCAGTCTGTTCGGACTCCCACAACTGACGGAGCCGTGGCAACAAACGCCGCAGACTGATTTGCGCGTCGTATTGCGGCGACCCCGGCGTCGCGGTGACTTGATATTCCGTACCACGTAGCACTGCGACACTCACTCCACGTGGTCGTTAGGGATTCGGACATGGCCCAAGAAGTTGTAATATTCGACACCTTCTAGGATACCTCGCGCATGCCGCCCCTTCGCGAAATAAATTCGCGGCAACTTGCGAAGCTTTTCCAATTCGGGGCTGTAATTCCCGACAACCACCCCAAGCGTTCGTCCCTTCAGCATCCCTTCGTCATTGCCCGAATCGCCGGCGACCAACAATTGTTCCGGCGCGAACCCCCACCGATAGGCCAAATGGCGGATCGACAAATCGCTGCCGCCACGGATCGGCAGGATGTCCAGGAACATGCCGAGCGAGAAAATCACCTTGACCCTCAACCCCGCCTCACGCAGCAACCGTTTGATCCGTTGGATCGGCGGCGCGACACTCCGGTCAACTTGGTAGCTGACTTTGAATTCCGTTTGCTCGTGATCGGCCTGGCGGGTCAATCCCGGCAAGACGTCCAGCAGCGCGCGGACCTCGTCCGGTTTCCAGAACGCCGATATTTGGCGTTTCCACCCCGCGTCAGGCAACAGGTCCTTGCCGTAATAAAGCTCCGTGCCGACCGCGGCGGCCAACACGTCCGGCCTTGGCAAATTTCGTTCGTCGATCCAGGACAACACGTCGTCCAGTCGTCGTCCGGTCGCGATGGCGAAACCGACATGGCGGCCCGCGTTCTGCAGCATGTCGACAAATTCGTGCAACGCCTCGTCGTCGCCGTCGAGCGTGTTGTCCAAGTCGCAAATGATCATCCGATCGAACTCGGGCAATCGACGCGGGATCCGACGATCGGCCAAGATCGGTGTCGCCGCTTCGGTGACGATTTCCTGAACGTCACGCAAGTATCGCGTCGCGTGAGTCTGCCAACTGTAATGCTCCCTAACGCCGACGATGCCGTTTTGAGACCACGAGTCCCATTGGTCCGGTTCGGTCAAGGTCCTCAGCAGGGCATGCTCGATCGCCTCGGTATCGGTCGGGTCGACCAACAACCCGTTCTGGCAATTGCCGATGATGTCCTTGGGCCCACCGTCATGAGTGGCCACGATCGGCAATCCGCTCGCCGCCGCTTCCAACAGCGTCAGTCCGAACGGCTCGGTTAACGCGGGGTTTACGAATACGCCGCGGCGACGGGCCGCCCAACGATACAATTCCGGAATATCGCCCGGTTGATGAGTCTTGGGATAAGCACACTTGCCGTAAAGATTATGAAGATCGATCTGGTACAGGATGTTTTGAATCACCCGACGTTGCCCAGAGGCGAGTTCACGCAAATCATCGCGGCGTCCCATCACCAAAACCAGATTGGCCAATTCTCGCAACTCGCGTGATTGGCCGTAAACGTTCACCAACGTTTCGAAGTTCTTGCGTTCGTCCGGCCGTGCCACGGCCAAGATCATCGGTTTCTCCGGCTCGCGAAAAAACGCTTCCAACTCGCAAGCGATTTTCGGCGCCGGCCCCTCTTGCTCGGTCGGAAAGAACAACGACAGATCAACCCCCGGCGGGATCACCTCCATCCGGTCGGGTTGATAATGCTCATACATCTCATATTGTTCTTGCACCTCCTGCGTCGTGCTGGTGATCACCATCGACGCCGTTTCGAGCGCCATCTCCTCCGCCTCGTTGCGGGTGGCGAAGTGGTAATCCTGCTCGAGCGACTTGGCGTCGCTATCGTCCTGTTCCAACAACCGTTCGCGTTTGACCCGTCCGAGCGAATGGCCGGTAAAGATGTACGGCGTGTGCAGCAACCGCGCCAATTGCGAGCCCGCATAACCGGCGTCGGCATAGTGCCCATGGATCACACTCGGCATCCCCGTGCGGCGGAAATGCATCAGGCATTGGTCGACAAAGATTTCGAGATAGGGCCACAGGGCCTCTTTGCGCAAGTATCGCTTCGGCCCGAACGGCAATCGGATGATCTTCGCTTTGGGCCCGAGCGATTCTTCGACCTGTGCGTAATCGGGGCCAACTCTTTCGTCAAAAATCTGCCGCGTGATCAATTCGACGCCGGCCACCTCGTCGCGAGTGCCGAGTTCGCGGGCGAGTTCCAAGACATACTTGATTTGGCCGCCGGTATCGGCGTCGCGGCCGAGTTCCGGATCGTGGCCACGGATCAATCCATGAAGGCTGATCAGCGCGATCCGCAGATTCGGAGGCGCGGGATCGGGTCGGTTCATGTCGGCTCCTCACTTGAGTAAAACGATCGGTCTTCGGTGGTCGCCCCCCGAAGCCCGCAAATTCGAGCGGCCAGCGCGGCCGACCGGGCCAGCGATTCCGCTGGCGAAAGGTCGGTAAGAATGCCTCGAATCGTCATCGCCGCGAACGCGTCGCCGGCCCCCACGGTGTCGGCCAAGTGTTCCACGACCGGCGCTGCGGCATGATGAAAATCGCCGCCCGGCCCGATCCACCCGGCACCCTCACCGCCGGCCGTAATCCAAACGTTTCGGATACCCCAGGCCTGCTGCAGCCGCGTGGCGTCCGCGCGCAGCGACTCCCAGTCCGTTTGGCCACCCACCTGATTAACGAGACCGTGTTGGCCGATCGATCCGACGCCGTGATTCAGCACCGCAAGCAGCAACCGCAACTCGTCGACATTCAACTTGACGTGGTCAGTTCCACGGACGAGTGAATCGATCCAGGCGACGTCGAAATGAGGTTGCCGAATGTTGATGTCAACGAAAACGGGACAATCGAGCGTCCGGCGCAGTTCCAGAATCGTCCGACGCGACTCGTCACCACGCATCGCCAAACTGCCGTGATAGATCAGACCCGGCGGGTCGGCGAGTACCTGAGAGTCTGGCATCGCGATATGGTCGAAAGCGACATCATCCCAAAATCGATAAGTCGGCTCGCCGGACCGCAATTCGATGTCGACCCGTCCGGTGGCGTGGCCCGGCTTGATTTGCAATGCTGAACGGTCGAGCGACCAGCGGTCCATCGCGCCGACCACGACACGTCCCGGTTCGTCGTCACCGATCGCCGTGACCAACAACGGGTCCAGCCCCAGGCCACGAAGGTTCCACGCGACATTCAACGGCGCGCCGCCGAGGATGCGGTGGTCGGGAAAACAGTCGAACAACACTTCGCCGACGATCAACGGACGTTTTGCGTTCTTAGCACTCAATTGGATGATGACCCATGTGAACGAATTTCAGATATTGGAATCGACGAATCCTGAAGAGCCTCTCGGGTCGCCTCCCAGGCCAACCGCCCGTGATCGGATAGGCTCTCCCTGACGCCACCATCCGACGACGCCACCATCCGACGACGGTCCGATCCGTGAGCGATCCGATCCGCCATCCGGCGACCCTCGAGCGAGACGATGGAGTCCCCTATGACCGATCCCGTGACAAAGAAGCCGCCCCCGATCTTGGCAACCGATCTGGACGGCACGCTGATCCCGCTGACCGCAAAGCCCGACGAACCGTCACGGGCGACCGCTCGCGGCGGTTCCTCGGCGGATTGCCCGCAACGCCAGGCATTGACAACCCTTCGTCGGCTTGCCGATGCGGATGAATTGGAAATCATTTTCGTTACCGGACGGCATCATGAAAGCGTCATGAGTGTCATGAATGCCGTGGGATTACCGTCCCCTCGATGGATCATCTGCGATGTCGGGACGACCCTGCTGTATCGTGCGGACCATCAACCCTACCTGCCATTGCAATCATATGTCAACCATCTGGACGCCATTGTCGGCCGCTTCGACACCGGGCAATTAGCACAAGCATTGGCCGGTATTGACGGTCTGGTATTGCAGGAAGCGGAGAAGCAGGGACGTCACAAATTGAGTTTTTATTGCAACCCGAATCGCATCGACACTCAGATCGCAAGGATCGAGTCGAAGCTCGTCGAGATCGTCGCGCCGTACCGAATTGTCAGCAGTGTCGACCCTTTCAATGGCGACGGCTTGATCGACCTGTTGCCGCTAGGCACCGACAAATCGAGCGCGCTGACCTGGTGGGCGGAGCATTCGGGTTATGAAATGAGTCGGATCGTTTTTGCCGGCGACTCGGGTAACGACTACGCGGCGCTGACGGCCGGATTTCGTGCGATTCTGGTCGGCAACGCCGATCGGAATCTGGCCCGACGGGTCGTCGAACACCACCGACAGTGCGGCACCGAAGACCGCGTTTATCTCGCCCACTCGCCCGCCACGGCGGGCGTTCTGGAAGGGTGCATCCGGTTCGGAATGATCGAGCCCTGACGGCGTCGCGATGCTCGAAGGCCGTCTCGATTCCCAGTTCCTTCGCGATGACCTGATCATCGCATTCCGATCCGACGGATGTGTCTTCAAACCGCCCGCGTCGGCAATCCGGCGGCCGAGCGCGCGCTCGCGAAACCTGCGCAACTGCCCAGCCGATTCGTGATCACTCGAGACCGACCGCTGGCGACCTCCACCGTCCGGGTCGCCGGTCCCTCGGAGAAGGCCGTGAAAAAAGGGGCCGCCACGGCAGCGAAAAATTGGGCCGGTATCGACCAGCAAGCACTGTGCATCGTCCGCGGGGCGATCCCGTGATCGCGCCGATGACCTCCGAATATAACGAAAGGCTTCGCATCCGAGCCCAAGCGATTGCGGCTTGAAATGCTTCCCAGCCTCGCCTGCTGGGCAGCGCAACGGGACCGACGTTCGCCACGCAGCCTCGAAAACGCAGGTCTTTGCTGAAAAACTGAGTGAGATTCTCGCGGCGGCGAACATTGAAGTAGTGGAGGAATTGTCGATGGATCGGAACACCCACGAGTTCGTATCACTGCTGACTGCGTCGCAACCGGGGTTGTATGCGTGCATTCTCGCGATCCTGCCGGATCGAGTGGCGGCACACGACGTGTTGCAGGAAACGAACCTCACGCTGTGGCAAAAGGCGGAAGACTTCGAACCGGGAACCAGTTTCATGGCCTGGGCCACCCGGATTGCCCGCTATCACGTGCTGAACCATCGCCGCAAGATGAAGCGGGACCGACTGGTTTTCGACGAGGTTCTGTTCGAGGAATTGGCCGCGCGACAGGCGATGCGGGCGGACGACGCCGACCGGTATGCGAGGGCCTTGCGGCATTGCTTGGGAAACCTGCCGCACGAACAGCAGGATCTGGTGGCGCAGCGGTATGCGGCCAACGGCTCGGTCAAGCAAATTGCCGGATGCCAGGGGCGATCGGTGGGAGCAGTTTCCCAGACGCTGTACCGAATCCGCGAGGCATTGCTCAACTGCATTTCCCAGCGTGTGCAACAGGGACTCCTATGACAGACACCCAGACAGCTTCTCGCTCAGGCCACCCCGACGATGATCCATCGAGAGCGACAAGCCTTCGTGAACTGATTGCGAGGTTGAGTGACGGTGTGCTGACGGAGCAGGAAGCGTCCCGGCTCAACGTTCTGCTTAAGGAGGACCCGATTGCCCAGGAGTTGTACCTGGATCATATGCTGATTGATGGGTTACTCGAACTCGAGTTTAGCCCCGCGGAAGCTGGGTTTTCATCGTCGATCGTCAATCGCGAACTCAGAGACGCCAAGCAGGAAGATCGCCGTCGGCGTTGGTCAGCCCCCAGCCTGCAGACGGCGGTGCTGTTAATCGCGGTGCTGACCGGCGGCGCGATTGCGGGCGGATGGCTTTCGCGGGTCGTCGCCACGCCCAGCCCATCGAAGTCGCAGCGACATCCACTCGCACTTGTCGACCGCGGTTTCGAATCGGGCACGCCGCTTATCAGCGCGGCACCGGCGACTAGCCTGTGGTACGGGGACTTGGCTGAGGTCGTCGGTCCGCACTCCGGCATCACCCCCTTGGAAGGGGAATGGATGTTGAGGTTCTTGAAGTCCGAATCCGAACCGAACGATGCCTGCGAACTGTATCAGATGGTGGACTTAAGGCCGATGTCGGCGGCCATTGCAACCGGCCAAGCTTCGGTGAATGCGTCCGCGTTTTTCAATGCGATACCCGATGAGGCGAGGGCTGAGGGGCATTCTTTCGGCGTAGGCCTGTTCGCTTATGCCGCGGATCCTGGGCAGCAAAGGCACATTTGGCCGTTAAGAGGAACGCAGCCGCTGTCCTTCAGCGGTCGACAGGAGCCCGCGGATACCGACGCATGGACCTGGCAACAAGTCGCAATCCGGCTGGCACTCCCCGCGGACACGACGCATTTGCTCGTGCAGGTTTCTGCCGCCCGCCTGACTCCCTCGACCGCCGAAATCCCGCTCGAGCTTGCAGGCCACTTCGTCGACCAGGTGGAACTCGTGTTGGCGACACAGGATTAGCCAACCGCTTGATGTCAGACACCAGACGAAGAACCGATTCAGATCCAAATCAATTCCGACGCACGAGAGGGAACGAATGCGTATCAAACAACGGCAGCGATTTTCAGAAACCCATCGACTGATGGCGACCATCCTGTGCTCGATGCTAGGCGTCACCGCGGTCTGCGTTCCTGTGAGGGTACCGGGCGATGACGCAATCGCTGACGATTACCTCGCGCCGGATTCGATACACGATTTGTGGCCTTCACCCGAAATCGCTCCGCGAGGGCCGTTTGATTTCGATTTTGTCACCGCCGAACAATCGGGTGAACGTCGGTTGCCGAACTCGAGCTTCTGGGGTGAGCCGACCCAAAATCACTCACGCGTTGAGGTGCCGGAACCCTTGCTCTTCGATCTCGTCCGCCCTCTTGGAGCACGAAAGGGGGAGTTGGAGGTCAATACGTTAGCTATTTTTCCCTGGAACGCGTCCAATACGAATCCTGAAGATGACCCCTTTGGCTCCGGTTCCACAACATTCGATAAGGGGGGGATTGAGTGGGCTCCGGAAATTGAGTTTGCGATTGCCGACAATTTCGCTATCGAGTTCGAATTGCCATTCGAATCCTCGACACTCGAGGAATACAAGTTAGGACTCCAATGGACTATCGGAACGGCATTGGACAATCGCTACATCCACGGCTTCCAAATGCTGATTCAACCCACCTCGGCGTGGGAGAATTGGAATTCGACTTTGCTCTACCTTGCGGGAATGCGGTTTGACGAGACTTGGAGTGCCTTACTCATGGTCGGCGGCCGCATGGATCTTGAGGGGCCCGATAATTCAGAAACGTTCGAACGATTGCTCAACGCTTCAATCTTTGCCGATCTCAGCGACCCGGCGAGGGTCGGCCTCGAAACCATTTATGCCGCTAAGCTGGACGGCACCGCCGAGTTCATCCTGGTTCCTCAGGGGCATTATCAATTCGCCGAAAATTTTCAGGTGCAATCGGGGTTCGGCCTCGGCGTATTCAGCGAAGGCTCCGAGCAATCATTCATCCTGCGGGTCATCTACAGCAACTAAGGAAACGTCCGGAAATAAGTTGCCTCAATAAAATCCCCGTTTACTGCAAAATACGCGCATCCGCATTAATGGATTCGGAAAGTAAATTGTGAACGGCTCCTTAGCGTTTCGCGTCGATCGTTGTCGCGGTCATTCGGTCGGAGCACGCCAGCGATCACCCAGTCGCCGCCAAAAATTCATGATTCAAATTCGCGACCGACCGGCGAATTGGGCGGATCGCTTTGTTCTGTGCCCTTTGCGTTTTTCGCGAACAACCGTTCCGATCGTGCAAGACAGAAATCTTTTTCGATCATTCCTTGAGTTTCGAGTTGCTGCAGTGCGTCATGCAATCTGTGCATGTCTTCTTTTCGGCATGCAAAGTAAGTCGTATCGCTTGCAATCCCGTTGATCCAAACAGCGACATCAATTCCGCGTCTTTGAAGCTGCATTAAAAGATGACACGCTTCGCCATCCGGTGGTAGCCCTCGATCATCAGCGAGTGTCGTGGGGTATGCAAAGAATGTCCACGGACAACACCCAGACCGATGATACTCGTCGGCGTCGAAGAGCAGGTCGTATCTAATTGGGTCTGAATTCATGTGAGCACAGAACGATTGAGGTAACGCGGGCGAGGAAAGGGCGTGACGTTCAAACCGGACTGCGCCGAACCCTCTCGTTCACCGATTAGACATCTCACTTCTTTGGCTCGAAGAACGTGTTCGTTTTTGCGATGAGCTCATCCGCATCGTCAGACTCCATGATCGTCTCGACATGCCGCACTACACCATGATCGATCCAGATGACGTCACCCCATCCCCCGGTCCCTTGCAGAGCGTAAATATTGCGCCCCGAGCCAGGCCAGTCAGGCAGCGACTTCAAGGGTGTGTAATCACTGGTGATCGGCGTGCAGTCCAGGTAGTGAAAACCGACTGATCGATCTGGAAATCGGTGATGATAATGGAGCATGAAGCGGGTGAAGAGGTCGCGTTGGGGCTGCATGATGGCCCAGTCCAGATGCACGAAAACGATTGCGCGATCAGAATTGATTGCATTTCTAAGTGCATTTTCGACTTGCGCCGGTGTTTCGAGGTGCGGGACGGAGAACTCAATTTCAATCACGTTCGATTCAATGCCAACCTCAGTACCGGTGCATCCTACAACCATGACAATAAGAGAAGAAAGTATGATTTGCTTCATCTGCGTAGGCACATATCCCTACCGATCACGCGGGCGGCGCGCGTGATTCAGCCATTTGCGAGGACGTCGCCACCGCCTCACGTGCATCGGATTGATTCGTCAGATTTCTACAGCATTCGACTGCTTTATTCTTGTTCGGTTAGCCGAGCACAGTTCTCATGATCTGGCGTGCGGAGTCTTTTCACTGGCTTTACGGTATTGGGAACGCCATTTTCGTAGCAATACAGCACGCCCGGTTCAAGATCCTCTCCAAGTCGTGCAATCTGCATAAACATAGGGAAAAACTCGTGGCTGCCATGGAGCTCGGAATACCAGAAATCATGTGTTTGAAAGTTCACGCAGAAACGATAGGAATGCTCCGCACTTGGTAGTGGCTGCCCTTGAAACATGCATTTGATGGAGGAGCCAATCAGCGGCCGGGAGTCTCCAGACGTGGGGCGTGCAAAGACGCGGTACCGACAATCGGGGTGGCTCTTTCCGTTGGGCATAATTTTCTTACTGACGAACCAAATTCTTATCCTGGGAACGCGGGGGGGGTTACAGGGGATTAGGGGTTCTTATTCCTCGGCTGAGAATAAGACATGTCCACGGTCGAGGATAACACTTGTCCACGGTCGGTGCCAAATGAAATTCGGCCTATTTCTCCCACCTCTCGCAAGCTACTGGGGCGGTGATCAAGACAAGCTGGTCGCTGGTTTGGATCAGTCATGTGCCCACACAGACTGCTAGCACCGCCAATTTCGGTCGAACCGTTTCGCCGGCGCCTTTGCCGATATTTGACAGGGGAGGGGAACTCCGGGGACCGAATGCCCTTTGTCGCCATGATGGCCAGACAAACCAACGAGGACTGACACGGGATCGAAAGACCAGCGGCGGTTGCGTCGGGAGGGCAGCAGCAGGCCCCTTGCAACCATCAGCCGATCGGGGAGAAGGCCAAAACCCAACAAAAAACGGCCCCGAGAGGGCCGTTGATGTTTTCTGATGGCTCAGAAAATGTCGGAAAATGGGCGATACAGAACTCGAATCTGTGACCTCCACGATGTCAACGTGGCGCTCTAACCAACTGAGCTAATCGCCCGATTTTGCAGTCGTACCGGCCTGATAGTCGCCTCCGCAGGATCTCTCGACCTGCAGAAGGAAAATCGGACGCGTGCTATCTCGGTCTGGGAATTTTCGGCGGTTGACCGCCTCCGTCCCCAAGTTTTCTCGGCGTTTGATCGTCAAGAAAATCGTCCTCCATGCGGCTGGAACGCACCAGTCCTTCGATCGGCATGTTCCCTACTCGGAAAGGGGTCCACACCGAGGGGATTGCTGTCGCTCCAGCCTTTCAGGGGTAGTTTGATCCGTGTGACGAAGGGCGTCAAGGGCTGCAGCCGACGACGCCCACCCGGCCGGTAGGACCTCGCCGCTCAGAGCGGTGCGGTGGGTTGTCCCAGCATCCCTCAAAGCGGCCCTGGACTTGCGCTGTTTGCAGGCAGACCGCTAATTTTCTTAGCAGCCAGCGAACGATTTCGGCCAATGAGGACTATTTTTCTTTTGAAATTGCGGGCACTTGAGTCCCTTCAAAGTGGCTTTTGCGTAGTCCAGGTGCCCACTATTTGATCTCGCGACCCAGGCAAGCTCGCCGCGGGGGTGGCTTGCTGGCGTTGGCTCACGAGTTGCGTTCAACGTGCCGCAAGTCGGATCGTCTTTTGAAGGCCGACCCGCGCGAAGAGTGAGTTACGTCCGAGTCGCATTTTGCGGCACGGCGATCGGGTGTTCGATCGGCTCGACTTCGGCGAAGCATTTTTTCTCGGTTGAGGGGTTTGCAAGTAATGAGATTTCAGAGAAACGGTCGCGCTGCCTTCACACTTGTGGAGTTGCTGGTGGTGATCGCGATCATCGGCGTGATGGTCGGCCTGTTGTTGCCCGCGGTCCAAGCCGCTCGTGAAGCCGCCCGGCGGATGCAGTGTGGCAATAACATGAAGCAGATCGGTCTGGCGATGCACAATTACCACGATACCTTCAACAACTTCCCCTATGGGCACAAGTTGGAAGTTGCCGGCGCCAGCAAGCGGCGCGACACGTGGTATCACCGAGTGCTGCCATTCATCGAGCAACAGCCGTATTACGACGCTTACAGCAATGCTGAGGTCACGTACGGGTTCTTCACCGCGGAATACATTCACCGGTTGCCGGTCGAACTCGCTGGTGTTGCCGTCCCATCATTCATGTGCCCATCCGACCCCGCGGGGCCGGCCAAAGGCGGTGGGGGAACGAATAACGGCTTCCAGGGCAACTACGCCGTCTGTTCGGGGGGTGGCTCACCGACCAATCCGGTCTTGGCGACGATCACCGGGCCGATCGATCTGAACATGATTCGCGAAGACGCCGGCGGCATGTTCGGGCTCCAGCGGTCACGCAACTTCCGCGACTGCATCGACGGCACGTCGAACACCCTGTTGGCGAGCGAAGGGATCATCCGCGGATCGACCGGGGCGACCTGGGGCGAATTGGGGGGTTATTGGGGTGGTGCGCCGCACGGATCGTTCGGATTCTCGACTGGCGAATCGCCGAACACGACGATCCCGGATCGCGTCTACTCCTGCAAGTCGACGACGTTCCGCAAGGCACCGTGTGAAAACGGCAATGCCGGTGGTCTGCCGGGCCGTTACAACTTCGCCCGCAGCTATCACCCTGGCGGCGTCATGGTCACCCTCTGCGATGGTTCTTCGCGGCTGGTCTCCGAATCGATCGATCGCCAAACCTGGCGAAATCTGGGCAACCGCGCCGAAGGCGGAGTTCTCGCCGAATTTTAATTCGCGTGGGGAACGGTTGCGATGTTTAGGGGTTCTTCTATTGTCTTTCGTTGAGGTCATTGGATGCGTGCGTTTCGGGTCTTTGGTTGGGAAGCGAAGCTTTTGCTGGTGATGGCGTTGCTGACGCTCGTCGGATGTTCGGCTGGCGATGGGTTGGTCGAAGTCGGGGGTACGGTCACGTTTGATGGTGCCCCGATCCAGGATGGGCGGATTCAGTTCCGGTCGACCGAAGGAGACCAGCAGGCTTACGCCGGGCTGATCGAGAACGGCAAGTACGTCATTCGCGTCGCCCCGGGCCCGGCTTTGGTCGAGGTTCGGGCATCGCGGCTGATCCCCGGCAAGTTCGTGGAAGCCAATCCGGGCGAGAAGGACCCGGTCGGTGAAATGTATATCCCCGAGAAATACAATTCGCGGACCGAGTTGAGGGCAACGGTGGAGACAGCCAAGCTGGAACAAAACTTCGATCTGGTCAGCAAATAACCAGCCCGCGGCGGGTCGGTCGTGCGCGTGGTCGGAAAATCTGACCGAATCACGCCCCGTTTTTCAATCGTTGGGCCCCGTTGTGACCTAGGGTTCTCAGGCTTCATGCCGAGGAACCTCGGTCTCACGGGGCTCGACCGTTTATAGCTGACGGTTCTCCGGCGTCGGAGTCGAACCTGGCCCCCGCCGCAGCTGCCTGTGAAACGGGCCGCGGGAAGAGCTGACAGTTGGGAAGGGGCGGGAACCAGAGGCCGGTCAGGGGAGGTTAGAGAGCGATTGAACGGGCTTTCGGGGTTTGTTCGACGCCCTAAAAGACGGCTTGTGAGTAACCCACTAGGATCGAGATTGCCATGGCGAGATGATTCGGGTTATTCCATCGTCGTCGCGAACCGCCTGCGGGCTGCAACCAAGTCATCCGGGCCGTAAGGGGCTTTGGGTCGGGTTGCGTTCGATGCCGGTCCGAATCGGCTGCTTGCCAGCATGATTCAGTTGCCTTGGTCAACCCTTCGAACGATGCTTCGTATTCCGCGGTCGCCGCGCGGTTTTTCCCATTTATCCATTTTCGAGCAATGCCTCCGACCGCAACGGCCACCGATGACCCTCTGCTGGAACCGCGAATAGCGGCGTCTGGCGAAGACGCGTCTCCTGAGAGAACTGTCATTTGTATCCCGGCGGCGGAAGTCCGTCGGCTCGGTTGGTACGGGTCCGGGGGGGCGGTCGCGGACGATGTCCGTGAGCCTGTGGCGGAATTCCCCTCGGAGCTGATCACATCGACCGATCTGCTCCCTGGAGACGGCCAGGAACCGAGCCCAAATTCGGCGGCATCCCGCTCGGCGACGCGTGCTAACCTGAGCGCGAGCACCGCGGATGCCGCGGCCTTCGGCGCCATGGTCGGGTTGGGCGAAAGTTACATTTCGGCGTTCGCGTTGGCGATCGGCTTGGGGGAAATCTCGGCCGGGCTGGTTTCGAGCATTCCGCTATTGGTCGGCGGGACGCTGCAGATGATTTCGCTTCGCGCGGTCTACTGGTTTGGCGGCGAGAAGCGTTGGATCGTGATTTGCGCGACGTTGCAGGCGCTCAGTTTCATCCCCTTGGTCGCCGCGGCGTTGCTGGGATCGATCGGCCTGGTGCCGCTGCTTTTGATCGCCTCGGTCTATTGGACCGGCGGTTTGGCCGCGGGTCCGCCGTGGAATACCTGGATGGAATCGATCGTCCCCTCGAGGGTCCGTACCCGTTATTTCTCTGGCCGGACCCGCACGTCGCAACTCTGCACGCTGTTGGGTTTGGTCGCTGGCGGGGCGGTGTTGCAAGTGACGGGCAATCAAGGACAGGTGCTGCTCGGGTTCGCCGGGATCTTCGCCGCGGCGGCCTTCTTTCGGTTTTGGTCGGTCAGTTGGCTGATGCGACACCAGGCTCCGACCCGCGATTTTGCCGTCGCCAATCGTCGGCGGATGGCTCGCCATGCCCGGGCGGCGGAGGCCGAGCATCCGGCCGACATCGTGGCAGCGAAGGCGAAGTCGGATCGGGCAGGCATGACGGGCATGCGGTTGCTCAGCTACTTGGTGGCGGTGCAGTTAGCGGTGCAGATTTCTGGCCCGTTTTTCTCGCCGTACATGCTCAAGCAGTTGCATCTGTCCTACACCGAGTTCGTGATGCTGTTAGCGATCGGCTTTCTCTCCAAGATCGTCGGCTTCTCCTATTGGGGTAACCAAACGCATCGCGGCGGCGCGAAACGGCTGCTGTGGATCGGCGGGATCGGGATCGTGCCGGTGGCGGCGTTGTGGATCGTTTGCGAAAACCTGTACCACTTGGCCGCGGTTCAGATGCTATCCGGGCTGCTGTGGGCAGCCTATGAGCTCGGTTTTTTCTTGATGTTTTTCGAGACGTTGCCGATCGAAAAGCGGACGCGAATGCTGACGTATTACAACTTCGCCAACATGTTGGCGTTGTGCGGCGGGGCCTTCATCGGCGCGGGGCTGCTGCGTTGGCTGGGGGGCGGTCAATCGGCCTACTTCGTATTGTTTGCGACTTCCTCCATCGGGCGATTTCTGGCGCTGGGATTATTGTTCGGCGCCGATTTGCGGACGATTCCGGTCTTTCATGTCTGCATGCGGGTGCTGGGAGTCCGCTTGTCGACCTCGACCGTCGACGCGCCCATTTTGAGCACACTGGAAGATCGTCCCCGTGCTTAAAAGGCCGGCCGGCTTTTGATAAAATGCCGTGGCGGTCGTTAGCTGTTCCGCCGGAATCGCTTCTGACTAGCCCCGGCCCGGCGATTTCCGGGTTCTGCCGCAACTCGATTAAGGAAGCCGCGGTTTACAGATGGACATGCGCAATACGGTAGCCCTCATTCTCGGCGGTGGACGCGGGACGCGATTGTTCCCCCTGACCAAGATTCGTGCCAAGCCCGCGGTGCCATTGGCGGCCAAGTACCGCCTGATCGATATCCCGATCAGCAATTGCATCAACAGCGGCATCAATCGGATCTATGTCCTGACGCAATTCTTGTCGGTTTCACTGCATCAGCACCTGCGGCAAACCTATCGTTTCGACCAATTCAACAACGGTTTCGTCGAGTTGCTAGCCGCGCAGCAGACAGTCGGCGAAGGGACCGACTGGTTCCAAGGGACGGCCGACGCCGTTCGCAAGAATCTCCGCTACATGGACGAGCGGTGGGTCGATTACATCCTGATCCTGTCCGGCGATCAACTCTATCGCATGGACTTTGCCGACATGATGAAGACCCACATCGAGTCGGGGGCGGCGGTCACCATCGCCGGCATCCCCGTGCCGAGAAGCGGGGCGTCGGCGTTGGGGATCATGAAGGTGAATGACGAAGGCCGCGTGATCGGGTTCGTCGAAAAGCCGAAGACGGAGGAACAGCTCGCCGAGGTGCGGACCGACCCGAGTTGGATCGACGCTCACGGGATCCCCTCCGAGGGCCGGGATTGCTTGGCGAGTATGGGCCTGTACATCTTCAATCGGGATGTGATGGTCGACCTGCTGACCAACACCAACTACGAGGATTTCGGCAAAGAGGTCTTCCCCGAGGCGATCAAAAATCATCACGTCCAGTTGCACCTGTTCGACGGTTACTGGGAGGACATCGGGACGATTCGCGCCTTCTACGAATGCAATCTCAGCCTGGCGAAAAAATCGCCCCCGTTCGATTTCAGCGACAGCCGCGCGCCGGTATATACCCGAGCACGTTTTTTGCCGCCGACGGTGGTCGAGGGTGCGACGATCACCGGTTCGTTGATCGCCGACGGTTGCCTGATCGGTCACAACACGGTGATCGAAAACAGCGTGATCGGATTGCGAACCGTGATCGGGAACAATGTCACCATCCGCGATACGGTGATCATGGGGGCGGACTACAGCGAATCGAAGGACGATTTGACCCCCGGCCAGATGCCGCTGGGGATCGGCGATGACAGTGTGATCATCGGGACGTTGCTCGATAAGAATTGCCGAATCGGCCAGCGGGTACGCATCACCAACGCGAACAAAGTCGAACATTTCGGCGAAGAGGAAGCGCTACAAGTTCGTGAAGGCATTCCGATCGTGATCAAGGACGCCATGATCCCCGACGGGTTCGAGTTTTAAGTTCTGGCGATTGGGCCTGATCGAACGCCCAGACAGTTTTTTCCTCGCCGCCCGGTTGGTGGCGCGCGGCGTGGTTTGTGCCGCGCGGCGAGCCTGGTCGGCACGTGCGACCGCTTGACTCGCCTCATTACATTTCGCCGGTCCCGGATCGGCCTCCGCCAGATCAGCCTGGACGCCTGCCCGAACGCGGAGTAGGCAATATGTGGCGTGGTCGCGGCATCCGCGTGATCGACGGTCTCGGACGTGCGGGTTCAGCCGTTACGGTCTCGGCGGGCTCCCGACGCGGCCCCCTTTTTTTGCGATTGGGCCCTAATAAATCTCCTCTCGGCTCGTTTTCTTCGCAGTAACGCTTCCTCTTCCAACCCTTGTCGCCAGCTCATGAACGACGCAACGACGCAATCGTGGGTCGCGGGCGTGGTGGATCGCTTCGAGCGACCGCTGCTGGCCTACGCCTGCCGGATGCTGGCCGGCGATCAGACGACGGCGCAAGACGCGGTCCAGGAAACGTTTTTACGACTCTGTCGGGGCGACCGCGAATCGATCGAACCACGACTCGCGGCCTGGCTCTTTTCCGTCTGCCGAAGCCGGGTGATTGATATGCAACGAACGCAGAACGCGACGCCAACCGATCCCTCCTCCTTTGACGTCCCGGACCCGATGCCGGACGTCTCGCAAACGTTCTGTGATGCCGAAGACAAGGTGCATTTGGACGCTTGCTTAACGCTGCTGTCCCCGCGACAGCAGGAAGTGCTGCGGCTGCGGATGGCCGCCGGGCTGAGTTACGGAGAAATCGCCGAGGTCACCGGCATGACGGTCGGTAACGTCGGCTTTCATCTTCACGAAGCGATCCGCAATCTCCGCCAAAGACTCGCCACCTGAGCGTGTTCGTCCACGCGTTCGTCGGCAATCCCTTCGCACACAATTCATCATTTGGTAGGTGTCCCATGTCTGATTCGATTTGGAATGATCCGCGAATAACCGCTTATGCGCTCGGCGAATTGTCGGGTGAGGAGCGCGCGAAGTTCGAGTCCGAGATCGCGCTCAACGCCGACTTGGCCGCCGCGGTCGCGGAGGCTCGCGTATTGACCGAGCAGCTTCAATCGCACTTCGCGAAAGAGCCAGG
>DITY01000334.1:16916-29049 GCA_002422955.1 Planctomycetaceae bacterium UBA6172
GGTGCGATCCCCGAAGCCAAGTACCGGTATGCCGAAGCGTTGAAGCAGATTGAGTCGGGGTATACGGCCATGCCTCAACTCGGTCGACAGATCGAGGCCGACTCACCAGTCGCTGGGGCAGCCGGCAGGCCTGCCGACCTGCCAGCGGGCACAGTCAAGCCTTTTTTCACGCTGTCGAAGGAACGAGGTCTGACGGTGACTAGCGAGCCCCGTTTTGACAAAGTCCGCATTGGCGCCCCGATTGTCGTTCCGGACTCCTTGGGCATCGATCCCTATGGGCAACCCATCGATGAGGGGCGGGGGCCGGGCATTGCTGGCGACCGCTTCGACCCGATCACCGACAACGCGTTCCAACGGGTCAGCGAACATCCGCTGAGCACCTTTTCGGTCGATGTCGATACCGCCAGCTACAGCAAGGTGCGGGATTTCTTGATGCGTGCGAACCAGTTGCCGCGACCGGACGCCGTCCGCATCGAGGAGCTGATCAATTACTTTGACTACGAGTATGCCGGGCCCGACACGAACGACGAGCCCCCCTTCGCGGCTCGCGCCGAAGTCGTCGCCTGTCCCTGGAATGCGGACCACCGGTTGGCGCGGATCGCGATCAAGGGGCGAGCGGTCGCGGCGGACAAGCGGCCTCCGAGCAACCTGGTGTTCTTGATCGACACGAGCGGCTCGATGGGTGCGCCGAACAAATTACCGCTGGTGCAGCAGGGGATGAAGCTGCTGTTATCCAAACTGGGTGAGAACGATCGGGTCGCGATCGTCGTCTACGCGGGGTCGGCGGGCCTGGTGCTCCCTTCGACGCCAGCGAGCGAAGCCGAGACGATCCGCCGCGCCTTGACCCAGCTCGCCGCCGGTGGCAGCACGAATGGCGGCGCCGGGATCGAATTGGCCTATCAGACCGCCCGCGATCATTTCATCAAGGATGGGGTCAATCGCGTCATCCTCTGTTCCGACGGCGACTTCAATGTCGGCACGACCGGAACCGATTCGCTGGTTCGGTTGGTCGAGAACGAGGCCAAAGGTGGCGTGTTCTTGACGGTACTCGGCTTCGGCATGGGAAATCATAACGACGCGATGTTGGAGCAGATCAGCGGTAAGGGCAACGGCAATTACGCCTTCATCGATACGGAAAAGGAGGCCCGCAAGGTGCTGGTCGAGCAGACCGACGCGACGCTGGTGACGATCGCCAAGGATGTCAAACTGCAGATCGAGTTCAACCCGGCTCAAGTCTCGGCCTATCGCTTGATCGGTTATGAGAACCGGGTGTTGGCGAAGGAGGATTTCAATGATGACAAGAAGGACGCTGGCGAGATCGGGGCGGGGCATGCGGTGACCGCCCTTTATGAAATTGTCCCCGTGGGTAAGCAGGCCGACGCGATCGCGCCGAAGGTCGACGACCTGAAGTACCAGTCGGTGCCGCAACCGACCGCGGCCGCCGCCAACAGCGAGACCTTGACGGTCAAGCTGCGGTACAAGGCGCCCGACGGCGACACCAGTCAGTTGATCGAGTTCCCGGTGACTGACGGTGGCAAGTCGTTCACGGACGCCGACATCGACATCCGCTTCGCGGCCGCCGTGGCGGGATTTGGGATGAAGCTGCGGCGGAGCGAATACGCTGGAAGTTGGACCTATGCCGACGTCGAAAAGGCGGCGGCCGAGGCGGTCGGGAGCGACCCGTATGGCCTGCGAGCCGAGTTCATCGAGTTGGTCCGCAAGGCGGCCCAGCTAAGCGGCCAAGAACGCTAGTCGGTCGCGGATTACTCATGCCCGCCCCCTGACGCGGGCGGGCGGATGGGCTCGCTGAGCCCCGAATCGTGATCCGCGATAAACGCATGCCCCGCGAGTCGGACGAATCCCGCGTCCATGGGCGAGGGTCCGAGTCGCGGGGTTCGTTTCATTTCGTTTGTCGATTCAGCGAGCCGGCCGCGGGCGTTGGAAAACGTGCGTCGATTCTGGCCCCCGCTTGTTAGACTGGGGCGACAAACCGCGTCCTGGACACCCTCCCGTTGCTCAATTTCTTGGCCGCTCAATGCTCAACCTTGCGTCGCTTCAGGGAGAATCCACGCGATTCATTTTGCATCCGACAGATTTTTCGCACACGAGCGACTTGGCATTCGCTCACGCGCTGCGACTGGCCGTGCATGACCGCGCTGCTTTTTCGCTGCTGCACGTGCTGGGATCGAAGCAGGACCAGCCGCCCTGGGACGAATATCCCGAAATTCGCGAGACGCTCGAGCGGTGGGGATTTTTGGCACCGGGCGCCCAGCGGTCCGATGTGGCGGACAAGCTCGGGATGCGGGTGCAAAAGGTGCTGGGCATCGATAAGAACGTCACTGATTACATCACCAAGTACGTCCGCGAGCACGCGGTCGACATGGTCGTCCTGGCGACGGGCGAGCACGACATTTTGCCGCATTGGTTTCGGCCGTCGATCGCCGAGTCGGTGGCGATGAAGGGGAAGGTGCCGACACTGTTCATCCCCTTCGGCGCGCGCGGCTGTGTCTCGTTGGAAGACGGCAGCGTGCGACTGGAAAACATCTTGATCCCGGTTGACCGCAAGCCCTGCGCCGACCTGGCGATCGAGCGGGCCGTGGACGCTCTGGCGGCCTTCGGCAGCGACCAATCCAAACTGACGCTGCTGCACGTGGGAGATGAACCGCATTTCCCCTGGCCGCGGTGGCCGGATGACTTTCGCTGGCAGCACGTCCAGACGATCCGGCAGGGCCGGGTCGTCGATGAAATCCTACGGTCGGCGGAGGAGCTCACCGCCGACTTGATCGTGTTGGTGACCGCGGGGGCTCATGGAATTCTGGACGCCCTCCGTGGCAGCACCACCCAGCAGATCGTTCGTCACGCACCCTGCCCGGTGCTCGCGATTCCCTACGATTTCTAAGGGGTCACGCGAACGGTCGAAAGAACGATCTCGCGGCATAGGCCGCCGGGAATGGTCTTGGTGGCGACGGTCCCCGGGTGACAACGGTCTTGCGTCCTGGGCGACGGCTCGCGGGGGGTGACGGCGGGGCTCAGTGGGGCTGTACAGGGGGCGCGGTCGCGATCGTTTTGGGCGCCAGCGGCTTGCCCCCCTCGGCGACGATGCGGCGTTCCTCTTCGACGGCCGTGACGAGATGCTGGCAGTATTGATGGATGCTGTGATCGCTCAGGTAGTCCAATTCGCGGTTCCACAGCCCGCGGATCACGCCGCGCCAACGGTCGCGTCCTTTCATCAGCAGGTTGTATTTTTTGATCTTTCCATGGCGGTTGAAATAGATCTCGTAGCCGCTGTGATGGTAGCCGAGCCAGATCGGCGGGACGCGGGTCACGATGTCGTTGTTGTTGACGAAACGATAATGCTCGAGCGTCACGGACTTGACGTAGGCGCGATCGCCGACGCGAGGGCTACCGAAGGTGAACAGTTGCTGGGGGTTGCTGTTGATGGTCGACATTTGGCAGCGGGCCGCGCAAATTTTAGCCATCGCGCCGCCCAGCGAGTGACCGACGAAATAGACCGGTTTGCGGTTGTCGGTTAACGCCGCTTCGAGCATCGGCCAGAGCCGGTCGACTTCGCGTTTGAACCCGCGGTGGACCTTGCCTGCGGTTTCGGCCAGGACCGCGACGGCGTCAACATCGGCGCGCAGATCTGTCCATTCGTTCGGTTCGGTCCCGCGGCAGGCGATGACGGCATCCTGGGAATTGGCGAAATAGTAAGCCTGAGCCCCGTTGTCATTGAAGTACCGGAGTTCGGGGAATCCGACCAACGTCGCCGCTCGCCGGGCTTCCTGTTCGTCGTTGTAGGCGATCATCGCCAACTCGGCGAACAGCAGGGCGCGTTCGAGGAACGTTAGCGTGGCGATCCTGTCGGTGACTCGGCTATGGAGCAGCAGCGGCTCTTCGCCCACGTCCTGAACGATTTGGGGCTGCAGTCGGAACGGGTCGGTCACGGCGGTCAGCTCCTGGCGGATGATCGGTGCCACTGTCGGCTACGGGAGGGTCCGAGCACGTTCCCGCAGTCCGGGGTCGGCTGGGTTGGGGGCGGAGAACGCGGCAGCGCCCTAGCCGCGAGCGGGTTCGGGAAGCTCGGGGGCGGAATCGAGTAACGGTTCGGGATAGGGCTGGCCACCATCGCGGTCGATCCGGATCGTGAGGTGGCGTCGCCAATTCCGGTCATCCGTCAACTGGTGATCGAGGCGGAAGTGAACGCCGCGCGACTCGGTGCGGGCGAGGGCCGCGCGGGTCATCATTTGGGCGGTGCATAACAGGTTTTGAAGTTCCCATCCGGCGACCTCACGAAACTGGTGCTGCATCGCGTAGCTGCAGAACGAATCGACAGCGGCGGCCGCTTCCCGCAACCCTGCTTCGTCGCGTTGGACACCGACCCATCGTCCCATCAAGCTTTTCAGCGACGCCCGAACGTCGGCGATATCGTAATCGTTCGAGGGTGGGGTGGCCGGATTCCCGATGCGGATGGCGCGCATGGAATCGGGCATGTCGTCAGCGGCCTGGGAAGCCGCTTCCCCGGCATGGGCGCCGTAGACCAAGCCTTCCAGCAGGCTGTTGCTGGCCAAACGGTTGGCGCCATGCAAGCCGCTGCTGGTCACTTCCCCCGCGGCCCACAACCCGGGCAGGCCGGTTTGGCCGCGGCTGTCGACGGTCACGCCACCGACCATGTAGTGCGCGCCGGGGCGGACGGGGATCGGGTCCTGGGTGATGTCGATCCCGAACTTGAAACAGGCCTTGGCGATGCCCGGGAAGCGTTCGCGTACCAGCTTCGCCGGCAGGTGGGCGAGGCTCAGATAGACGCAGGGGTGATTCGTCTTGGCCATTTGGCGAATGATCGACTGGCTGACGACGTCTCGCGGCGCCAATTCGGCGCGCGGGTCGTAGTCCGGCATGAAGCGTTTGCCGTCGTGATCCAGCAGCAAGGCCCCTTCACCGCGGATCGCTTCGGTGATCAGCGACCGCGAGGCACCGGCGATGTAGAGCACGGTGGGGTGAAACTGGCAAAATTCCATGTCGCGCAGTTCGACCCCCGCGCGATAGGCAACGGAAAAACCGTCCCCCGTGGCGACGGGCGGGTTGGTCGATTCGCGATAGACCTGACCGCTACCGCCGGTACAGAGGATCGTCTGCTTGGCCCATACGAGCATCGGGGGTGTGCCGTCACGGCTGATCAGGGCACCGTGACAGCGACCTTCGTGGGTCAGCAAATCGATCGTGAAGGTCTGTTCCCAGATCGCGATGTTGGGGGCGGCGCGGCTCCGCTGGATGACCGCCCGCATGACCTCCTTGCCGGTCTCATCTCCCAGCGCATGGACGATCCGCTGGCGGCTATGACCACCTTCACGCCCCAGTGCCAGCGCCCCTGATAGTTGGTCGAAACGGGTCCCCCAATCGATCAGTTCCTCGATCCGCCGCGGGGCTTCACGAACCACCATGTCGACCACGTCGGGGTGACAGAGATTGCCGCCGGCGTCGAGGGTATCCGCGACATGGTCCTCAAACCGATCCTCGGGGTCGAGCACGCCGGCGATGCCGCCCTGGGCATACTGACTGTTGGATTCGGCCAGTTTGTCTTTGGTCACGACCAACACGTTCTGGTCCGCCCGTGCCGCATTGGCGGCACGGAGTCCCGCTAAACCGCCGCCGATCACGAGCAAATCGGTGAAATAGTGATTCGCCAACGGGGCCTGAAAGCTAACGAGGTAGCGAGGTATCATGAAGCTGGTGCGTGCGGGGCGATTGGGACAGGGGTCGGGTTGGTTGGTGACCGCTTGGCAGGGGTACCGTTCGTGTCACCCCAGTTCGATCAAACTCGCTCGATCAAACTNNTCAAACTCGCTCGGTCGGCCTGGGGGACGGTGCCGGACATGGGTGGTGGACGCGGATGGTTATGGGCGAGTGCGTTCACGGGCTCGGGCTGCCGGCCCGGCTTTCGTTTCGCAGCCAAATTTACGTTTCGATCTCGGATTTCGGTCCGGAGCCGCGGCGGTTTCCCGCAGCCGCCGGTCGTCCGGTAGCTCGAAAGTGAACGGCTGCGAAGTTTCTGCGAAGATCGGCGGTGACGGGACTTCCGAAAGCCCAGAAAGCGGTTCCAATAACGTTCGTTAGCTTAACGTTTGCGTCGCTCGCTGGCTGCCGCCCAAGGTGCGGTAGCCTTCCCGGCACTCGAACGTTCGAGGTTCGCCGCGCAAGCACCCTGTTATCGTCCGGACTCCAACCGGCTGAGACGCGCCCACGGGGGCAGTGTCCATCCGGTTCCCAGGCGTCGGTCGACCGAGATCGATTGCCACGGCGAACGCGACTTCCCGATCCTTCCTCACCAACCAGCGATCATCAACCGCATGAGTCTAACACCGCCCGGATCGGGCATTCCAGCCGAAAACGTCGCGCCCGCGAGTGGGATCGGAGCATCGGCCGCGGCTGACGGGTCGCACGGGGACGCTCGGCAGGCGGACGAAACCGGATCGGCTGACCAGCGAAACTCGGCCACCAGCGATTCGCATCGGCCATGGATGGACCCGCGTTTGACCACGATCCAGCCCGGGGGAGGTTGGGTCATGAGCCTCGAATTGGCTTGGGGTTACGTGCGACGCGGGATCCTACGAACCTTGCGGCCGGGTTATGTCGAGAAGATGCGTGGCTTGCGACAGGGGACCCGCGGGACACTGCCGTTCGACCCGGTCGACTCGCGCGACCTTAAGTTTTACCGAAACCAAGAGACGTATTGGTGGCCGGATAGTGACGATTCATTTCGCTGGCGAGATTCGTTGCCGTTTGTCCGAGCCGGCTTGGCCGAACTGATCTTGATCGGCGGCTTTTTCTTCCTGCTCACGCTGCTGCTCGGTTGGTTCTGGTGGCCGTTGGGCCTGCCGCCGCTGGTCGTGTGTGGGCTGGTAGTCTGGTTTTTTCGCGATCCGCCGCGAACCATACCGCTGGAGCATGGGGTGGTCGTTGCGCCCGCCGACGGCAAAATCGTCCAAATCGAACCGATCGAGGATCCGGACATCGGCCCGGCGGTCCAGATCGGAATTTTTCTTTCGATTTTCAACGTTCACATCAATCGCAGTTCGCTGGCGGGCCGTGTTGTCGAGGTTCGCTATCGGCCCGGAAAATTTCTCAACGCGCTGCGGCCCGAGTCGGCTCGCGAGAACGAAAATTTGGACGTCCTGATGGTTTCCCCGGATCAGCCGGGAAAACCGTTCCGCATCCGCCAGATCA
The DNA here is from genome assembly GCA_002422955.1 of Planctomycetaceae bacterium UBA6172. GTDB lineage: Bacteria > Planctomycetota > Planctomycetia > Pirellulales > Pirellulaceae > UBA6163. The sequence goes on from DITY01000334.1 coordinate 24,138, forward strand.
CGGGTCAATTTGCTCGGCGAATCGTCTGCTGGGTACGGCCGGGGGATGTTTTAGCCAAAGGCGAACCGTTCGGAATGATTAAACTAGGGTCAAGGACCGAATTAGTCATCCCGCGTGACGAGTCGTTGGAGTTCGAAGTCGCGATCGGCGACACCGTCTGGGCCGGTTCCAGCCGCTTGGCGCGGTATCGGCTCGACGTCGCCACCGCGGCGACGAGCGGAACGCTTGCGGATTGATGACCCTCGATCCGCCGCGGCAGCGGACGGTTCGTGATCCGCCGTGGCGCGGAACGGATCGGACGACGGGTAAAGCGCTGGCAGCGGGGTAGGCCCCCGCGATGAATGCGATGAAAATGAAATCGATGACCAAACCGAGCATCAAACGGCTCCGCCGTGGCACCTGGCCCGCCAGCAAGGGGATCGACCCCTGGCCGGAGGGGACTAAGCCGCGACGCCGCAAACGCCGCCGCTTGACGCTGGCAGTCCTGCCGACGCTGTTGACGCTCGGGAATGGCGTCTGCGGCATGGCTTCGATCGCGGTAGCGACCAGCGCCCTGCTCGACTGGACCAGCGAGGAGCAATTGTTCGTCGCGGGCTTGCTGATTTTTGCCGGCATGGTGTTCGACGCGTTGGACGGATCGGCGGCTCGCATGACCGGGCAGTCGAGCGAGTTTGGCGCTCAGTTGGACAGCCTCTGCGACGCGATTACCTTCGGCGCGGCCCCAGCCGTGATCGTCTGGCGGTTCAGCAGTATCTTGCCACACCGGATCGCTTGGGCGATCGGCGTGATCTTCGCTTTATGCGTCTTGATCCGATTGGCCCGGTTCAATGCCGAAACGGGCGAGGATGATAAGCACGAGGGTTTTGATGGCTTGCCGAGTCCCGCGGCCGCCGGCACGATCGCGTCGTTCACGATCGCGATGCCCCATGTCGAATACCTAACGCACGAATCCGAGACCGCTTGGATCCGCCAGGTCGCGGAATTTACCCTGGGCACCTGCGTCTATCTGTTGCCGGTATTGGCGATCCTGTTGGCGTACCTGATGGTTTCCCGGCTCAGCTATCCTCACGTGGTCCAGCAGTGGATTCGCGGTCGGCGGTCACCCAACCAGATCGGCCAAGCGATGTTTGCCGTCGGTGGGGCGATCGTCCTGAAAGAGATCGCCTTACCGTTGCTGTTCTGTTGGTACGCGTTCGTTCCCGCCGTCCAACAGTGGCGGCGAATCTTCGAGCCGGCCGATGCAGACAAACTCGACGCGAGCCCTATCGAAGCCGCAGCGGCGGAAAAATCGGACCACGAGCAAGGCGGTTGATCGCCTCAAGACGCGCCGGCTCAACGGAATTTGACAGCTGGCCGGCGGGAATTGTCACAGCCGTGTAATATCAGGCACGATTCGAATCGTGGTCCCGCGCCCCGTTTTTTGACGGAAAGTCATACCAAACAATCACTTAAGTCATCTTGATGGCAGCCGCTGGCGAACTTGACTCGACCATGGAAAATGGGATGCTGAGGCGTTAGGCTGATTAGCTAGCTACCCGCAGCAGGCGGCGGCGCTGGTAATTCATTGACGCCGCAGGTATCCCCGACCGTAGGTCTCCCAGAACGATGGCTAGCAACTCGATCGAAGATCGATCATCGGCCGCCGCCCCGCACGCGAGCCGCTTGTATCGGGAATTGGTTCCTGCCTACGAAGCCCTCTGGCCGATCGTGGCTCGCCGGCGGATTCGCTCGGTCATTCGCGGGATGAAATTCCAGCCGGGGCATCGGGTTCTGGAAGTGGGTGTCGGCACCGGCATGTCACTGACCGCTTATCCGCGGAGCATTGAACTGACCGGCGTTGATCTTTCGGAGGACATGCTGGCCCAGGCGGAAAAACTGATCGAAGATGAGAGGCTGTCGCATATCCGGGTGATGCCGATGAATGCGGAGCAGCTCGAGTTTGAAGATTCGAGTTTCGACGTGGTCACGTCCTTTCATGTGATCAGCGTCGTCTCGGAACCGCGACGGATGATGGGAGAGATGTTGCGGGTTTGCAAACCGGGGGGCTTGATCGTGATGATCAACCACTTCCGCAGCAACAATCCTTGGATCGCCAAGATGGTCGACTCGGCCGGCTCGGTCACCCGTCACCTCGGTTGGCGGACCGATCTGAGCCTCGACGAAGTGGTCGCGGAAATGCCACTGCGGCTGGAACGCCGGTACAAGACATCTCCGACGTCGCTGTTCACCATCATCAAGGCGACCAAACTCGATCCGAACGCAACGAACCTGCCGTCCTGAACAGCCACGGCTCTCCTGAGCTAGCACGGCTTTCTTTAGCGACCGCCTCGGGGTCGGAGTTTCGACGTTTCTATGCGTTCCCGCGACGCCTGATCCGGCCCAGCGGGCAAGATCGTTTCAGCGGTTGGAATCCGTACGACCGGCCAAGATGTAACTTTGTCCGATAGTTGTCGTTTTTCCCCGCACCCGGCCGATAGACTGCGTGTCGAGATCGTCGCCGCGAGTGCTGGCTAATTGCCCTCGCTTCCGGGTCGGTGTCGTTACGTTTGTCTTGACCATACCGACGGCCACTATCACAGAAATTGGACGAGGGCACCATGCTGGTCCTTTCGCGACACCGAGACGAGAGCATCATGATCGGCGACGACGTGGTCGTGACGATCGTCGACATCCGTGGTGACAAGGTGCGATTGGGCATCGAAGCGCCTCAGTCGATCCCCGTACACCGCCAAGAAGTCTACGAAGCGATTCAGCGTGAAAATCGCCGCGCTTCGGAAACCGATTCCGAGACCACGCGGGCTGTACGACCGCCCCAAGAAGAGCGACCGGCTCGCGAGCCGCGGATGCCACGCAGCACCGGACCACGGCCGCACCGCAACGAGCCTTAACGCCGGCCGTCCGTAACCCAGCTCGGCACCAAGGCCTAGGCTCACGAGTTCCCTCGCCCAGGCTTGCGAGCGGGCTCGGTGTCACAGCCGGTTGGGTCCGAGTGTCGCGAACGGGTCGAATGTCGCGAACGGGNNGGGGTCGTTCCGATTGTGATCGCTACGGGCTTCCCTCGACAGCCAATATCAGAGCGATTTTTCGATCGACAGGCATCGCAGTTCCTCACCGACGCGAACGAGCAACTTGCCCCCGCCGGCTGCCGGACTGGCGCCAACCCCCGCCCCCAAATCGACCTCGCCCAGCTTCTCGAACCGATCCGCATTGGCGACGATCGTGGCGATGCCATCGAGCGAGATGACGAGCGTCTTATTTCCGATCACGATCGGCGAAGCCCCGTAGTTGCCTCCCAAACGGTTGCTCCACACAGTGGCCCCATCGCTCAGTCGGACACGCGACAGAATGCCGTTGTCCGAAACCATCATCAGGTGGTCGCCGTCCACGGCCGGCGTGGGGACGTAGGAGGCGGAACGCTCGATCCGATAGACTTCCTTGGGCGATTCCTCGGCCGACGCCGGAATCTTGACGGCGACGACGACGTTACCGCCACCACCGCTACCACAACTGGCGAGCGCCAAATCGCCGATGATCAGCGGCGAACCGACACTCCGTTTGTCGATCACCGGCAATTCCCACAGCTTCTCGCCCGTCTTGGCATCGATCCCGAAGACCCCATTGCCGGTCCCCGAGCCGATGACCTGGGCGGTGCCCGCGGGGGTGGTGTAATAGGCCGGGACGCTGTAGTTGGTGCGGGTCGGCTTGAGTTCCGTCTCCCACTTGTCGGCACCGGTCGCGGCGTCGACGGCGATCATCCGCTCATGCGACGGCGTTTGCCCAGGCTCCAATTGCTCGGCCTGCTGCGAGTCGTAAAGGACGACCAAACCGCCCGCGACCCGCGGTGAGGTGGCGAAGCCGTGATCGCTCTGCCAGGGGCCGAAGTCGCGTGCCCATTGTTCCTGACCTTCGACCGAAAAGGACCGCAGCCAGGTATGGTCCGAATCGGCATAGGCGACGTAGACCGAATCGCCATCCACGGTCGGCGTGCTCGACGCGTAAGTATTCCGCTTATGCCGGTGGTACTCACCGATCGGCAACATCCGCCGCCACAACTCCTTGCCGCTGCCCAGTCCGAGTGCCACGAGCGCCAGCGAATGACGCGACTCATCGAAGGTCAGCAGAAACGCTCGGCCATCGGCGATCGCCACCGAACCGACGTCGGTACTGCCGAGGTTCAACTTCCAAGCGTAATCGCTGTCGGTCCAACCATCGGGGAGCGCTCCCGAAGTCTGCCCCAATCCGCTGGGGCCATGAAACCCGGGCCAATCTTGAGCCGCTGCACGGCCGGCCAGAGATGCCCAGGAGACCGTTGCGGTAATGGCCAGGCAGATCGCCCAGACCGGCGAGAGTTGTCGCATGCTCATGTTTCGAAACGCGGGGGATGAAGGTGGGATGAATGAGCCACTGACCGTCCACCAGATTAACAGCATTCCGGGCGGCCTGCACCTCAGCCGGCACTTTCCTCGCGACCACACCGCACCCAGCACGCCGCGACGGGGGCGGCCGCTTCGGCGGTCGGGGTTGGGCCGCGGCGGGTCAACGTCAGCAGCGGACGTTCCTCCCGACATCGCGGCTCCACCAGCCAACAGCGGTCGGCCAGCGCGCAGCCGGGGTACTCACGATCGGGCGAGGGAACTTCGCCACGGAGCACGATCCGACTTCGCTTGGCCGATTCGACGGGATCCGGGATCGGCACCGCCGACATCAACGCTTCGGTGTAAGGATGCGTGGGGTGATCGTACAGGTCAGACGACTTGGCCAACTCGACGATCCGGCCCAGATACATCACGCCGACACGGGTCGCGATATGCCGCACCACAGCCAGGTCATGCGCGATGAATAGGTAGGACAAACCCAGACGTTGCTGCAGGTCCATCAGCAGGTTGATGATCTGCGCCTGGATCGACACGTC
>DITY01000116.1:0-34343 GCA_002422955.1 Planctomycetaceae bacterium UBA6172
CAAGCGTCGGCGATCATCGGGCTGAATTCGATCATCAGTCCGCCGCCGGCGACGAGCCGTTCGGCCGCTTCGCCGATCAACCGCGCGATCACTTCGGTCCCCGTAGGGCCGGCCAACAGCGCCAGCTTCGGTTCGTGGTCGCGAACGGTCGTGGGCAGCTCCTCAAACTCGGACTGCGAAACGTAGGGCGGGTTACTGAGCACCAGATCGAAGACCGCTTCGGCCGGTGTGGGGGCGAGCAGATCGCCGAGCAGAAACTCGATCTGACCAACCTGATGCTCCTGGGCATTCGACTGGGCCACCGCCAGCGCCTCGCTCGACAGGTCGATCGCGGTGATCTGACAGCCGCCGGGATAGACCGCCGGGAGATGCTTCGCGATGGCGATCGCGATCGCGCCGCTGCCGGTGCCGACATCGGCGATCCGTAGCGGACGGGTCGTGGTCGCCGCCAGCGTTTTGGCATGATCGAGCGCCAGCGTGACCAGATGCTCGGTCTCGGGGCGAGGGATCAGCACCGCCGGGGTGACCTGCAGCCGCAACGAATAGAACTCGCGATGCCCGACCAGGTAGGCGACCGGGACCCCTTCGCCGCGTCGTTTGACCAGCTCGCGAAAAGCTTGACGCTGAGGGCCGCTGGGCTCGGAGTTGAATGCCGTGTAGAGTTCGATTCGGCTACAATTCAGGGCGTGAGCGAGGAGCACTTCGGCGTCCAACCGCGGCGTGTCACTTTCGCGTTGACGAAAGAAATCGGTCGTCCACTTCAGCAACCGCAGCACGGTCCAGGCATCCTGCGTCGCGGCGGCCTTCGCTTGATCGCTCATCCTTCAACCGTTCCCTTCATCCATCCTTTGTTTGACCCGCCACGATTGCCGGGTATCGTTTCACCGTGCCCAGCATACCGAATCCCCGGCGATTGATCCTCCCGCCAACGGACGAGTCCTTGACGCTAGCCGCCGAGGCCTTGGCGGCTGACCGATTGGTCGGGATGCCGACGGAAACTGTCTATGGGTTGGCTGCCAACGCTTGGCGCCCCTCAGCGGTCCGTGGAATCTTCGCCGCCAAAGGCCGGCCGTCAAGTAATCCGTTGATCGTGCATGTCGCCAGCGTCGAACGGCTGAGCGACGCGATCGCCTGGCCGCCGTCGCCGGTGGTGGCCAGGCAGTTGGAGCGATTGGCCGATTTCTGGCCGGGGCCGTTGACCGTCGTCTGCCCGCGGTCGTCGAAAATTCCGGACGAGGTCACCGCCGGACTACCGACCGTCGCGGTGCGAATCCCCGGACACGAAATCGCACGAAAATTGCTGCAACGTTGCCCCTTCCCACTCGCCGCCCCCAGCGCCAACCGCTCGGGATACATCAGCCCCACCTTGGCCGAGCACGTTTGCGACCGGTCGGGACTCGGTGATGCCGTGTCGCTGGTGCTCGATGGCGGACCCTGCTTGCATGGCGTCGAATCGACCATTTTGCTGCTCGGCGAGCACCCACGGTTGCTCCGCCCCGGCTCAATCACGGCCGAACAGTTGGCGGAACGTTTGGGGATCGCGGAATCCGCCTTGCGGCTGTCACCTGAGCCCCACAACAGCTTCGCCGCGGCCGGCATACCGCAGGGGTCAACCGTCGATCCGTCAACCGATGCTGCGTTGCTCGGCCCGGGCATGCTCCGCGAGCATTACGCGCCGACAACGCCGCTGGTGCTGCTCGATCCCACGGCCAGCCCGGATGCCCGGCTAGCTCTGATCAGCCAGGGTCCAGCGGACCGACCGGCCGGGAACCCGTCCGGAAATGGGCTCGGACGGATCAGCTTTCGCGAACTGTCCCCGCGGGAAGCCGCCCCGTATCGCGTCGTTGAAACGCTCAGCCACCGCGGCGATTTGGTCGAGGTGGCGCGGAATCTGTTCGCCGCGCTACGGCGTTTGGACGCGATGGGGTTGGCGGCGATTCACTGCGACACCTGCCAACCGCTGGGCCTCGGCCGCGCGATCATGGATCGACTCGACCGCGCCGCCGCTCGTTGGCAATGATCGCACCGNNGTGATCAGGTGTTCTCCTTCATGAACTCCAGGGCGTCGGTAGCCAACGTGATTTCGTCCTTGTACATCCGTCGCCAGATCTTCGTCGCGGCGGCGATTTCCGGCAGCGCCAAGCCGAAGGCTTCCACGACCATCCAGCCGTCGTACTCGACCTCGCGGATGGCATCGAAGTTGTTCGCCCAGTTCACGCCCCCTTGGCCCGGCGTGCTGCGATCGTTTTCGCTAATGTGCACATGAAACAGCTTGTCGCCACCGGCGGCGATCGAGCTGTGGACGCACTTTTCCTCGATGTTGGCGTGGAAGGTGTCGTACATCATCCCGCAAGCGGGGTGGTCGACGGCGCGGACGAACTCGGCGGTGTCGGCGGCGCAGTTGAGGAAATAGCATTCGAAGCGGTTGAGCCACTCGACGGCCAGCTTGACCCCGACCTGGCCGGCATGTTCAGCGGTCGCCCGCATGCTTTCGATGCCCCACTTCCATTCGTCCGCGGTCCGCCCAGCGCCCGAGAAGAATCCCAACGCCGAATGGTAGGGGCCGACCAGGGTTTCGATCCCCGCCGCGGCACAGACGTCGAGCGTCCGTTTGTTGTTGTCGACGCCCCGTTGGCGGACCGCCGGATCGGCCGAAATCGGGTTGTCGCCTTCGCCGCGAATCGTCACGCCGGTGCGGCCCAAACCGAGGTCGTCGAGCCGGCGCCCGATCGCGGCATAGTCGAGATCGAGGTTAAAAATCGGTAGCTCGACGCCGTCGTAGCCGACCTTGCGGAGTTGCTCGATAACCGGGAACAGCGAATCGGAAACCTCGCCGGACCAGAGCAGCAGGTTCATGCCATATTTCATGTCGTCGATCTCGGGGTAGAGGGATCGGGGATGGGGTCAGAAGACGATGGAGGAGTCAACAACAAGTCGCAGCGATCGGCGATCAACCGGCGAGCGGAGGGGAACCAGGCGAGCAGATGCTGCCCGAGGGGCGGCAGCCCGACCCGACTCATCACCTGCTCCAAGCGGAACAAGAGTTTGTCGTCCTCGAGATAATCGTACAAGAACCGGACCTGCAGAAACCGCTCGATCCAGATCGCCAACTGGTCGGTCTGCTGCTTCGCCATGCGATTGACGGCCGCTTCGACCTGACCAGGCGAAACCTCGCCCAACGCCCGATAGTATCGGTCCGCGACACTCGGGGCGCGCTGGATCAGTGTCGCGTCGATCAGGATTTCGACCAGGATGTGCCCTAAAAAGCTCGGCCGGAAGCCGGCGTCGCCGGGGAGCAGGTCTCGCAGTTCGACCGCCATCCGCAGGCTCGTCTCGGCGAACACCCGCGTCTGATGAAACCAACGGTCATCGCTGAGGTGCTGCAGAACCCCCGCCGCGACCGCGCGGGTCACCGGATCGTCATCCAGCAGGAGCGCTGCCGCGGCCTTGCCTGAAACCCGCACGCGTCGATTGACGACCGACAGCCAGTCGGGAACCGCCGTCCCGGCCAGTAGATAAGGCGACTCGAAATGGGCCACACCGTGCGCCAGATAGTTCATGGACGCTCCGGCGATGCCGTGGGGCCATTACCCGATTCGGAGGCCTGAAGGTTCGGCGACTGACGCAGCGACTCGCGGTAAGCTTCGCGGGCCTGGGCGTAACGATCCGGCTCGGGGAAGTCAGCCTGTTCCCGGGCTTCTTCACGCCCCCCTTCGGTCACACCACCAGTTCCCGATTCTTCTCCAGCGTCACCAGCTTCGCCCAGGATTTGCTGGTGCAACCGTTTGAGGAACGGCCGGCACCAACCACAACCGGTGCCCGCGCCGTAGCACTCGCTCAGCTGGCTCGCGACCGCCGGGCGCTGCGTGCGCAAGTACTGCTCGACTTTCCTCCGGGTGACGTGAAAGCAGAGGCAAAGTTCATCGTCCGGTCGCATCATCCCCGTTGCCCCCGCGCCCCGAGGAATTGGCGACCAGGGGGCAGGGTGGGAACACGCGGTGGGCGGGCGGAACGGACGATCATCAGCCGGTCATGCCGGTCAGCGGGCCGTCGCCGCAGTATTCCGCATTGCCGAAGCTCGGTACCGGGTACCCCATCCCTTCGGCGAGGCTGAGCAACAGCCGATTATGCGGAACGCCTTCGAACTTCATCGACCGGCCCATCTGGAAACCGAGGCCGCCGCCGACCATCACGAACGGGATGTTGTTGAGCGTGTGCGAGTTCCCCGCACCCAACTCGTTGGTCCAGACGATCGTGGTGTGATCGAGCATCGATCCCGAAGCGCCCGGCTCGGGCGTCTCGCTCAAACGCTGGGCCAAGTAGGCGACCTGTTCGCAGAACCAGCGGTTGATCTGGGTCAGCTTTTCCATCGCTTCGAGGTTGCTGTCCGGTTCGTGCGACAGCTCGTGGTGGCCCTGCTCGATGCCGATCCACTTCATCTTCGCCCCACCGACGCTGTTGGTGTACTGCAGCGTGGCGATACGATTGAAATCGGCCGCGAAAGCATTGACCATTAGGTCGATCTGCATCTTGCTGAGCTGGGGCATGTTGTCATTGTCTCGCATCACCCCTTCGGTCAGCTCCGGCACGGCATGGCCGACATCCACGGCATCGACCGGCGCGGCCGCCGCGAATTCCTGCTCCTGGCGAATCTCCTGCTCCAGTTGCCGAACCATCTCGGCGTGCTGCTCCAGCAGGTGCCGATCCTCTTGGCTGAGGTGCTGCTGGATCTTGGCGAAGTCGTCGGACAACGAATCGAGCACGCTGGCGACCGTCTGGCGGTCTTTGACTTGTCCGTACAGCTTGTCGAACATCTGGTAGGGATTGTCGATCGGCGATACCGGCTGGTTGGGACCGGCGTAACTGAGCCGCGTCCAGGTATCGGCCCGCTCGGGGACCATCACGCCGAACTCGAGCGAACCGAAGCGGGTCTGCGTCTTGGGATCGGACTGGAGTTGATTCTTCAGCCACTGATCCAGCGAAATTCCCTTGGCCCAGCCCGCCGGGGTATGGCTCCCGCCTTGCACATCGCCGGGGAACAGCTCGATGCCCGTCAACAAGCAGGCGATCCCCCGCATGTGGCTGTCGCCATCGCCGCGGATCTTGTCATGGACGCCGTGCAGCGTCAGCGTCTGGTCGCGGAACGGCTCCAGCGGCTCGAGGCTCTTCTTGAAGCAATCCAACCGGCCGGCTTCATCTGGCCAGAAGGTCTTGGGGACAACCCCGTTGGGGGTGAAGATCACAACCAGTCGCTTCCGCGGGGTGGTCGTCGAAGCCCAACCGAGGCTGGACAGATTCATCAAGAACGGCAGTGAAGCGGCGGTGATTCCGGTCCGCTTCAGGAACTCTCGTCGGCTGCTGTATGAAGTCATCTGAGGGGCTCTGAGGTGGGGGGGTACTGGGCTGAGGAGCGAGGCAGGATTCGGGAAGCTAATTATACGCGTTGCGAAAGGGATGGGGTCGCCTGCGGTCGGGCTGCCGGGATGGGTCAGGCTGCCGGGACGGGAACGGGTCCTTCGGCGGCGATCACGGCCATCTCGACCAACAACTCCCGAATGTGATATCCGCTTTCGCGGAATCGCGTCTTGAGTTGCTCCATGCGGTTTTCTCCAAATGCCCCCACCGGCTGTTTAACCATGTGCAGGAACATGCGATTGACGAAAGCATGGACCACATCATCGCTGGTCGCCAGGTAACGTGTCAAATCGGCCGCCGATTCAAACCGAACTTCGGCGCCGCCGCGATCGACGTACACCCCGCTGGCGTCGATCGGCTTGGATTGCTCTTCCGTTCGGACACGTCCGACGGCGTCAAAGCCCTCCAGCGCGAAGCCCATCCCGTTGATCCGCTGGTGGCACCCTTGGCAATTGGCGGAGCCGGTTTGCAGGGCGACGCGTTCCCGGGTGGTCAGCCCCGGATGCAGGTCGGGGTTGAGCGGGGTGAAGGCCTCGTTGGGGACGCGGATGATCCGCCCCAAAATGTGACGCAGCAAAAATACGCCGCGGAAAATCGGCGAACTGGTGTCACCATAGGCCAGGGCGCTCATCAGGAACGGGTGCGTGATCACTCCCGCCCGCAGTGCCGGGTCCGAACCGGTGCGGGCAAACCGGCCGTCGGTCGCTTCACCGGCCGGCTTCCAAGCATCACCATAAAAGGCGGCAATCCGGTCGGAAGTAAAGGCCCAATCGGCTTGGAGAAATTGCCGGAAATCGCTGGTCTCGCTCCACACCACCTCTTCCAGGAACAGGTCGAGCGACGTCCGCAGGTCGCCGACCAGGGCGGCATCAAAACCGGGATATCGATCGGTGTTTTTGTCCAAGGCTTCCCAGCGGGCTAGATCGAGCCACTCATGCAACCCGGCCAGGATTTTGGCGCGGGCTCGCGGGTCCTGTAGCATCGCCCTGGCCCGCTGCCGAACGGCTTCCTCATTCTCCAGTTCCCCCTTGCCAGCGGCGGACTGCAATGCCGCGTCGGGCAAGGAATCCCACAGCGTCAGCGCCAACCGGCTGGCCCGGCGAATGCTCGGAGATGCGTCGACATCGAGCGCGGGATACAAAAATCGTGGTGACTTGAGCGTTAGCAGGACGACGCGACGAATCGCCTCTTCCTCGTTAGGGGCGGAGGCCAAAGGTGCGTCCACGAACCGCTGCCGCAATGTGTCATCGAGCGGCCGGCGCATCGCCTGAGATACCAACTCGCCGAGAAACTGACGCAAGACTTCAGACTGGTCGGCGTTCTCCGACTTCCGCTTCGCGTCCTTCAGATATTTGGGCCACAGCTTGCTGACCGCCGCATCGGCGAACTCAAGCGACCCGCGGGTCGTCGCATCGTCCCACTCGCGGCTGATCGTCGAGCCGCGGACGTAGCCGGCACTGCGATCGTCCGGCGGCATCGGCGTCTGCGGGGCAAACGCAGTCGGCGCGCCGCTGGGGATCAGATACCGAGTCGGGATCGGTTCCTCCACCCCCTTGGGCGTCTTCCAAGCCAAGGTCATCGAGATGTCGACATTGCCCGTTTTGCGTTCCCGTTTGATCAGGTCAACGCTGAGCGGATAAAGCCGGCCGCCGACAAGATCGACCGTGGCCGTGTGTTCCGCCATCTCGCCCGAAGAGACGTGGTTATCGAAAAACTTCTGCTCGGTATCGATGAACTTGACGATGAACGACCCTTGGCCACGGGCGGTGATGCGGTAGCTACCACTTTCGGGCGCGTACAGCGACCCCGACCAATAGACCGCGAACTTGGCCGGCTCCATCCCCTCGCCGGGGCTTGCCTGGCCGTACTGGACATCGATGTTCGGATCGACGCGGGTGAGCACCTTTTTGTCGTTCTTCCAGCCGGGGTGGTCAAAATAATTGGCATTCAGTCCTCGCTCCGACTTCCACTGGCCGCGACCCATGAAGTGGGCAAACAGATCGGCCACGCTCTGGCGGTACTGGTTCGCCGTCAGACGTGCCAGCGCCGCGCGGGGGGCCACCAATCGCGATTGAGCCGCTTCGCTGTAGAAGGCTTCGAAGATATACCGGGAGACGGCTTCGGCATCCTCACCAACGCAGGCCTCGGGATTCCCCTCGGGCATCGTTTCGGAAATCACGCCGGACAGTTCGGCGATCGAACGGTCGCCGACCAACGCCGGTTCATACGACCCCGGCACCCCTTGGCCACGCTCGCCATGACAAGCCGCGCAGCTGTTCGTGTAGATCTCCCTACCGCGGGCCAACCTAGCCTCGTCAGCAGCCGCAATCTCGACAGCAGGGTCCGCTGGTGCCGGTTCGTCGGCTCGCGTCACGGCGTCGCTCAAGACGGATACAGACGGTGCAAGGGCCAGCACCAGGATCGGTAGCCAACGGGATGTGTTCGACGGATCGATCATCTTGAAATTCGGGCGGGATGCAGGCGGGAAAAACGGGCAGAACCCAACCGCCAAGGCGACCACTGCCACCCGCGTCGGGATGAAGTCATTATAGCGCTTCGACGAGCCACTGTCACGCATTTTGGGCGGGGCTACAGGCCGCTGCGTTCACCGCTGACACAGGCCGATCGCCGACACAGGCCGATCGCCAAAACAGGCCCACAGGCAGTTCGCCAGGACGCGGCGCCGCGGGAGCCCCTCGGCCGCGCAACCCGCTACGCCAGGATTTCCGAGATCACGCGGGCGCCTTCGACGCCGGTGAGCCGAGCGTCCAGCCCTTGAAACTTGACGCTGAAGGCTTCGTGTCGGATGCCGAGTTGGTTCAACATCGTGGCGTGCAGGTCGTGGACGGTGCAGACGTTTTCGACCGCGGCGTAGCCGAGTTCGTCCGAGGCGCCATGGACGATGCCCCCTCGAATCCCGCCGCCGGCCAACCACACGGACATCGCTTTGTTGTGATGGTCGCGGCCGCTTCCCCCTTGCGACATCGGCGTCCGGCCGAACTCGCCCGCCCACACGATCAACGTCTCGTCGAACATGCCGCGCCGCTTCAGATCGGTGATCAACGCCATGCAGGCTCGGTCGATCTCCTCGGCCTTCAACGCGACGCCATCTTTGACGCCGCCGTGATGGTCCCAATCCTTGTGGTAGAGCTGCATGAAGCGGACACCACGCTCCGCCAAGCGGCGGGCGAGCAGGCAGTTGGCCGCGAAGGAGCCGTCGCCGGGTTGGCAGCCATAGAGCGCCAAGGTCTCCGCCGACTCGTCGCTCAGGTCCATCAGCTGCGGGATGCTGGCCTGCATCTGGAACGCCAATTCGTACTGGGCGATCCGCGTGGCGATCTCGGGATCGGATAGGGTCTGCTCGAGCTGGTGATTGAGCCGGTTGATCGCGGCCACGTCGGCCCCCTGCTGCGTTCGCGAAACGCCGGGAGGGCTGCCGAGGTACAAGACCGGGTCCCCTTTAGAACGCAATTGGACCCCTTGATAACGGCTCGGCAGGAAACCGCTGCTCCACTGCCGTCCGGCGATCGGCTGATTCTGCCCGCCCCGCCCGAGCGACGTCATGACCACGAACCCGGGCAGGTCCGCCGCTTCCGAACCGAGGCCGTAGGTGGCCCAAGCGCCCATGCTCGGCCGGCCCGCGATCTGCGATCCGGTGTTCATGAACATGTGGGCCGGGTCGTGATTGATCGCCTCGGTGGTCATCGAGCGGATCAAGCAGACGTCATCGATCACCGAGCCGAGTTGAGGAAACAGGGAGCAGATCTCGATCCCATTTTGGCCGAACTTTTGGAACGGGTGCTGAGGCCCGAAGCAGGTCAATTTCTGGCCTTGGAGCTGGGCCAACTGCTGCCCTTGAGTCATGCTCTCGGGCATCGGCTGGCCGTGCAACTCGCCGAGTTTGGGCTTCGGATCGAACGTCTCCAGCTGAGACGGCCCGCCGGCCATGGTCAGCCAAATGACCCGCTTCGCCTTCTGCGGCAGCGGCAATTCCCCGAGCACGCCGAGCGACGGCGCGGAGCTAGCCGGGGCCCCACCGAGCAACGCATGCAGGGCGACGGCACCCAAGCCTTGAGCACTCTTGCCCAGAAAGGCGCGGCGGGTTTCTGGCGAATAGGGTGGGGTCAACATGACGAGCATCAGCGGGAGAGGCGATTCCGGAGGGGGCGACGCGAAACGAATGCCCGCGTGCTTCTCTCATGATAAATCATCCGCGGCCCCTTCGCATGTCCTTTCCGTCAGGAAGCCGGCGATCGAAAACGCGAACAAGTCTCGATCGAACCGACTCGCCTTCCATTCCCGAGGCCTGCTCACACCCTCATGCGCTGACCTGCCCCGCGGCGGGGCGATGTCCCGGCGTCATTCGGCGAAACGCTTTTGCAACGACTGAACCTCGAGCGAGTCGGATTTGAGAGCCGCCATCGCTTGGCAGGCGGCGAGCGCGGCCGACAGGGTGGTGATGCAGGGGACGCCCGCTTGCACGGCGGCGGCCCGAATCTTTCCTTCGTCCGTCCGCGCCCCCTTGCCGCTGGGGGTGTTGATGATCAGTTGCACCTCGCCATTCTTCAGATAATCCAACAGGTTCGGATTGCCCTCGGCGATCTTTTTGACGCGGGTGACGCGGATGCCGGCTTCCTCGATCCGCGAGGCCGTGCCGGCGGTGGCGAGGATGTTCAGGCCGAGCTCATTGATCTGCGTAGCGACTTGCGAGACTTCGTCTTTGTTTCGCGATGACAGGCTGATGAACACGTTGCCGGTCTCGGGCAACAGCGTCCCGGCGGCGACCTGACTTTTGGCGAAGGCGAGCGCGAAGGTATCGGCCACGCCCATGACTTCGCCCGTACTCCGCATCTCCGGTCCGAGCACGATGTCGACGCCGGCGAACTTGCGGAACGGGAAGACGCTCTCCTTGACCGAAACGTGCCGTGGGATCGGCTCGTCAAAAATGCCGAGCTGGTCCAGCGTCAGGCCGGTCATCACCTTGGTCGCCAGTTTGGCGACGGCGACACCGGTCGCCTTGGCGACGAACGGCACGGTGCGGCTGGCCCGCGGGTTGACCTCCAGGACATACAGCGTCGGTTTGCCATCTTCGTCCTTGATGGCGAACTGAATGTTCATCAAGCCGACGACCTGCAGTCGGGCGGCGAGTTGGGCGGTCGCTCGGCGGATTTCGGCGAGCGTTTCCGGCGACAGGGTGAAGGTCGGGATCGCGCAGGCCGAGTCGCCGGAATGCACACCGGCTTCCTCGATGTGTTCCATGATGCCCATGACGACACAGCGGTGCGGATCGCAGAGCGCGTCGACATCGACTTCGGTGGCGTCCTCGAGGAAGCGATCGATCAATACCGGCTGACCATCGGCGGCGATGAAGGCTTCCGCGACATAGCGGTCGAATTGGGTCTGATCGTAACAAATTTCCATCGCGCGGCCGCCGAGCACGAAGCTGGGACGGACCAACGACGGGAAGCCGATTCGCTTGACCTCTTGGCGGGCTTCCGCCATGTTTCGCGCGATGCCGCTGGGCGGTTGCTTCAGCCCCAACTCGTTGATCAGGTTGGCGAACAGCTCGCGGTCCTCGGCCGATTCGATCGTTTCGACGCTGGTGCCGATGATCGGGACGCCGGCTTCCTTCAGCCCCCGCGCCAAGTTCAGCGGTGTTTGGCCGCCGAATTGCACGATCACGCCGTGCGGGCGGATAGCGTCGCAGACGTTGAGCACGTCTTCGATCGTCAGCGGTTCGAAGAACAGCATGTCGCTGGTGTCGTAGTCCGTGCTGACGGTCTCGGGGTTACTGTTGATCATCACGCTCTGATAGCCGAGTTCGCGGAGCGCGAAGCTGGCATGGCAGCAGCAATAATCGAACTCGATCCCTTGACCGATCCGGTTGGGTCCACCGCCGAGGATGATCACCCGCTTCTGATCACCGGGAGGGGGCAACTCGTCTTCGACTTCGTAGGTGCTGTAGTAATACGGCGTTTGCGCTTCGAACTCGGCGGCGCAGGTATCGACGCTCTTGTAGACCGGTTTGACACCCAGTTCCAACCGTCGGGCGCGGACCTGCGATTCGCTCAACCCGCTGATCTTGCTCAGTTGTCGGTCCGAAAAACCGCACCGTTTCGCCGTCAGAAAATCGTCGGCCGACCAACCGCTCATTGACCCCAGGCCGAGCAGGCGATCTTCCTCTTCGACGATCTGTTTGAGATTATCCAGGAACCAGGGGTCGATGTTGGAAAGCTCGTAAATCCGCTCCAGCGACATCCCCGACTTGATCGCATACCGCAGGTAGAAAATCCGCTCGGCACGGGGGGTGCTGAGCCGCGAAATGATCTCGTCTTCGTCGGGCTGAACGTCGGTCCCCCAGAGGTCCTTGTTATCGCAGCCGAGACCGAAGGCGCCGACTTCCAAGCCGCGGAGGGCTTTTTGCAGCGATTCCTTGAAGGTCCGGCCGATCGCCATCGTCTCGCCGACGCTTTTCATCTGCGTCATCAGTGTCGAGTCGGCTTCGGGAAATTTCTCGAAGGCGAATCGCGGGATCTTGGTGACGACGTAGTNNGACGTAGTCGATCGTCGGCTCGAAACAGGCCTTGGTTTTGCGGGTGATGTCGTTGGGCAATTCCCACAACAGGTAGCCGATCGCGAGCTTGGCGGCAATTTTGGCGATCGGGAACCCGGTCGCCTTGCTGGCCAGCGCGCTGCTCCGCGACACCCGCGGGTTCATCTCGATCACGATCATGCGACCGGTCTTGGGATGGATCGCGAACTGGATGTTCGAACCGCCGGTCTCGACGCCGATTTCGCGGATCACCTGCAACGACGCGTCGCGCATCGCCTGGTATTCCTTGTCGGTCAACGTCTGGGCCGGGGCGACGGTGATCGAATCGCCCGTGTGGACGCCCATCGGGTCGAAGTTCTCGATGCTGCAAATGATGACGACGTTGTCATCTTTGTCCCGCATCACCTCCATCTCGTACTCTTTCCAGCCGATGATCGATTCTTCGATCAAGACTTCATGGACCGGACTTTGGTCGAGACCATTTTGCACCAGGGCGTCGAAGTCGGCCTTGTTGTAGGCGATCGCCGAACCGCTGCCGCCGAGCGTGAAGCTGGGACGGACGACGGCGGGCAGACCGACGAGCTTGAGCACTTCCCGGGCATGCCCGAGCGTCCGGACGGTTTCCCCGACGCAGGTTTCCAGGCCGATCTTTTCCATCGCCTTCTTGAACTGGTCCCGATCCTCGGCTTTGGCGATCACCTTCGGGTTAGCCCCGATCATCTCGCAGTTGTACTTCTCCAGCACACCCTGGGCGGCCAGTTCCATCGCCAAGTTCAGACCGGTCTGCCCGCCCAGCGTCGGCAACAAGGCATCCGGCCGCTCGGCCTGGATCACCTTCTCGACCATCTGCCACGTCAGCGGCTCGATGTAGGTCGCGTTTGCGGTATCGGGGTCGGTCATGATCGTCGCGGGATTGCTATTGATCAAAACGACCTCATAGCCCTCCTCGCGTAGCGCCTTGCAGGCCTGCGTTCCCGAATAATCGAACTCGCAGGCTTGACCGATGACGATCGGCCCGCTGCCGATCAATAAGATTTTTTTGATGTCCTCGCGACGCGGCACGACAGAACTTCCGGCGTTGGAGAGGGAGAGATGAAATGGACTAAATTGCTGCGGAGGATAGCATAGGCCGACGAGAACGCGTAGACGCCCAAGCGCGTCAATTTCGCCGCCTCGGGAAAACACGCCCGATCCCAAGGCCTGGCCGTGCTCCCGATACCGGCCCGGCGGTGGAACGGGTTTTCGGCGGACCGTTGGCCCCCAACTAAGCGTGGGCAAGGCCGGCGCTAACGCGTTTCCTCCGGGTGATGCCGGGTTGTGATGTCCACCAAGGCGTCGTGCAGCAGCCCATTGCTGGCCACCAGCCCGACCGGTTCCAGGCCGAGCGACTCCCCTCGAGTGGTGGTCACACGCCCGCCCGCCAGCTCGACGAACAGCCTGCCAGCCGCGTAATCCCACGGCATCAGTCGATATTCGAAGAAGCCGCCGAACTGCCCACAGCCGACCATGCAGAGGTCGAGCGCCGCGGTCCCGAAGCGGCGGATGCCATGGATCTGATTGCCGAAGCATTCCTCGATCGCCCGCAGCGTGCAGCGCATCATTTCGCCCCGGTCGTAATAAAACCCGCAGCCGAGCAGGGCCTGCGACAACGACGTATCGGTCGAGACCCGGACCGGTTGGCCGTTGCGGCGGGCGGTATCGCCGACGGCCGCGGTGTACCAATCGCCGCGGGCCGGGTCGTGGATCACGCCGACCACCGGGATGCCGCGATGGTAGTAGGCGATCGAGACGGCGAAGTGGGCGATCGAGTGCGCGAAATTGGTCGTCCCGTCGAGCGGGTCGATGATCCACAAGTCGTCGCAGGCGGCGGGATCGAGCGTTTTACCGAGCGCTTCCTCACCCAGCAGGTGATGCTCCGGGAAGGCTTGTCGCAACACCGCCGCCACCGTCCGCTCGGATTCTTCGTCGGCATCCGAAACCAAATCGTGCGGCACGCTCCCTTGCGCCGACTTGTTCCGCATCACGACCCCTTCGCGGAAGTACCGCATCAAGGTCTCGCCGCCAGCCAACGCCGCCTCACGCGCCACCTCCAACAACCGCTCGATGGGCAGATCGGGGGGCAGATCGGGGGGCAACTGGGAGGCGGACGGTCGGGGCGTCGAATCGGTCACGGCGAAAGGCTCGCGGAACAGGGAAGGGCGGGGCCGGGGGGTGAAGAGGCGACGGGGAGCGGCCCGACTGCTGCCAGTCTAAGGCATCAACGGGCGAATACCAGAGCGAGCTTCCCCTGCGGCTACTGGACAGAGGGTCGCTTGCGGTCGAACATTGCCCGACAGTGGCCCTGCATGGGCGGCTTGACGGTTTCTCGGTCTTGGCTTGGGAGTGTTTCGCGATGGAATATCGGCGATTGGGTTCGAGCGGATTGTCGGTTTCGGATTTGTGCTTGGGGACGATGACGTTCGGCTTGGCGTGTGATGAACCGCTGTCTCACCAGATCATGGATCGGGCCGTCGATGCCGGGATCGATTTCCTCGATACCGCCGAAGTCTATCCGGTGCCGCCCCGGGCCGATCTGGTCGGCGTGACCGAGGAGATCGTCGGGCGTTGGCTGCAGACCAAACCGCGGGATTCGGTCACGATCGCCACGAAGGTGACCGGCCCGCGCCACGGCTGGTTCCCCGCGCCGGTTCGCGGCGGCCGCGGTTTCATCGATCGCCATCAGATCTTGCGGTCGTGTGACGAATCGCTGCATCGGTTGCAAACCGACTACATCGACCTGATGCAGATCCACTGGCCCGATCACGGGATGCCCTACGAGGAAGTTCTCGGAGCGCTCTCCGAACTTCGCGACAGCGGCAAGGTCCGTGTGATCGGCTGCAGCAACGAGACCTGCTGGGGCCTGATGAAAAGCTTGTGGGCCGCCGACAAGACCGGACTGGCCCGCTTCGAGACGGTGCAGAACAACTTCAGCCTGATCAACCGCCGCTGCGAAAGCGAGCTGGCGCAGGTCCTGCGTCAGGAACGGGTGAGCCTGCTGCCCTACAGCCCGCTGGGGGGCGGGGTGCTGACGGGCAAATACCAGGACGGTCCACCGCCGGGGGCGCGGTTTACCGATTACTTGACGATCGGCGCCGAGCGTCAGAAGAAGATGGGTCAGCGATTCGTCAACCCGCGGTCGCTCGAAACCACCGCCAGGCTGATGCAAATCGCCGCCGATCTGGGGGTTACGGTCACGGCCTTGGCGCTCGCTTGGAGCCGCCAGCACGACTTCGTCGCCTCCACGATCTTCGGCGTGACCAGCAGCGAACAGCTTGAGCAGGCGCTCGCCGCCGCCGATCTGATCCTGGATGCCGAAACGCTGGCGCGGATCGACCAGATCGACTTCGAGATCCCGACACCGATGACCGAGGACGGGCTCCGTCGGCTGTAACCGTCCGCGAGCAGCTTAATCGCTTTCGCCCATCAACCAGCGAATCAGGGTTCGGACCATCACACCGGTCCCGCCGGCGTCACGGTGCGGTTTGGGCGCTTCGGCGAAGGCCGGGCCGGCGATGTCGATGTGGACCCAGGGGGTTTTGCCGACGAAACGTTCCAGGAACTTGGCCGCGGTGATCGCACCGCCCCACCGCCCGTCGCCGACGTTTTTGATGTCGGCGACTTTGCCCTTCACCTGCTCGTCGAAGAACGAGAACATCGGCAATTCCCAAGCCCATTCCCCTTCGGTTTGCGCGGCCACGGCGACTTGGTCACAGAGGACCGAATCGTTGGTCATCAGCCCCGCGGTGTCGCGTCCCAACGCCACCATGCAGGCACCGGTCAAGGTCGCCAGATCGACGATCGCCACCGGCTTGTGCTGCAGGGCGACGTCGAGCGTGTCGGCGAGCACCACCCGCCCTTCGGCGTCGGTGTTGTGGATTTCGATTCGCACGCCGGCGCGGGTTTCGATCACGTCGCCGAGCCGATAGGCGTCGCCGGAGATCATGTTTTCGGCCAAACCGCAGACGCCGATCAGGTTGACCGGCAAGCCCAGCAGCGCGGCCGCCCGCATCACGCCGACCACCGTCGCCGCGCCGGCCATGTCGCACTTCATGTCCAACATCCCGTCGCTCGGTTTGATCGATAGCCCGCCGCTGTCAAAGGTCACCCCTTTGCCGACGATCGCCATGATCGGCTCGCCGTCACCGCCCCCATCGTGCTTGAGAATCACCAGCCGTGGCGGACGGGCCGAGGCACCGCCGACCGCCAAGATGGCGCGACACCGCTCGGCGGCCAGTTTCTTTTCATCCCACACCTCGATCGACAACCCCGTCTCCTGCGCCATCGCCGTGGCGGCGGCGGCGAACGATTCGGGGTACAGGATGTTCGGCGGCTGATTGACCAACCGGCGGGCCAAGTTGACCGACTCGCCGATGATCCGGCCGGTGCGGATGGCCGGTTCCGCGACGTCGATGAAGGTCAGCTTTTCCGGCGCGTGCAACGGCCGCTCGGTGGCATACAACGCTTGCCCTTCGCAGCCGTACAGCGCGCCGGCGACCAAGGCGTCGTGATGGGCCTCGGCGATCTGGTCGCCCAACGCGATCACGACGTGCGCGCGGACGCGTTCGCCGAGCTTCCGCAGGATCGTCGCGGCGAGGTCAAAGGTTCGGCCGCGGTCGAGCAGATCGGTATCGCCCAAGCCGACGACCAACACCGCCGCCGGGCCAGAGGGTTCGGCCGACGGGACCAGCGTCAGCTCGCCACGCTTCGATGAGATCACGCCGGTAGCGGCGCCACGAGCGATCCAGTCCCGCTGCTCGGTGTCGATTTTCGCGGCCCAGGCGGACAGATGATTGTCCTCGGCAATCCCAACGACCAGCACGTCGCAGGCGGGCAACGACGCCGGGCTTTTCAGCGGCTCGATCGAGACGGATGCGGGGGCAATCGGTTCCACGTCTGCAAAACTCCTAAAGATGAAGGTGCATGGTCCGCCAAGGGGCGGGGCAGGGCCCAGCGAATGCGCCGGTGCCTGAGCCGCTGAGGATAGCAATCGGAGGGGGCCTCGGCCAATCCCGCGCCGCGATCCTTCGCCGGCGGTTCGGATTCGTGTTATGACAACCGGCCCACTTCGGGTTACGATTTCGTCCACGGGTCGAGAACTTCATCTTCGGCCCCGGTCGCCAGGTGGCAAATCCAGAGGTCGTCCTTCCCATGCATCCGGTCATTCGGCTCGAACATCCGTTAGCGGACCATCATCTGTGCGACATCCGCGACGAAAACACGTCGCCGGCGCAGTTTCGCCAAGCGGTCGGCAGACTGGCGATGCTGCTGAGCGTGCGAGCAACGGAGGACCTGCCGACCCAAGCGCTGACCGTTCGCACGCCGCTGGCCGTTGCCGCCGGCAGGCGACTGGCGGTCCGGGTCGGCATCGTCCCGATCCTCCGCGCCGGCTTGGGCATGGTCGATCCGCTGTTGGTGTTGATCCCCGATGCCGAGGTTTGGCACTTGGGGCTGTACCGCGACGAAGCGACGGCCGAACCGGTGTCGTACTACGACCGACTGCCACCCGGAACACCGCCCGACGTGGCGATCTTGCTCGACCCGATGCTGGCGACCGGCGGTTCGATGGCGTTGGCCATCGAGCGGCTCAAACGGTGGGGCGTGCGAGACATTCGCACCCTCAGCTTGATCGCGTCGCAGCCCGGGATCGAACGTCTGACGGGCCAGTATCCCGATGTCCGGATCTATGTCGCGGCGATCGACCCCGAGCTGAACCAGCGGTCGTTCATCGTGCCGGGGCTGGGCGACGCCGGTGACCGGATCTTCAACACCACCCCCTAGCAACGGAACTCGCCGAATCCCCTCCGCGGCAGAATTCCTTCACGGACATCCGGAGTGCTGAGCAAGACAACCGGTATCACCCGGATAACCGCTCAATTCGGTCAAGTCGCCCCTCAGGTTGGACCGATCACACCGGATAGAGGCGCGGTGCCGCCGCGCTCTCCGCTGTGAATCCAACCAACACCATCCGCCGCTGATCGGAACACCGATGGCTGGCATCGCTGATCCGAAGCCTACGAGGGTCTCCGTTGTCGGACCGAATCGAACATCCGCAGGTTTGGCCCGCTCATCGCCGGCGGTGGGGAACGCTGGTTCTTTGGTCGCTATGGGCCGCCTGCTCGATCTTGGCGATCCAACCGGCGTGGGCGGCGGACGGGCCGCTGGGCTGGTTCGTCCCAACGCCGCGGCAGGTCGCCTGCGACGAGCTGCTGCCCGACGGGACAGGCATTCAGGCGAATGGCAATGGCAATGGCGATGCTAATGTCGATGCCGATGGCAAAGATCAGGCTGCGAAGCCGTCGGGCGGCCAGGCCAATCCGGGAGCCGCGCGCGGGGATGATCAGGCTGAGGAGGAAAAATCCTTTTTCGTCCAGTCGCGGAGCTATGGCACGCAGCCGGAAACCGACCCGCCGAGGTACGTGCGTAATCTGAGCGAGATCGAGTTTTTCGACCGACCCCAGTTCGATCAAGACAACCAAGAGTGGCTCGATCTGGGACTCGATTACCGCATGCGTTACGAGTTTCGCGACGACGATTTTCGCCGGCCGGTCGCCGTCACGGACGAGCCGTTTCTGCTCCGCACCCGGGCTTATCTGGGCGTGAAGGAAGTGTTCGATCCGTTCCGCTTCGCGATCGAATTCGAGGATGCGGGGATCGAGAACAGCCAGTTCCCCGACACCCCGCGGGACGTCAATCACAACGAAATCGTCCAGGGTTACGGCGAACTCTTTTTCGATCACGTGCCAGGCGTCGATCGCCAGGTCCGGGTCCAGGCCGGTCGCGTGGCGTTCGAGGCCGTTGATCGGCGTCTGATCGCGCGGAACGATTGGCGAAATACCACCAACAACTTTCAAGGGCTGCGCGCCATGATCGGTCAGCAGTCCGACGACTGGCAGCTCGATCTGTTGGCGCTCAATCCGATGATCCTGACCCCCTACAAGCTCGATCGGGCCGACGATCGAACCGCCTTCTACGGGGCGATCGGCGATTGGCGTCGCTGGTCCGACGTGATCACGCTCCAGCCCTACTACCTGGTGCTCGATCGCCATCCGGACCGCGTTCGCCATGCCCGCGAGATTCACACGTTGGCGGTCCGGGGTTATGGGGTACTCGCCGAGAGTGGCTGGGATTACGACAGCGACGTCGCCTTTCAGTTCGGCCGGGATGGCGACGACAGCCACCGCGCCTTCGCCTGCACTTCGGAGATCGGCTATAGCTGGAGTACCCCCTCGAAGCCGCGGCTAAGCGCCTTCGCCGGCTATGCCAGTGGCGACAAAGATCCTGACGACAACGTCTCGCAGCGGTTTGATCGCCTGTTCGGTTTCGGACGCCCCTGGTCGGCGGACGATTACTTCATCTGGTCGAACGTGATCGCGCCGAAGACCCGGCTCGAGTTCCAGCCGCACGAAAAGCTGCGGATCGACATCGGTTACGGCAGTTATTGGCTGGCCAGCGCGACCGACGCCTGGTTCGCCGCCGACTTGCGGGACCCGACCGGCCAGAGCGGCACGTTTCTCGGCCAGGAAATCGACGTGCGATTTCGTGTGGCGGCCACAAAACGCACCCAGGTGACGATCGGCTATGCCCACTTCATGCCCGGAGGATTTACCCAACGGGTCGGGCGATCGAACGACAGCGACTTCTTCTACGTCGAAACCTTGACCAACCTGTTCAAATGAGGAGCGGCCCGCAAGTGCGACGCGCGCCTCGGCCGCCGGCGCCGCGACGCCGGGCCCGGCGAATCAACCTCGCCGCATGAAGCCTCCGCAAGCTTGGGGTTAAGTTTTGGCGAGCCGCTGGGCCCCCGGACTGCCGCCGGCTTGCCAATGGGCCGGACGGGGTTATCGTGAATCGCTCGGCAATCTGCCTGTCAGCAACAGCCTGCCTTACGCGGCGGGCGTTGGAAAGTCTCGGAAGCGTACGAAGAAGGCCAGCGCCAAATGGGTAATACGGTTTCAGCTGGGCCGCTGTGGTCGGCGGTCCTGGCGAGTTTGATTTTGATCACCGGAGAGGGTTGGATGACACAGTCGGAAAGCGCCGCGGGTGAGTTGCATGCCGGTGTCGGCGAGTTCGTCGCCGCGAGGATCAACGAGTTCGCTCAGATCGGGCCGGAGCGACGCGCGGAACTGGAATCGTTGGCGGGCTATGTACAAAAGCGGCTCGCCGCGGACCAGCCGGTGAACCTGACGTTCGTCTGCACTCACAATTCGCGGCGCAGCCACTTGTCGCAACTCTGGGCCGCGGTCGGCGCGGTTCATTATGGGCTCGAGGGCATCGCGACCTTCTCGGGCGGGACCGAAGCGACGGCGATGAACCCGCGGACGGTCGAGGCGCTGCGGCGCGCCGGCATGACGATCGATGCCGACGACGTGACGGCGATCAATCCGCGATATCGCGTGCAATTTGGCGCGCCGGAAACCGACGAAACCTGCTTTTCCAAGGTCTATGACGAGTCGCCCAACCCGACCTCTGGGTACGCCGCCGTCATGACCTGTTCGCACGCCGACGAGAATTGCCCGCTGGTTCGCGGTTGCGACTTCCGGATCGCGATCCGCTACGATGATCCCAAGGCGTCCGATGGGACGCCGGCGGAAGCGGCCACTTACGATGAACGATCTCGGCAAATCGCGCGGGAGATGCTCTACCTGATGTCGCGGGTCGCGCGACCGTGAGCCACTGGCGCGTCCGTCAATCCGTTGATCTTTTCGCGCCCCGCTGATCCCTGGATCTCGAGCGATGCCACCCCGAAACCTCCATGCCATCGTGATCGCTTGTGCGATCTCGGTGATTTGTTTCTCGACCTCGCAGCGGGTCCGGAGGGTCGGGGTGCTGGGGGATGCGATCGACCTGATCAATCGCTTCTACATCGACCCCGTAGACGATACGGAGTTGGTCGACGCCGCGATGCGTGGCTTGACCTCACGGTTGGACCCGCACAGCGAGTTCATTCCGGCGGAGCTGATTCCCGCTTTCAACGACGTGATCGAGCAGCAATTCGCGGGGGTCGGCATTTTGGTCGAGCAACCGGTCAAGGGAGAGCCGGTCAGGGTCATCACCCCGATGGTCGGCTCGCCCGCGTTGGCGGCGGGGGTCCAAGCCGGTGACGAGATCGTTGGGATCGCGGGTGAGGACGTGTCGCAATTCGAAATTCGCGAGATCACCAATCGGCTCCGCGGCCCCGTCGGATCGGAGGTTGCGATTCGCGTACGCCGAATGGTCGACAACGCTCCGCAACGGATCGAGATCCGCTTGGCCCGACAATCGATCATGCTGGATTCGGTCGTCGGCGACCATCGCGATGCCGACAATCGCTGGGTGTTTCGGCTCGAGGACCAGCCGCAAATCGGGTACGTTCGGATCACCAGCTTCGGCGAGCGGACCGTGGATGAATTCCGCCAGGCCCTCGATGACCTTCGCGGGGATTACGATTCGCTGATCCTGGACGTCCGCGGCAATTCGGGCGGGTTGCTGAATGCGGCGGTCGAGGTCTGCGACGATTTGCTCGACGAAGGGAGCATCGTGATTATCAAAAAGCGTGGCGGCGTGATCGACAGACAGTTCGATGCCCAGCCCGGGACACGGGTCCGCAATGACGCCCCGATCGTCGTGCTGATCGACGGCGATTCGGCATCCGCGAGCGAAATCGTCGCCGCCTGCCTGCAGGATCACCAGCGGGCCACGGTCATCGGCTCCCGCTCGTTCGGCAAAGGCACCGTTCAGAACGTACTGCCACTGCAGGGCGGACGCAGCCGGCTGAAGCTGACCACCGCCCGCTATTATCGACCGAGCGGTCGCAACATTCATCGCGCCGAGCAAGCGTCCGACGAGGCCGATTGGGGCGTGCAGCCGGATGAAGGTCTGAGCGTCCCGTTGTCCGACGCGGAACACGAAGCGTTGCTGCGGCATTGGCAGCGGGTCAGCTATCCCGTCTCGACCGCGGCCATCATCGGGGCGGCCCCCGCGTCCGCCGAGCCCGTGACCACCGCCGAGCCAGACAAGAACGCCGCCCCGTCAGATACGCCCCCGACCCGCGACCGCCAATTGGACCGCGCGATCCGGTTTCTCGGCGACCCGTCCGAGCGGCCTGAGCCGCAACCCGAAGCCCCAGCTCCAGAACCCGTACGCCAGGCGGCGTGACGCGGAATCAGGCGGGTCCGGTTCCGGGCTCGTCGCCTCGTGGCGGTTGCTGCCCGCGCTGGAGCTGCAATTGACGCATCGCCTGTTGCAACGAATCGAGCAGTCGCGGCACCTGACCGGCGGCCAAAAAGACGCGGGCGCTGACCGCCGACTGGGGATAAAAGTTGGTCAAGAAATCGAGGCTGAACTCGCTCGTCCCGTGCGCGATCATCACCCCGTTGGCGTAGGCTCCGCTCAGAGCGCTGTCGGGAATTTTCAAGTCGTCGTAAATTTCTTGCGGCGTCGGCCGACGGGGCGACAGGCTGACGTTGAGGCCACCCGCGGAACTCGCGGACGGGCCGGCCGGTGGGACCGGGGCCTGGGCACCGGGAAGTGGCGCGGCCGCTGGAATGTCCATCGCTTCGGGAGCGTTCACACCCGGACCAGGCGGCAGGGATGTTGGCGGGAGTGGGGCTAGGGGGATCGACGGCAGCGCCGCGCCGGGGAGGACGTCGGTCGAGCCGAACGGCGAACCGGCGAGGTTACCTGGGTTCGCGGCGGGACCTACGTTTAGCCGAATCCCCGAACGACCTTCGACCGACTCGCGAGGGATCCCGGTGGCGCCGATGGCGGTCGCCGGACCGGGCAAACCCGGCGGCTGGGGCGGGTCGCCGAACCGATCGCGGTAGAGACCCAAATTTTTCCCGAGCGCGTCGATGAATTGCGGCATCACGGGGTGGGGCAGGATTACTCGGGCCGCCACCCGATGCGGACGCCCGACCGTCTGCAGAAAATCGATGATGAACTCGGTCTGGCCGGTGACCACGATCACCCCCGTGCTGAACGCGCCATCCGCGACATGTTCGGGCACCCGCGCCCGCAATTGCGGCGGCTTGTCATTCGGGTCGGGGCGGTCTTCGTTAGGGCGGCCGTCGGTCATGAGCTTCGCAGTGGGTTCGTCGGAATGAGCGATCTGAAGTAAGGCTACGCTTTCGGATCGTCGCTGGCGAGTCCGAGCGGGTCGGAAGGCTTGGGCACTTCGAGGTCCAAGCCTGCCAGACGGCGATATTCGCGCTCCACCCGCTGGGGAGTCGCCAATCGCTGCGGCAGGACACGTTGGCCGAGCAACAGCAGGTGGAGCAGGAACAGGGCCGCCGCGGTACCGACGACGAGGTAGATCACGACGGCGTCGATGTCGTCTTCATACGCCTTGCGGAGTGTCCAGGCCCAGTTGGTCGCCTGCCAGGGCGAATAGGTGAAGGTGCGGTAGTCGTTGAGAAACGACTGGATCGCGTACGGGGCGACCGTCAGCAGCATCATCGTGACCGCGATCGCCGCGATGCCAACCCGCACGTCCACCGGGTACCGCGCCCGCAGGAACGCGATGATCAGCCGGACGCCGAGGAAGGCGATGGTCAGATAGGCGGTGACCAGGATGCACAGCGTGCGATGCCGTCCGAGGTCGTCCACGAACCACCCGGTGGCCCGCGCGACCTGCTGCAGCAACAGGTGCGAGGCGGCGACCGTGCCGATCAGGGTCACCGTCGAAAAGACGAGGCCGGTCGCCGGGCCGGGGGTCAACCAAGTCAACAGCAAGCGACCGAGGAAACTGCCGGGCAATTCGCGACGGATTCGCGGCGTCATGATCGCCGACTCGGAACAGACCAACGCGCCGACGACCGCCCAGAAAGCGGTCAGATAAACGCCCAGGGCGATCGGGATCGCCGCCAACTGCTCGCTGCTCTCGGAACGATAAAACCAGCGGACGACGAAGACGCAAACCGCGACCACGACGAACATGTGGGCGAGGATCGCGAAGCGAATTCCGGTCGAACGGTTTTCGCCCTCCGGCGTCAATCGCGCCGCCGTCGACATCAGCAGCACGAAACAAAAGCTGGTGCCCAGCGCCAGGATCGCCATCAACAACACCAGCGTATCGCTCAGCGGCAACGAATTACCGGAACGGATCAGCGAAAAGGCCACCGGTCCGATGGCGAACTCGCTGGTGACCAAGATCGCCGTGACCGCCAGCAGCGACGCGACTTGACCGGTCCGTCCGCCGGTAACCGGGGCGAAAAACAAAGCCACGATGATCAGCATCAAGCCGCTGGCGACCAGCATCACCATCAGCAGCGCGAGCGTCGGCAGGTCGACGCCACGCAGCGTGTAGGCGTACGCGACGCTGGGGAATAGCACGACCAGATACAGCATCATCTGCAACGCGGCGCTGGCCAACTTGCCGCTGATGATCTGCATCGGCGACAACGACGTGATCGACAGCAGGTCGAGCGTCCCCTCATCGACTTCGCTTTCCAACGACCGATAAGCCGCCAACGGCACCACCATCAGCATCGGCACGGCCAGCAACAGGTAATACCCGATCAGCATCCGGGGGGCCGACGGGGAGTGATAGATCGCCGGCATGCCCTGCAGGCTGCCGATGATCGTCCAGGCCAACGACGCGAACAGCAGCAACGAAAACGTCGTCACGAACTGCCGACTCTTGAGCGCCTGGCGGGTCTCCTTGATCAGAATCGGGTTCAGTTGGTCGCCCAGTCGCGTCGACCAATCATCGATCTTCCGCAGCCAAGCGGGCGTGTTTTCGACGGAAGCCCGCTCCCCGCGGAGGATCTCCAGCAGCGTTCGGTCGTGGCTTTCCTCCCGCGTCGACATCACTGCACCCGACCTTCGGTAACCTGCAGGAACACGTCTTCCAAACTCTTCGAATGCGAAGTCACTTCGGCGATCGGATAGCCAGCGGTGATCAATTCGCGGACCAGCACCGCCTGGTCGGTGACTTCGCCGATGAACTCCATCCGCACCAGCTGTCCGTCGACGATCAGGTTTTGGCAATGCTCGCGGGCCGCCAGGTACTCGGCCATCTCGCCGGCGCGTTCCAGCACGCGAAAGACCAATTCGCGATGTTGCTTGCGTTCACGTTGGATCTCTTCGACCGATCCGGTGGCGAGCAACCGGCCCTGCTCGATGATCCCGACCGAATCGCACATCTCCGCCAACTCGGTCAGGATGTGGCTGCTGACCAAAATCGTCTTGCCCCGGGCCGCCAACTCGCCGACCATCCGCCGCAGTTCGATCCGGGCGCGAGGGTCCAGCCCCGCGGCCGGTTCGTCCAAGATCAGGACCGCCGGGTCGTGGATCAAGGCGCGGCCCAGGCACAGCCGCTGCTTCATCCCCTTGCTGAGCCCACGGATCGGCTTCTCGGCCATCCCGCGGGTGCCGGTGAAATCGAGCACCCAGCGGAGCCGGCGGATCCGATCCCGACCGATCAGCCCATAGGCGCGGGCGAAGAAATCGAGGTATTCCCAACAGTTGACGTCGTGATAAGTGCCGAACGAGTCGGGCATGTAGCCGAGGCGATGCCGAACCAACTCGGGATCATTGATCACCGAAAACCCATCGACAAACGCCTCGCCGTAGCTGGGCAGATCGAGCGTCGCCAAGATCCGCATGCTGGTCGTCTTGCCGGCGCCGTTCGGGCCGATGTAACCGAAGACGTGTCCGCGGCGGACGCTGAACGAGACGTCGTTCACCGCTCGCGTCGCGCCAAAGAATCGGTGCAGCCGCCGCAGCTCGATGCAGACCGCGTGGTCCGAATGCACGGCGGGAATCGGCACGACGCGGCGGATCATCGCCAACCTCCGATCACATAATGGATGCTGTCGACCAGCGTCGCGTCGGGCACGGCGACACAGTCTTCACTGACGTCCGCGATCGCCAAGAACATCCCGCGCGGCAGCCGCGACTGGGTTTGCAGGTTCTCCCGGAGCCACCATTCGACATCGCCTTCCGGCGACCCGGCCCGCGCCGTCGGGAGCGAATAGCGGAGCGGATAGCTCGCACTCAAGAGCGCGCTCAGGTCGAACCGCGAGGAGGTGAGCGACGAATTGCCGGTCGCCGCGTTCTGGGCCACCGGCATTTGTCGCGAGTACCGCTCACCCACCGCCATCGATGCCGCGTCCTCAGCCAGTTTCGTGGCCGCCACGGTTTCGCCGGCAGTCAAACGCTCGACGAACCAGTAATCGCCAGCCAAATCGCGGAGGATGATTTCGCGCAGCGGAATCGTCAAGTCGCTGCGGAGCGAACCGGCTTCCGACCGAGGTACCGCTTCGTCAACCACAGCCTCGGCCGCCGGCGCTGGCGCAGGCTCGGCCGCCGGCGTCGCAAGCCAAGTCAGCCCGCCCTTGAACTCGAGCGGCTGATAGGCGACGAATTGCCGTTGTTGGCGCGAAGGAAAAAAGCCGCCGGTGAACTGGAGCGACGCGTCGCCGAGCACGACCGTCCCCTGCGGATTGGGGTCGTTGCCAAGCAGTTGCGACCAATTCGCGAACTGGCCGGGGTAGTACGGTTCGACCCGCGCGTCCCGCGGAAATCGCAAACCGCCGGCCGTGCGGAGCCCGGAAAAGTAGGTCGACCGCCAATACCGCGCCGCGTTTCCCTGATCGTCGCAGAGCCAGGTGACTTGCCGAATTCGGGCCGTGGTCCCCAAGCCGTCGGCAACCAGCCCGTAGACGAACAACGCCGCGGTGGTCAACGCGGCGAGCAGCGGCGCGACCAGAAACATCAGATGCACGCGGCCCATGCGATTGAGCGTGCGATAGGCGACCGGCCCGACAAGGATCACGAACAGCGTCAGCAGCCCGAGGAAGGTGTAAATCGGGGGCTGCGCGACCCCGGGGATGGTCCAGTTCCAGAACCGCGAATCGCCGACGATCGGATCGACGCCGCGGCGGATGACGGTCGAGACCCCCGGGCCGGAAACCATCAACATCGACTGCCATTGGCTGAAGCTGCCCGGAATGCTCCCGTCACGGCCGCAACAGATCACCCGACCAAAACCGACTGGCAACAGCTGGATGTCGGTCTCGACCAGCCCGTCTTCCAAATCGATCAGCCAGCGTGGTTCCATCGTCTGTTCCGAAAACTCGGTGAAGCGTCGAAGGTTTTCGAACAGGTCGCGGCGGAAGCGAAGGTTGCCCTCGAAATAAAGACCCTCATTTAAAGCGAGTCCCACCAGTCGGGAAGAACCTTCCAAGGGAAATCGGATCTCGCCGGTCGTCGGGTCGGGAAACACGCGGGCCGAGGCCATCGCCTGAATCAGCGGGCTGCCGGCGATCACCTCCCTCGCCATTGCGGGCGCCTCGCCAGCCATGATCGCCGACTCCAACGCCGCCGCGTCCACCTGCTCCTCGTCCACCCCAGGCGGGTCGGGCGGAAAAATCGTCGTCCCGAAATGTTCCGCGACCCGCGCGATGGCGGGCGTTTCGAGCAACCACAGCGTGCCGCCGCACCGCAGGTGCTCGGTGAGCGCCTGGGCCGCCGCGGGGTTCTGTTCGGCTAACGCTCGCAACGTGTGCCAACTCGTCGCCCAGATTTGACGCCCCTCGAACCCGAGCCAATGAGCGGGCAATTCCTCGATCGTGACGTAAGTCAGGCCCGCCAATTCGCCGAACTCACGGAGCACGGCCAAGCGATTCTCGGGCGAGGCGATCATCGGCAGGCGAGACATTTCGGGAGCCAACCCCACCAGCAACACCCGCAAGTCCTCGACGTCATCCGCGGTCTGAGCCGCCCGCATCGGCACCCTGCCCGGCGCGGCGATCCAGCCGCACTGCCCGATGTTCGAATCGACCCAATCGGACTCCGTTCTCCCGAGATCAAATCGTGAATAGCTGCGGCTGTCGCGGGAACCCAAGTCGCCAGCGTATCCGCCGATCGGCTGCCCCGCTTCCCAGACCGACAGGTTCATGGAACCGCCGAGAAACCACTTGGGAAGGTAATGAACTTGATCGAACCGCGAACCGCCGACCGGCAGCTTGACCGTCAACTCATAGTTCGCGGCGCGGCCCGAGGGGGCGACGCTAGCCGGCGCGAAGGCGAGCCGGATCGACAGCAGGCGATCCTCCGGAAACTTAGCCCCCGTCGGCGTGATGATGACGCGGAGCGCCAGCGTGCCGAACCGGGACATCTCGCCATGCTCCGCGACCAAGCGAAACCCGGCCGGAGCCGTCCCGCGAACCGGCAGACGGATCCCGCCACCGTTCAAGGCCGGTCCGCTCAGGTTCCCCGCGTTGGCCAGGTTCGTGTCGACCGGGTTCGTGTCGACCGGGTTCGTGTCGAACGCCGCGCCGAGCTGCAAGCTGGGTCCCGATGTGGGGTTCGGGACGGGGGTCGATGCTGGCGGCTGACCTGCGGCATTGCCCGTGGCCAACACAAGTAGCGTCAGACCGAGCGACAAACCGACGGCCAGCCCTCGTCGCCACGGGGCAGGCCGCTGGCGTGGCAGCGCAGAATCCGGAATGAAAAGTTGATCCACCGTGTGCCGCTTTCAAGCCGCGGAGCCGAACCGAACATCGCCGAACCGATAAAGGTCGCGTGGATCGAATCATCCACAACCGACACTCCCGCTATCGTCGTCGAAAAGCATACCCCTCACAAGCATGGCCTGACGAAGCCGCGCGGCGGAAAACCAGCCAGCCAGCCAGCCTGATCGCGAACCGCTTCATTCGGAACAGTTCCTCAGACCGTTGCATCCGGTACAGACCGGCTGTTTTATCAAGGTTTACAGCCGGGCTCCCAGGGCGGACGAAATACCCCGTACGAGGCTATGACCTCGGCCGTTCTCCGTGACACCCTCCCCGCGACATCGCCGCCGACCTCCCCAGGCCCGCTCCGCCGACATTTGTCGGCGGGGCGGATCGGTCGCGATTTTCGCCGTCCGGATGCGGCTCGCACCTCCCGCACAGCTCGCTTGCCGCCGAGATCCGATTCCATGCTTCATCACGACGTATTCACCGCGGACGATCCGTTCCTGTACGACTCGCCACCCGCCGACCCTGACTCCGAGCTGGTCGCGTCGCGACGGGCCGTTCCCCGCCGGACCACCGGCGCCGCGCAATCACCGCTGGAGATGTACCTGCGGGAGATCAATGAAACCGCGCTGTTAACGGCCGACGAGGAGTTGATGCTGGCCGGCGCCATCGCCCGCGGCGACGAGCGGGCGCGGGACCGGATGGTGCGGGCCAATCTGCGGCTGGTGGTCAACATCGCCCGCGGCTATGCCGGCAAAGGGCTGGGGCTCCAGGACTTGATCGAGGAGGGAAATCTCGGCCTGCTCCGCGCCGTCGAAGGATTCGACCCCACGATGGGGACGCGGTTCAGCACCTATGCCAGCTACTGGATCAAGCAGTCGATCAAGCGGGCGTTGATCAACAGCGGCAAGACGATCCGGATCCCGGCCTACATGGTCGAGCTGCTGAGCAAATGGCGGCGGGCCTCCGCGCGGCTGAATGAGGAACTGGGCCGGTCCCCGACCCAGGAAGAGACGGCTCGCATGCTCGGTCTGCCGCGGAAGAAGCTGCCGATCATCCGCAAGGCGATCCACATCAATAACAACGTGCCGCAGAGCGATCAGTCGGAATCGGGTTGGTCGCTGGGGGACATCCTGACCGACGAGCGACTGAAGACTCCCGACGAGGCGATGCTCGATCACGACATCCTCCGCCACGCGATGGATCTGCTCGGTTCACTCGACGATCGCGAAGCCACCGTGCTGAAGCTGCGGTTCGGCCTGGACGGTTTCGAGCCGCACACGCTGAAGGAGATCGGTGCGGAACTGGGATTGACCCGCGAACGCGTCCGCCAGATCGAAGTCGAGGCGCTGCGGCGGTTGGCGGATGGGCTGACCGACCCCCGCGATCGGGTCCATTGACGTCGGGCTGATCGGCGTGCTCGAATCGACCGCTCGTTTCTGACCCGAGCCGGTTTTTGAGGACGCCGCATGAGCGAGATGGACCGTTACGATTTCGATCTGCCCAAGGAATTGATCGCGCAGCACCCCCGCCCCAATCGCGTCGACGCGCGGCTGATGCTGGTCGACCGGCGCAGCGGCCAGATCGAACATCACCACGTCCGGGATCTCGGCGAACTCCTGCACCGCGGCGACGCGTTGGTGATGAACAACAGCCGCGTCATCCCGGCCCGAATGGTCGGTTTCCGGGTTCAAACCCGTGGCCGCTGGCAGGGGCTGTTTCTGGCGGAAGACGCCGAGACGGGCATCTGGGAAGTGCTCGCGAAAACCCGAGGCACGCTGGTGCCCGGCGAGCGGATCATGATCGAAGATCGCCAGGGCCGCGAGGCGATGACGTTGGAATGCGTGCGGAAGGCCGAAGGGGGTCGGTGGTGGGTCAAACCCGAGCAGCCCGGTCGGGCTTTCGAGCTGCTGGAACGGTTCGGTCGCGTCCCGCTGCCGCCCTACATCCGTGACGGCCAGATGGTCGATTCCGACCTGCGCGATTACCAGACGGTCTACGCCAGCCGTCCCGGCAGCGTCGCGGCGCCGACCGCGGGGCTGCATTTCACGGAACCGCTGCTGCACCAATTGAGCGCCCTCGGGATCGGGATCACGGCGGTGACCCTGCATGTCGGGATCGGCACCTTTCGNNTGGGCCAACCGACCTGCGACGCCCTGCTGGCCGCTCGCGCTGCCGGCCAACGGATCGTGGCGGTCGGCTCGACCTCGGTGCGGGTCCTCGAGAGCGCCGCGGCGGCTGGCAACGGCCAACTGATTCCCTGGCGCGGCGAGACCGACCTGTTCATCCGCCCCGGTCATCGCTTCGCCGCTTGCGACGCGATGATGACCAACTTTCACCTGCCGCGAAGTTCCCTGCTGGTGATGATCAGCGCCTTCGCCGGTGAAACGCTGATCCGCGAGGCTTATCAGGAGGCGATCCGTTGCGAATATCGCTTCTTCAGCTACGGCGACGCGATGCTGATCGTCTGAGGGCTGCGGAGTCAGGAGTCAGGCTTGCCGCTCGACCGCCCCACCGCGGGCCCGCACGCGGTGGAAGTGCAGGTAGACCTCACGCTCCACCACCCGGCGAACGCCTTCGACCAAGCAGGCCGGTTCGTTCTCCCGCTGGCCCCGCGCGATGATCTCGGCGAGCGGTGTCCCCGGGGCGACGGCAAAGGTCCGCTGGTTGATGATCTGATTGCCGGCATCGAGCTCCGGGATGATGAAATGGCAGGTCGCGCCGAAGGTCAACATCCGGCTGGCATGGGCGTCGTGGTAGGGGCGAAAACCGGGGAAGCCCGGCAGCAAGCCGTGGTGCAGGTTGATGATCCGGCCACCGGCGAATTGCCAACAGGTACTCGGCGGCAAGACCCGCATGTACCGCGCCAAAACCACATAGTCGACTTCGTAACGATCCAGCGCCGCCACCATCGCCGCGTCGTCCGCGACCCCGTCCGCGTCACCGATCATCTCGAACGGCACGCCAAACTCCTGCGCCAAGCCCTCGCATTTGCGACGATTGGCGATCAGCACGGAAACTTCGGCCGGGATCACACCATCGGCAACGGCCTGCAGCACCGCCCGTGGCGTGTCTTCCAGGTAGGTCGCGCAGATCGCCAGCCGCGGCAATCGCCCGGCCGCAATCTCACTGCTCCAGACCCGGATCGCCAACTTCTTGGTATCGCCGATCTGCCGCATCGCCTCGCGGAGCATTCCCAGCGACGCGGATTCGATGTCGACTCGACAGAGCATCGCGAACAGATGCTCTTCGTCATGGTCATACATCTGAATTTCGGCAATCCGTCCCCCCGCGCCCGTGACGTAGTGAATGATCGGGTCGGCCAGCCCAACATTGTCTGGCCCCAACGCGGTGATGACGACTTCCACCAAAATTCTCCGATTTGAGCAGGTGCGAATTGAGCAGGTGCGAACAGAATCGATAACCGAACCGACTGGCGGCCTAACCCCGGGGCGGATGAACCGCGGGGACGCACGCCGACGCGAGAGCCGTTGGGCAATGGCCGAGTATCCCAAGTGACTACCCGCTGGCAAACCCATCTGCTAGGCTTTTGTCCGCCACCTAGCTAACCCATCCGCCCTATTCACCCGCCATTGCTCTGATGTTGCAACTGCCCACCGTGCGACAACGCCGCGCCGATTATCCCGACACGGCCAACCTCTGCGAACACTGCACGGCGAAGTGTTGCCATTACTTCGCGTTGCCGATCGACGAGCCGACCGAACGGCAGGACTTCGATTTCATCCGCTGGTATTTGCTGCACGATCGGGCGACCGTATTCGTGGACGACGGCATCTGGTTCCTGCTGGTCCACACGACCTGCAAGCACTTGCTGTCCGATTACCGATGCGGCATTTACGAAACCCGTCCGCGGATCTGTCGCAATTACACGACCGACAAATGCGAGTTCGAGAACGATTGGTGCTACGATCAATACTTCGAAACGGCCGAGCAAATCGACGAATACGCCGAAGCGATGTTCGGCCCCGACCCGGTCACCCAGGGATCTCCCGAAGGGTGCGTGCGCGGGCGTAAACCGACCGGGCTACCGCTGGCTTGACGCCATCTGACGCGGGACCAAGCTGCCTGCCAGGCCAGGCTGCGCGGCGGCAGCCTGATGGGTCAACTCGGCAGGCTGCGGGCAACCGGCTCGGCGGATGGCGGCTCAGCGGAGCGTCGGCCGGACGGGCACGGGCCGCAGACCCGCGGGCGATGGCAACGGCGTGCCACGGTAGTGCATGCGGCGAACCGTGTTGCCATAAAAATGCAACGGGCGATACGGACGGTCCTCGATCGGCAGCGACTGAATCTGCTCACGCTGCTCGCCACGGGCTACGACCACGGGCAACCAACCCGGTTCCGAAGCTTCGGCGGGCGCAACCCCGGAGAAAATGGCGATGACGGTCAAGAACGACAGGGCGTGGATTCGGCGGTGACTCATGAAGCGATAAAATGAATGGAAGAGACTCGTTTCTCGAAACTGACGCTTCGGCGCTGGGCAAAAATTTCGGAAAAATCCGCTAATTCCGCTCCCCAAAGCCATCCCGACGGGCGGTAAGCTCAAACTCAGCCGCCCCGTCTACGAAACAGTACGTCACGACCGAAGCCTAGTCAAACCTCCCAATCCGCACATTTTAAACAAATGCCCCCGGAATGGCGGTAACGAAATCCATGGTTTATTCGAATTGGACCTGTCCCGATTGATTCCGCCTTCCTGAGGGGTTGTGAGGTGAGTCACAAACGCCGCTCCCATCGCCAGCTCGCTGCCGATCAGGGCCGGATCCCATTTCCGACCGAGATCCCCGAGGTCTTGCCGGCCCGCTCTCGGCCACGGGCCGATAGGCTGCCGAGCCTGCGACGAATCGAGCCTCCGCGACAGCTCGACCAAACCCCGCTCGATCCCGAGATCGACCGCCTGATCGCTCACTCGCGGGCCCGGATCCAGGCTTTCCAAGATCGCTGGGACCAACCGCAGATCGAGCAATTCGTGGCCAGCGATTTCGAGCTTGTCTATCGGGTCCTGGCTTGGATCGTCGAGCAGCGTCTGCTGACCGGAAATCGGATGGTCGAGTGGGGCTGCGGGTTCGCGGTGGTCGCGGCGCTGGGCTCACGGTTGGGACTCGACGTGACCGGGATCGAAGCCGAATCGCGATTGCTGGAACAGGCTCGCCAGACGGTCCAGGACTTCGCCGCCCCGGTTGAACTGGTTCGCGGCAACTTCCTGCCCCCGGGCGCCGAAGCGCTGTCGCCCAACCCCGAGTTCCCGTCACTCGGACACGCCGTGCCCTCCGCTTATGACCTGATCGCCAGCGACCTGGACGATTTCGCCCTCGTGTTCGGATATCCCTGGCCCGGCGAATGGGTCTTTCATGAACGGGTCTTCGCCCGCTACGGCGGCGCCGGCGCGCTGTTGGTGCTGTTCTACGGACCCAACGACGTCCGCGTGTTCCGCAAGGGATGAGGTCGGCAAGTCGACCTGACTACGGCGTGACTTCCAACACGATCGGCCGGGTGGTCAGGCCGCCGTCGACATTGCCGGTCAGGAAAAACATCCGCCGCCCCGGTTCCGTGACCTCATCAGCGGTGATGAAGAATTGCCGCTCACTTTCGTTTTCTCGAATCAACAGGCCATTCAGGCCGATGTTGTCGACGAACGACCCGAACGGCAGGTTTCGCCCCGCTTGCTCATTCCCCAGCGAGACCTCGGTGGTGAAGCCTTCCTCACGCTCGGCCCGCACGACCAGCGAGATCGTTTCGCCCGGTCGAATCTTGACGACCGAGTCCTGGTCCAGCGGCGGGCTGTTGGCATCCCCGTTGTCGGGATAGATCGCCAAGGTCACCTTGCCCCGATCGGCGAGCGACAACTTGCCCGCGGTGCCAGCCGGCCGCTCGAC
>DITY01000116.1:34420-36186 GCA_002422955.1 Planctomycetaceae bacterium UBA6172
CGTCCGGCACCGCGGAGCAACTTGGCACCGATCGGCGTGGCGCTCGGCACAAACCCTGGCGCAGCCGGGCGCAGGCGGAGGCGATAACCGTAGTCCGCGCCGCCTTCGCCGCGCGTGTCGCGCAAGCGAATCCGATAACCACCGGTCGCGGGGGCGGTGAACAGCAAATAACTGTCCTTGCCGCGTGACTGCGTCGGTTCGTCATCATTCAGGTAGGGGATATCGAAAACGGGCAAGCCGTTGGCGACCGGAGGCTCGTCGAACCCGAGCGGTTTGACGATGTAGGCCGGTTCGCCCAACGCGTGCGTCGCGCCGCTGGTGCCGAAATAAGTCCAGCGATTGCCCATCCCGGGGAAGACGTCGAACCCCGAGTCGGCACCGCGGGGATACAACCAAAACCGCGTGACCTCGCCCGAGGCATAGAAGTATTCGCCCAGCTTCATCTCTTCCCAGGCGAAGACGCGGAAGTCGCCGGTCTGTTTGCTGTCCTTGCCACGGAAGGTGAAATAGGAATCGCGCACCGCCTGCAGACGTGCTTGCGTGATCGGCTGGCCTGCAGCATCCAGCAACTCCACGACCGAATCGAGGCGGCTGTTCAGCCCCGTTGTGTCAGTCTCCACCACCCAGACCTCGCCCGCATGGGCCTCGAACGCGAACCAATCTTCCTCCTCGGCCGCGGACACCACGCCCGACACTTCGGCGCCGCGCGGCAACGCGATCGACTGGTCAGCGGAGGTCGACGCCGGCACGTTTTGCGCCGTGCGAAGCGTGGCTTCCTCGAGCTTGGTCAGTGAGCCGACATCGACAAAGATCGGTTGTGGCCCGGTGCCGCTTTCCGACTCGGCCCGCCGGGACGCGCCGGCCGCCGGCAACGCGCGACGGGCGAGTTGGCCGGAGACCAACGAAATCAGGATCGCATCGTCGGATTCCGCGATCGCGACATCGGTCGCGGTGTCCCCCAGCGGCTCCAGTACCGCGGTTTGAACCCAGTCACCCGTCGAAAAGACCTTCACGTTGCCCGCTTCGCTGATCACGACCAACCGCGAGCCATCGCCGGAGAGCGATAAATGGGTGAGCGGGGTTTCATCGACGAACCGCGAGGCGATCAGCGGATTGATTTGAGGGCTGCTGGTAGAAACCAATCGCCAGACTCGCAAGCGATTGTCCGCGCTCCCCGCCAACACCTGTTTTCCATCGGCCGTGACCGCGACCGCGTAGACTTCGCCTTCGGATTGGCTCATCGTGTCGAGCCGCTGGCCCGTTTCGCTGTCCCAAACCTTGACCGTCTCATCGGCGCTGCCGCTGACCAAAACTTTCCCGTCGGGCGAAAAGGCGATCGAATAGACCGCACCGTTGTGGCCGGCAATGGTCCGGAGCGACTCGCCGCTTTGGGCGTCCCACAGCCGAATCGACTTGTCATAACTCGCGGTCGCGACCCGCTTCCCGTCCGGCGAAAAGATCGCCGTTTGGATCACGTCGTTATGGCCGATCATCTCATTGACCAAACCGCCATCGACCAAGTTGTAAATCGCCGCCCGGCCATATAGCCCGGTGACTCCGGAAGCGACCAGCAGCCGGGTCCCGTCAGGGCTGAGCCGCAGCGAGTTGACCTTGCCGGGTTGCGGCGGCAGCTGACCGGCGACCGAGCCGTCAGCAGCCAGCCATTCGACTTGGCCGAACCGGGCGACGATCGGCAGACCGTCGGGCCGCAGGACGATCGCCGTGATCGGCACGGTGGCGGTCGCGACTCGCGCGACCACGGGCAC
>DITY01000116.1:36199-36755 GCA_002422955.1 Planctomycetaceae bacterium UBA6172
GGCCCTTTCGCGCCGTCGGGCGGCATGACCGGTTCCAGCTTGCCCGTTGCCATCAACCACAGGCGGCTGCTGCTCGCGGCCCCTGGGGTCAGCACCGCGCCGCTGTCGCCGCCGCGCAGCAGCGGCTCGAACGCTTCCATCACCAACCCGCCTTGCGGATCGTCGGCGGTGTGGCAGGAGACGCAGTAGGTCTGCAGGATCGGCAACACATCGCGGTCGTAGTCGACCTTATCCGCCGCGCGGGCCGCGCCACCAACGGTTAACGCGAGAAGCGAGACAAGAAACGGCAGGGCGGAGGAAAACGCGGGCAGCGATCGGGTGCAAGGAATCGGCATGCTGATGTTCTTTCGAGCGGAATCGATACAGGCCGTTAGGCTCAGTGATTGAAAGTGAACTCGCCGCTGGCCAACACGCTCCAGCAAGCGTCTTCGAATGCCAGGCGACGATCGTCACCATATTCGGTGATCACAGCCAGCAGCCGGGCCGCTTCGTCGGCGGTGGGCGGTCGGGATAGCGCGACCAGGAACAATCGCTCGACGATCTCCGCGTCGCTCAA
>DITY01000116.1:36826-37542 GCA_002422955.1 Planctomycetaceae bacterium UBA6172
GAATCGATCGCGGAATCGTAGAGCTGGATCGCGCGGGTGCCGGTCGGGTAGAAGTCGGTCGGTTGCGAATCGGCCCCAGGGAACGCGACCGTGGTGAAGGGGCTGGAGGTTTCCAACACCTGATCGATCGCGTCCAGCAGCACTTCGGCCATCAGCCGCCGGGGATAATAGCGGCTGTGGTACTTCGTTTCCGCGACGTTCTCCGGCAGCGACTCGCTGCGGCGGCCGTAAGTTTCCGAGTCCAAAATCAGCCGCATCAGCTCCTTCAGATCGAAACCCTTGTCGATCAGGTACTGCGAGCTGGCGGCCAACAGCGGTTCATTGGTGGCCGGGTTACTCAGCCGTAGATCGTCGACCTGCTCGACCAACCCGCGGCCGAAGAAGTTGGCCCAAATCCGGTTGGTGATCGCCCGGGCGAAGTACGGATTGTCGGGGTTGGTGATCCAGTCGGCCGCGACCTGGCGACGGTCACCCGGAGCGTCAAACGGGATCGGGTCGGCATCCAGCGGCGCGGGGGGCTGCGGCTTACCGCGCCCCGGCTGAATCAGTTCGCCCGTCTGATCGTTGTACACCGTCCGCAATCCGTCGCCGTTCCGCGGCTCGCCGCCCCAACCTTTGGCGCGGACACGCGAGAACAGATTCGCCATCGCGTAATATTGATCGTTGGTCCATTTTTCGAGCGGATGGTTGTGGCATTTCGCACAGCCGATCGACAG
>DITY01000116.1:37567-39676 GCA_002422955.1 Planctomycetaceae bacterium UBA6172
GCTATCGCCGGTCGAGGTCAGGATCTCGCGGACCAATTGGTCCCACGGCTGATTTTCCTTCACGGCCTGTCGCAGCCAATCGTGAAACGACTTGACCGCGACCGGGCGCAGCTTCGTGCCGTTGATCAACAGCAGGTCGCTCCATTTGTAGGTCCAATAATCGACGAACGAATCGCTGGCGAGCAACCGCTCGATCAATCGGCCGCGCGCCCCAGGCTGATCGTCCGCCAGGTAGGCCACCGTTTCTTCGGCCGTCGGCAAGCGTCCGATGGTGTCGATCGTGGCCCGGCGGATGAACGTTTCTCGATCAGCCGGTTCGCTCGGGAGCAGCTGCAACGTTTGCAATTGCGCCAAGTTCAACTCGTCGATGAAGTTGTTCCGCGGCAACGTCGCGTAGACCGCCGGGTCGATCGAATGGGGGAAGGGCACCGTCATCCGCGACAGCAATACCCGCGAGTCGAACCAGACCAACACCGCCGCTTCGCCCGCTCCGCGAACGGTCACCCGGCCATGCTCGTCGACTCCCGCCACCGCTTCGTCGGTCGCGGAATACTTGGCCAAATGCGTGACATCGATCACGCGGCCGTCATCGTATTCGGCTTGGACCAACACGCGCGCCGACTGGCCGGGTAGGAGCAGCGATTGCTCGGGCAACACGCGGATCGACCGCACGCGTGCGTCCTGCTCGGTGGGCGCTGGCGCGCCGCCGGCGATCCAGTTCGCCAGCACCTGATATTCGCGGCTATCGGTCGCCAGGCGGAGGCCGCCTTTGTGCGGCAACGCTCCGGTCGGCTTGGTCAGCAGCAGGCTTTGCCCTGGATCGGCGATCTCGATCCGGCGGCCGCGCAATTGCCGGGCGATCGACGCGTGATCCGCGGCGGGGTCGTATCCGCGCAACGACAGGCGAAAGCCGCCCTTGCCCGCCAACGCCCCGTGGCACGCGCCGCTGTTGCAGCCCAGCCGTGACAGGATCGGCATCACGTCGTTACGGAAACTGCTCTCCGCCGGTCCCGCCATCCCGACGACTCGCACCGTCGCGGTCGCGGTCAGCCCATCGGCCGCGCGGGCGATCAGTTCCGCCTGGCCATCGCCAACCGGGATCGCGGTTTCATCGACGATTCGAAACACCGCTGCGTCACTCGAACTGAGCGTGACCTGGTCGCTGGCCAGATTCGCGCCCAGCATCTCATCGGCCTGACGCGCGACCAGCAACTGCTGCCGCGCGCCCGGGCCATGCAACGTGAAATCGTGCGGCAACACGGCGATCGGGCCGCTCAAGTCGCTGGGACGCTTATCGTCGGAGGGACCATTCGCGTCACTCGGACCGGGCGCGTCACTCGGACCGGTTGCGTCACTCGGACCGGGCG
Organism: Planctomycetaceae bacterium UBA6172; assembly: GCA_002422955.1. GTDB lineage: Bacteria > Planctomycetota > Planctomycetia > Pirellulales > Pirellulaceae > UBA6163. The sequence continues at coordinate 38,935 of DITY01000116.1, forward strand.
CGTCACTCGGACCATTCGCGTCACTCGGACCATTCGCGTCACTCGGACCGGGCGCGTCACTCGGACCGGGCGCCGGCCCGGCGGAATGGCCAGCGGAGGGTGCCAGAACGAGGCACGCGAGCGTGACGAGCAAGCGGCACGACCAACGGGTAGGTGACTGCAGACGCGTGGGAGATTTTCGAAGAATCATTTTTTACGCAAACAGCTCACGGATTTCGCGGGTGCCAAAATCGACCAACGGGAACGGGCGGCCACCGGGGCCGGGCAGTTCGGTCTGCAGGTCCAAACCGAGCGATTTGAAGATCGTCGCGATGACTTCGCCGGGGCTCGCCGGTCGGTCCGCCGGGACCGCGCCGATCGGGTCGCTGGCGCCGATCGCGCGGCCGCCTTGGATACCGCCGCCGGCGAAGGTGCAGGAGAAGCACTGGGGCCAGTGGTCGCGTCCGCCCGCGGGATTGACTTTAGGGGTCCGTCCGAACTCGGCGAGCGTCGTTACCAGCGTGTCACCGAGCAGTCCGCGTTGGTCCAGATCCTCGATCAAGGCGGAATAGGCTTGGTCGTACATCGGGGCGACGATGTTCTTCATCCCCTCGATCGTGGTGAACGGTTTGCTGCCATGGATGTCCCAGGTGATTTCGTTGAACACGGTCAAGAACGAGTTCACCGTCACGAAACGCACTCCCGCTTCGATCAGCCGTCGCGCCAACAGGCAGCACTGGCCGAGCCGGTTCATCCCGTATCG
>DITY01000152.1:0-21215 GCA_002422955.1 Planctomycetaceae bacterium UBA6172
GGCGGTGATCTTGACGGCGGAGAAGGGGGAGGATTACATCTGGGGAAAAGTGCCGCGGCGCTGGCAGTTGAACGCCGTTCCGCGGTATCGGAATCACCCTCGCTGCTTAACCACCTGCCAAGGAAGGCTGGATATGTCTGCTCCCGTCACATCGGTTCCCCTATTGGATGTCGGTCGCGGTAACTCCCCTCTGCGTGAGGAGTTCTTGGAGGCGATCGGCCGGGTCATCGACAGCGGCCGCTTTTTCTTCGGACCCGATGTCGAAGAGCTGGAACGCGAAATTGCGGCCCACAGTCAAGCAGCCCACGCGATCGGCTGTGCTTCGGGGAGCGATGCGTTGCTGCTGGCGTTGATGGCGCTGTCCATCGGCCCCGGCGACGAAGTCATCGTCCCCAGCTTTACCTTTTTCGCGTCGGTCAGCTGCATCACGCGGTTAGGTGCCACGCCGGTCTTCGTCGACATCCGGCGAGATACGTTCAACCTCGATGCGGACAAGTTGGAAGCGGCGATCGGCCCGCGGACCAAAGCGGTCATCCCGGTCCACCTGTTTGGCCAATGCGCCGAAATCGATCGAATTTGCCAGATCGCGGGCAGCCGTGACATTCCGGTGATCGAAGACGCCGCGCAGGCGATCGGCGCGGCCTACCACAGTCGTCCGGCGGGAAGTTGGGGTGTCGTGGGCTGTTTCAGCTTCTATCCCACCAAGAACTTGGGCGGCATGGGCGATGGCGGCATGATGACGGCAGGCGATGCGGCGCTGGCCGATCGGCTGCGGTTGCTCGCGGCGCATGGCATGCGGCCCCGTTATCACCACCATCTGGTCGGCATCAACAGCCGTCTCGATTCGTTCCAGGCAGCCGTGCTGCGGGTCAAGATGAAGCACTTGGGTGCGGGCGTCGAGGCGCGGCAGAAGAACGCGGCGCGGTACTTGCAAATGTTCAGCGACTCCGGGTTGGTCGGCCGGGAACAGATCACGTTGCCGTATCGCGACCCGGCGGCGTTTCACGTGTGGAACCAGTATTCGATCCGCGTGAATGGCGGGCGTCGCGACGAGTTGAAGGCTTACCTGGCGGACCAGGGAATCGGCAGCGAAATTTATTATCCGATCCCGATGCACCGCCAAAAATGCTTCACCGATTTCCGGATCGCACGGGGTGGGCTGGGCGAAACCGAGGCCGCGGCGGCCGAAGTGTTGAACTTGCCGATCTATCCGGAGTTGCGGATCGACGAGCAAACGCGGGTAGTGGAGGCGATCAGCCATTACTTCGCCGCCCAGGCGGTGCGAACCGCGGCTTGAGCAGTTCATTCGCGAATCGGCCAGAGGCGAGTACCCCAGAGGTAGACCACCAGTGGACCTCGGGTGACTTGCCCGCAAGGCGGATGCCGGACAGACTGATATCGGGAGACCGCGGCTGCCCTGCCGTGGATTGCCCGATCGGCGGTTTGTTCCCGCGTCCTTCAGGTTTGCTGCCCTTTGACCGTTCACGCCTCCCCCATCGAATCGCCATCGACCGCCGCGGACGAGGAATCGTCGCGGCTGGGCGTCATTGGCGAGCGAAACCGGTCCTTGGAGACCCACCAGCGGGAGGCAGTTCCGGCGGTGATGACCGATCGCTTGGGGAAGCGGTACGGTACCTTCGATGCGCTCATCGATCTGTCGCTGGAGATCCAGCGGGGCGAAGTTTTCGGGCTGCTCGGTCCCAATGGCGCGGGCAAGACGACGCTGATCCGAACGCTGCTGGGATTTCTGCAGCGAACGTCAGGCCGGGCGGAAGTGATGGGGATCGATCCGGCGAGCGATTCGGTCGGGGTCCGACGATGCGTCTCCTACCTGCCAGGTGACGCCCGGTTGCCACGCCATCTTCGTGGCCGCGCGGTGCTCAAGTTCTTCGCCGACATTCGGCCGGACGGCGATTATGAAGCGGCACTCGCGGTCGCCGAGCGATTGGAACTCGACCTGCAACGCCACGTCGGGTTCATGTCGACCGGGATGCGACAAAAGCTTGCCATCGCGACGGTGATCAGTTCGAAATCGCCGATCCTGATCCTGGATGAACCGACCGCCAACTTGGACCCGACGGTCCGCTCGCAGGTGTTGGCCTTGGTGTCGGAAGCGCAGCGGGCAGGCCGCACGGTCATTTTTTCGTCGCATGTGCTGACGGAAATCGAAGAGGTCTGCGACCGGGTGGTGCTGCTCAAGCGGGGTCGATTGGCCCGTCAACAGACGCTCGCCGATTTGCGGGCGCGGCATCGGATTTTCGCGACACGGCGTCAGCCCCAGCCCGCGCCGACCATCCCCGACCGGTTGCGGGATTCGATTTCGCGTCTGACCACGGACGGGCCGAGCGTGATCATCGAGACGGTCGGCGACTTGGCGCCGACACTCGGCTGGCTGGCTTCGTTGGAATTGGACCAGATCCGGGCAGAAACCTTCGGCTTGCGAGCGGTCTACGATTCGGTCCATTTCGACGAGGCGAGTCCGTCTTGATCGATCGCGTGCTCGTTCGGACCTACGTGGTCCAATCGTCGTTGTTGTGGTTGGCGTGTGCGCTGACGTTGTTCGCATTCGCTTGGGTGCGGGTGTGGGTCAGCAGCTTGATCGACATGGGGCAATTTCGCACGATTCTTGAGCAATTCCGCGACTTCGAGCGGTTTGCCCCGATCGGTTTCGACGCCCTGTTCACCCACACGGGCCGGGTCGGCATGACCTTTGACGAACCGATCGTGATCTTTTGCACGGCGATTTGGGCGATCGCTCGGGGGTCCGACGTGGTCAGTGGCGAATTGGGGCGGGGGACGCTCGAGATGCTGCTCGCCCAGCCGATCTCGCGAACCCGATTGATTTTGTCGCACGCGTTCGTGTCGACCATGGGGTTGCTGCTACTCGTGTTGGCGCTGTGGGCGGGAATCGCGGTCGGGATCGCGCGGACCGAGATCACGGAAACGGTGCCGCCGCCGTCGGTGCGAATCCCGTTCACGGCGATCGAGCTGCCGTTGACGGTAGCGGGACCGACCAAAACGACCTTTCCGATGAGCAGCGTCGTCGACCCGCTCGATTTCGCGACCGGGATCTATTCGCTCTTTGCCTTCGGCCTGTTCCTGCTGGGGTTAGCGACGTTGTTGAGCAGTATGGACCGTTACCGTTGGCGGACGATCGGTGGGGTCCTGGCAATTTATGTGATCCAACTGGTCATTTTCGGTCTCGGCAAGTCGACCGAACGGCTGAATTGGTTGCGGGGTTGGTCGTTCTTCAATTGGTACCGTCCCCAGCAGCAGATCGCGGAGACCGCGTCGGGAGGCTGGGCGGCGCCGTGGCGTCTGACCGGTCCCGACGCCGACTCCTGGTTCGGGCCGGGCGTTTATCCGCTGCTGCTGCTCGCGGGTGGCGTCTTGTTTTACTGGTTGGCGATCTGGGTTTTCCGGCGGCGGGATCTGCCGGCGCCGCTCTGATCCCGGCGGTGAAGCGGCGCCGATTTTCGGCGAGTTTCCCGTCGCCCGGTAGAATCGCTCGTTGTGGAAAACTGGGGCGATTTTTATACTCCTGGGTTGAAGTGGGCGATTGTCACGGAAGTGTCCCGCATCTGGTTCTTCGTAATTTTCTCCTGACCCCGCATGAATCGACCCCAAAGTACCGCTCCCAGCACGTCCCCCAAGCGTCCCTATTTTCTTGGTGTCGATGTGGGCGGGACGGGGATCAAAGTCGGGCTGGTCGATGACGCCGGTCAGACGCTCGACTTCGCGCCGTTGGAGACCCGGGAATCCGAGGGGCCTGAGGCCGCGATGCGGCGGGTTGCCGAATTGCTCGATCGGTTCGTCAACCGACTGGGGATCCGGCGCGACGACGTGTCGGGGATCGGGTTGGGGGCGCCGGGGCCGATGGATGCCGCGACGGGCATGCTGATCGCGCCGCCGCAACTGCCGCACTGGTTCGACTTCAATTTGCGGGATTGTTTGGCGGGGCTGACCGGAGTCCCGGTAGCGTTCATCAACGACGCGAACGCGGCGGCCTTCGGCGAGTATTGGTTAGGGGGCGGTGAATCGGCGCGCTCGATGGTCTTGATCACGCTCGGCACGGGTGTCGGCGGCGGGATCTTGGCGGATGGCCAGATGATCCATGGGACCAACAGTTTTGGGGGCGAGTTCGGCCACTTGATCGTCGACTCCGCCGCCGACGCGCGGCTGTGCGCTTGGGGTGGCGGTCGTGGCCAATTGGAAGCCTATGCGTCCGCCGCGGCCGTGGCGCTGCGGACTCGCCAGCGATTGGACGAGGGCGCGGCAAGCTCGCTGGCTGACTTGCGCCGCGAGCTCACTCCGCTGGACGTTTATCGGGCGGCCCTGGGGGGTGACTGGTTATCCCTCGAGATCATCGATGAGGCGGCCCGCTGGCTGGGTGTCGGTGTGACGACGATCGTCCATGTCTTGGACCCGGGCGTGGTCGTGATCGGCGGGGCGATGACCTTTGGCGGCAGGGACTGCGCGATCGGCAGACGTTTTCTCGCCGGCGTCGCCGAAGAGTTTCGGCGGCGGACATTCGAAAACGTATTTCGAGGGACCCGAATCGGCTTTGCCAAACTCGGGTCCGATGCGGGATACTTGGGCGCGGCCGGCTATGCTCGCCAGCGTTTTAGCGCCGACAGTTCGGCCGGGTCAGGTCGGGATTCACTTTGATCCCGAACATCCACGCAGCGTCTGGGGTGGTGAGGCCACAGGGCGGCGGATTTTTCAACGAACTTTGATATGACAAAAAATATTCGCAATTTCTGCATCATCGCCCACATCGATCACGGCAAGAGCACGCTGGCCGATCGGCTGCTGGAACATACCGGTACGGTCGAGAAACGGTTGATGAAGGAGCAGTTGCTCGACGATCTCGATTTGGAACGGCAGCGGGGGATCACGATCAAGGCCCGCGCGGTGTCGATGCGTTACAAGCAGGATGGCGAAGCCTATGAACTCAACTTGATCGACACGCCAGGACACGTCGACTTTCACTACGAAGTGTCACGGTCACTGGCTTGTTGCGAAGGCGCCTTGTTGTTGGTCGACGCGTTCCAGGGTGTCGAGGCGCAGACGGTCGCCAATGCTTACGCCGCGATGGCCCACGACCTGAAGATCATTCCCGTGATCAACAAGATCGATTTGGCCTATGCCCGCCCGGAGGAAGTGGCGGAGGAGATGCACCAAACGCTCGGGATCGACCCGGACGATTGCGTTAAGGTCAGTGCCAAAACGGGCGTCGGCGTCGATGAACTGCTCCGTACGATCATCCGTCTGATCCCGGCTCCGGGCGGAACACCAGACGGCCCGTTGCAAGCGATGGTGTTTGATTCGAGTTATGACGATTATCGCGGGGCGATCACCTACGTTCGGATGATGAATGGGACGGTCCGCAAGGGTCAGAAGATTCGTTTTTTGCGAGCCAAATCACAACACGAAATCATCGAGTTGGGCCAATTCGTCCCGGCCCGTAAAGCTTGTGACGAATTGGTCGTCGGTCAGGTGGGTTATCTGATCTGCAACATCAAGTCGCTCGGCGACGTCCACATCGGTGACACGATCAGCACCACGGGTGCCGATGCGGCGGAACCTTTGCCCGGCTACGACCGCCCCAAGCGGATGGTGTATTGCGGACTTTTCCCCAGCGATGGGCAGGACTTCACCGAACTCCGCGAAGCGCTCGAAAGGTTGGCGATCAACGACCCCAGTTTCGATTTCGAGCCGGAGACGAGCGACGCCTTGGGGTTCGGGTTCCGCTGCGGATTTCTCGGCCTGTTGCACATGGAAATCGTGCAGCAGCGGTTGGAACAGGAATCCGATGTCGACCTGGTTCAGACCGCTCCCAACGTGACCTATGAGGTCGTCAACAAACGGGGCGAGACGCTGACGATTCACAAGCCTCAGGACGTGCCGGACCCCGGCGACATCGAGGAGTTTCGTCAACCGATCGTCCGTTGCAGCATCGTCATCCCGACCGACTACATCGGCGCGATCATGCGATTGGCGCAGGAACGCCGGGGAGTCCAGCGGGGGCAGGAATACATCGGCACCCAACGCGCCATGTTGATTTATGACATCCCGCTCGCCGAAGTGATTTATGATCTGCATGACAAGATCAAGAGCGCGACTCGGGGTTATGGGACGCTCGATTATGAGATGATGGGCTACGAACCGGCGGATTTGTGCCGGCTCGATATCCTGGTCAACGGGAACCGGGTCGACGCGCTGAGCATCGTCTGCAACCGCGCGGATGCCGATCGGCGGGGACGGGCGGTGGTGAAAAAACTGAAGTCCGAAATCGAGCGACACATGTTCGAAGTGGCCGTCCAAGCCGCGATCGGCGCCCGCGTCATCGCCCGTGAGACGGTGCCCGCGATGCGCAAGAACGTGACCGCGAAATGCTATGGCGGCGATATCACGCGGAAACGGAAATTGCTGCAGAAACAGAAAGAAGGGAAGAAGCGGATGAAGGCCGTCGGCAACGTGGAAATCAGCCAAAAGGCCTTCATGGCCGTGCTCAGTGGCACCGGTAGCGGCGAATCGGAAGGCTCGTCGTGAGCCCGAGCGGCGTGTTCTCCCAGCGGTGAGCCCCGCTAGGCGTCGGGTTCCGACCCGGCGTAGCGCAAGCTCGCCGAAACGGGCGAGGGGGCCGAGGCGAGCGCTTCGATCAAGCGATCCGGCGCGGTCAGGGCAGGGGTATTGCCGGCCGAAGCGAGTACTTCGCGAAGGCGGCGGCTGCCAAGCGATTCGAAGAAGCGAAAGAATCCGCCCTGAAAACCCAAGCCACCCGCGACCGCGAGTTCAATCTCCTCGACCGAACCGACGACCCGATCGGCCAGGATTTGCGACGCCTCAATCCACATCGGGATCGCCAGATTCTCGATCACTTCCGCGGTACTCCAGGCCCGCGGGTCTCGGGCATACCGCGTGATCACCTCTTGGGCGCGCGGATGCAGCGGCCCGGTCGATTCAACGCCAGGTTCGCCGAGCAGTGGCTCGAAAAAGCCACCGCCGGCGGCAGCCCCCAAGCGATTGGCCTTGATCATGCCCGGCAAAATCGGCGCCGGATCGATCCGCTTGGGAAAGGCACGCCAAAAAACTCGCCCCGAGTCGAACGCCGTGCGTATGCCGATCCGATCGATCAACTCCAGCGGCGAAATCGGCATGCCGAATTCCCGAGCGGCGGTCTGCAGGGTTGTTGCCGTGGCGCCCCGCCCCAGCAACAGCAAAGCCTGATTGAGATAGGGGGCCAGCAGTCGATTGACGACGAAGCCGGGGTGGTCACCCGTCACGAGGGTTCGCTTGCCCAGTCGCGCTGCCAAGTCGCGACAGGCTTGCAGGGCGGCGGGGGCGGTCGACTCACGCGGGATTAACTCGACCAGTGGCCGCCAGGCGACCGGCATGAAGAAGTGCATCCCGAGGCAATGCGGATGATCCGGCAGAGCGTCGAAAATCTCGGCCACCCGGAGGTTCGAGGTGTTCGTGGTAAGAATGCAGTCGCTTCCCCAAGTCGCGGCCGCGGCCGTAAAGAAGGCACGTTTGACGGCGAGATTCTCGGCAATCGATTCGATCACGAGTCGCGGCGGTCCGCTCACAGGGGAGTTCGATCGATCGCAGAACCGCAGCGCCCGGACACCTTCGATCGGATCGGGGAGTGGCGTGATCGAGACGCCGGGCTCGTTCGCTCGCACCGCCTCGGCAGCCCGTTGCAAGGCCGCCGCATCGACATCCAGCAGCCAGACCTGCAGGCCATGCCGGATGCACTGATCGAGAATCGCGCGGCCGACAACGCCCGCGCCGACCAGGGCGAGCGGGGCCGCGGTACAAGTGGACGCGTTGGAATCGGTGGCCAAGTTGCCCGCGGGCTCATCGAGAGGGGTCGGTTTCGAAATCATGGCGATATGGTAAACCAAACACTTCGAGGCTGACGCTACCCCGGCGAAGGCGATCTGCGGTTTCTCAAGGTGGGCGGCAAAGCCCTGTCGATTGCGACCGACCCGACGACTTTTTGGAGCGAGGAACGTTCACCATGACCCATCCCAGCGACTGCCTTTCCCAGCGGCCCGACACGGCAATTCCCGGCGCCGGTTCGTGGCGTCCCCTCCGCCCGCGCCCGCTGCTGCTCGCGTTCGCCCTCGCGATTTGCGTCAGCGGCTGTTCGCGTTCGACCGCCCCGCGTCCCGAAGCGGTCGCGGCTGAGCCCGGCACCGTGACCGTAGTGATCGAGATCGGTGGCCAGGAGATCCGACGCGAGGTGGAGCAGGTTCAGCCCGGCACGACGATCGCGGAAGTGATTTCGCGAATCGAAGAGCCCGCGATCAAGATCATCGGCTCGGGCAGTACGGCCTTCGTGGACTCGATCGGAGAGCTCGGGACGACGGCGGGACTGGGCTGGACCTTTCGAGTCAACGGCGAATGGGCGGATCGCGGCGTTGGCGCTTACGCCCTGGAACCTCCGGCGGAGGTCCGCTGGTCCCACGGCACCTTTTCCGTCGATTAAGCAAGCCTCACCGCGGCCTGTGTCGCATGAGACCTGCCCTTCGCCGTGCCGCATGGGGCTGGGGGCTGAGGGGGCGCGAGGGTTAGAATGTTCGCCACGACTTATGTCCGCCGGCGCGATCTTTGCGGCGGCGAACGACCATTCGGCAAGCACCAGAGGGAATGACAGATGACTGAGGCGAGCAACCTGAGTGGAGACGCAGCCGGCTGGCAGCCGATCGGCAGGAATGAGCGGCGGGTGTTGGGGGTGCTGGTCGAAAAAGCGAAGACGACTCCCGAGAGCTATCCCTTGACGCTCGTCGCGCTGGTCGCCGGGTCGAACCAAAAATCCAATCGCGCCCCACAGATGCAGTTGGACGACGAGGAAGTCACGATAGCGCTCGACCACCTGAAGGCGGTCGGGGCCGTCCGCGAAATCCAGGGTAGCGGCCGAGTGAATAAGTATCGGCATGCCGCCTACGAATGGCTCGGAGTGGACGCCGCGGGCGCCGCGGTGATGGCGGAATTGCTGCTACGAGGTCCGCAGACGGCTGGCGAACTTCGCGCGCGAGCCTCGCGGATGCACGAGTTTCCCGATCTGGATACCCTGTCCGGCGTGCTCGATCGCTTGCAGCAAGCGGGGTTGGTCCAGGCCTTGACGCCTCCCGGCCGCGGGCAAACTTTCTCGCACGCCCTGTATCCGCCGGACGAGCAAAAGTATCTCGCCCAGAAAGTGCTGGCCCAAGTCGACGACGATCTGCCGGTCAAGTCCGCCACGGCCGGCGCGACGTCGCACCGCGCGGGGGCGGATGGTGTCGCTGAACTGCGCGAGCGAGTGGAGCTGTTGGAGCTCGAAGTCGAGGAACTCAAGCGGCGGCTGGATCGGGTTGCCGAGGTTTAAGGTGAAAGGGTCCGAACCGGGGTTCCGCGTCGAGCCCTCTGCGGCGATCGGCATCCCCGGCATTCAGAGCCGATGAGCGGATCGCCTGGGAGGTATCGCCGGCCGCGTGGGTTCGCTAAGTTGCAGGGCGGTTGATCAAACGCGTCATCGATCGTGAGGGGAAGTCGGGCATGGCGACCGCGAAGAATGTTCTGGGAACCGAATTGGCGACCTGCGGTACCGATCCGTTAACAGGTTTTTATCGTGACGGCTGCTGCAACACCGGCGCCTCGGATGCCGGCTTGCATGTCGTATGCGCCGTGATGTCCGAGGAATTCCTCCGCTTCAGCCGCAGCCGCGGTAATGATCTCAGCACTCCCAACGCGGCCTATCAGTTCCCGGGATTGCAAGCCGGCGATCGCTGGTGCCTGTGCGCGGCGAGATGGAAAGAGGCCTTCGACGCGGGACAGGCTCCGCTGGTGGTGTTGGAGGCGACGCACATGTCGGCGCTTGAGTTCGCCAGTCTGGAAGAGTTGCAACAATACGCTTTCAAAGGCTGAGTCGAGCAACCCGCGAAGGTTCCTGATGGGTTATTCGTAGTCCCACTTGGTGATCCAGGGATCATCCATCTCGCGCTGGACTTGCTTGAGTTTGTCCTGGTATTGGCGAAGGATTTCGGCATGCTCAGGACTTTCCGCTAGGTTGGTCGTTTCGTCGGGATCGTTACGGATGTCGTAGAGTTCGAACCGGGGCCGGTGGATGTACTGGCCGACCGTTTTCCGCCCATAGTTGGCGTCGAGACCCTGGCGAAATTGCGCCTGCCAACTGGATGCCGCCCACAAGTCGGACGCGAACGGATAAGGCAACCCGTGCGCGATGTTCCAGATCAGCTTGTAGGAGTCGTCGCGTACAACCCGCATCGGGTAGTACATCTGGATCTCGTGAAACGTATGGGAAGCGAAAATCGTATCCCAGTGTTCGGCCTCCGGGTCGGCGAGGGCCGGCAACCACGACTTGCCATGGTAGGCGTCAAACGGTTTGCCGCCGTCACGATTGTCGACCGGCATTGGGCCGCGGCGCGGGGGGGTCGTGTCGACGCCGTAGCGGGTGGGCCCGTTGGTTTCGGGATCGAGCCCACCGGCGTAATCGATCAGCGTCGGTGTGATATCGATGTGGCTGAGGAGCGCGTCCGATGCGAACCCACGCCGAGTTTGGTAGGGATCGCGGACGACCATCGGTACCCGTAAGCCACCTTCGTAAACCGTGGTCTTGCCTCCGGAAAATGCCATGCCGTGATCCGAAGTGAACACCAGCAGGGTCTTCTCGTACAGGCCAGCCTCCCGCAGGATCTCGACCAGCCTGGCGACACCGGCATCGACGCGGGAACAGGACTGGTAGTAGTGCGCCAACTCCTCGCGGGTCTCCGGCGTATCGGGCAGGAACGGCGGGACCGGGACCTCGTCAGGGTCATAAAAGGTTTCCGTGACGCCGGGATGACTTCCCCCATTGGGCAGGTTGCCGAACAGGTCGGGCTTGAGTTCCCGCTGAGAAGTCTGGTCGATCCCACCCCCGCGATGGGGATCGGCCGTTGCGAAATAGAGGAAAAAGGGCCGCGCGTCGTCGGCGGTGATGAACGCCTTCGCATTCTCCGCCATTTGGACGGCGTTGCGACCGTCACCCCGCAGGTAGGTTTCGAAGTGGTACACGGGCTCGGGACCGACGTGGTACTTGCCGATTTGGCCCGTTCGGTAGCCGAGCTTTCCGAGGACATTCGGCAGGCTCAGTCGCCCCACGTCGTCAAACGTCAGGAACTTGTGGAAGTGGTGCTGATGGCCATACTGGCCGTTCCGGTGGTTGTGCAACCCGCTGAGTACGACGCTCCGACTGGCGCTGCAGGAGGCCGTGGTGGCGAAGGCGTTGCGAAACAACACCCCGTCCGCGGCGATGCGGTCGATCGCCGGCGTCTTGGCCACAAGGTCGCCATAGCAACCGAGCGTCGGGCTTTCGTCATCCGTGATGATGAAGACGATATTCCGCTCGGCAGCCTGAATGCAGCGGAGACTCGGGGCCGCCATCAACGACATCCACAACAGCAAGATCAAGCGAGCCATGTCTGCTCCGGCAATCTAAGTGGCAATCCAAGTGGAAACACAGTCAATCTAGGGAAGACAGCTAATTAGCTAGACCCGAGAGAGGAGTTGAAGGGGCTGGTGATTGTAGCCGCTGGGGCGTTGTTTGGGAGTGATTTCAATCTCAGGGAAAGATCGGTTTTAGCGATTGAGCGGAGGATGCCGAAGAATGAACCGGAGCGACACCGCTGCTCGCGGTGCTGCCTGCCGGAAGATCCGGGCTAGGCCGCGACAGCGGACCCGAGTTAACCCTCAACCAATTTGAACTGCGATGAACCAGCCCGTTACGGCCGATTTGGATCGCCCCTTTCCGGCTGTGCCGGCCCCTGAGCATTATCTGCCGGTCGGACCGATTGATGAGGCGATCCGGAGGCTTTGCCGAATGATCAGCCGGGGCGAGGCCTTGGGCGTGGTGATGGGGCCGCCCGGCACGGGCAAAACCCTGTTGGGTCAGACGCTGATTTCGCTTCATGGGAAAACGCATCTGGCCGTGCTGCTGGGGGAGACGCGTTTCGGCACCCGTGCGGGGCTGATTCGCCAACTGCTGCACCACCTCGGCCGACCGTCCCGCGAAGCCGATGAGGACGCGTTGCACCTGACATTGGTCGATCGGCTGACGAGCGACACCGATAACCCCAGGCCGCTGTTGCTGGTGATCGATGAAGCCCAGGCCTTGTCCGCCGATCTGCTCGATGAGATTCGGATGTTGACCAATCTGGTCCGCTGCGGTCGCCCGCTGGTTCAAACCGTCCTGCTGGGTGGACCGGCGCTGGAGGACTCGTTGGCGGACCCGCACCTGGAGTCGTTCGTTCAGCGGATTGCGGCGCGTTGCTACCTGCACCCGTTGAATTTGGATGAGACGGCGTTCTACATTCGCGAATCGATCAAACCGATCGGCATCGAAGTGGATGAGGACGCGATTCGGGCGGTGCATTTCGCCAGCGCGGGGATCCCTCGTCTGATCAACCATCTGATGGACGGGGCGGTCGAAATCGCCAGGATGCGGCACGCCAATCGGGTGGACAACGCCTGTGTGCAGATCGCTTGGGCTGACTCTCAACAATTGCCCAGCCCCGTGCTAGACGCCGCGATCCGGCCGCTGCAGTCGACGATCGAGTTCGGTGAACTGGACGAGGAGCCTTCGGACTTGGTCGACGAAGTTCAGGATTTCGAAGGCGACGAATTGATAGCCGAGGTTGGCGAAACCGCTGACGAAGCCGAATGGGCCGTGGAACCCGAAGTGGACGACCCGCAGGCGGACTTAGCAGCGATCCTCAAGTTTGGCTCGATCGATTGCTTGACCCCTTCGATGGACGATTCCGAGTTCACCGCGACGCCGGCGGTAGCGACCGTCGCGGGCGAGGGAGCGATCCGGATTTCAGCGAGCTCGGAACCGACGCGAGCGCTGCCTAGCGACAAAGCGGTGGCCGCGGTCCCCTCGGATCGCGTGTTATTCGGCGACGGCTTTGATGATGAATCGACGGTTTCGATCGAAGCGGTGGGCCGAGTTCGCTCCGACGCCGCGGCGCAGCAAGATCTCGACCCGGCCAGCGCGGAACGGCGTTTGCATGCCGAGATCAAGCGTCTGCGGACGGTGGCAGCTACCGCCCTGCGGCAGGAGTCGGTTGAGCCAGCGTCGGACACCGGCGCGATCGACGAGCGGGATGACCGAGAGCTCCTGATTCTGGATGACGATCTGATCACGCGGATCGAGGAGCCTCACACCGGTTTCATCGCTTCGGGCGGCATGAGAAAACCGCCCCGGGAGGTCGACCAGAGCTATCAAGACCTCTTTGCACGACTGCGGGGCCATCGCTAAAAGGTATCCGTTATGGGAAGCGTCTGTGAAACCTCTGCTGACAGCCGACTCGAACCGCTGATCCAGGTCCTCTGCGAGCTGGAAGGTCAGCGGGGCGTCACACCGGTCCTGGTCATCGACCCCCGATTGGTACTGCGAGACGAGTTTTACGTCTCGTTGTGCCGCCAGTTGATCCAGCGGACTGGGCGTCACGTCCGTTTGGACCTGTTGCCGGATCACCGTTTTGCCTGCATGCGGGGTGGCATCGGCTGGTGGGGTCGGTTGCTGAGCACCCCCTGGTTGCCGGCACCCCTGGCGTCGACGATCCTGACGCCGCTGAGAAAGCTGTCGGTGCGGCGAGTGGCTTCGCGATTGCCGGCCGAGGCTCGATTGGAATCGACGGTGGCGGTGTCGCGACCGGGCGGCGCCTTGCGAGAATTGGTGGTCGGCCTCGCCGGCCCCCGCGACGAGCTACCTCGGTTCGCCCAAGAAATCATCCTGGGAGTTGATCCGACTCCTCAACCTGCCTGCTGATTCCGGACCCCCGCCGTGGCCGCAAACTCGGGTGGCCACAACGCTGCCGAAACCGAAAGCCGATCGAACCTCAATCCGAGGGTGTTGGTCGCGGTTTGCACTTACAACGAGATCGAAAACCTGCCGGAACTGGTGGATCGGATTTTTCGCTCGCTGCCGACCGCCGATTTGCTGATCATCGATGATCAATCGCCGGACCAAACCGGCGCTTGGGCGCTCGCGCGAGCGGAACACGATTCACGGATCCGGGTCGTGATCCGGGACCACGAACGGGGCTTGGGCACCGCGATTCGGCGGGCCTTCGAGTATGCCGTCGAGCAGCGATACGACTTCTTGCTAAACCTTGATGGCGATCTCAGCCACGAACCGGAAGTGCTGCCCGAGTTACTCGAACTCATCTTGGCGCACCCCGAACTCGATGTGGTCGTCGGCTCACGCTACTGTGCGGGAGGATCCGTTCGCAACTGGACGCTTCGGCGACGGTTGATGAGCCGCATCGTCAACCGCTTCGCGGCAACCGTCCTGCGATTGCCGGTCTCCGATTGCAGCGGATCGCTCCGCTGCTACCGCGTCGCCGCACTGGCCGCGATCGATCCAACCACGATCCACAGCGAGGGCTATGCGGTGCTCGAAGAGGTGCTGCTGAAGTTGCGGGCCCGAGGCGGGCAAATGGCCGAATTGCCGATCGTCTTTTCGGATCGAATACACGGCACCAGCAAGCTGACTGTGGCTGAGACAATCCGAGCGGCGAGTCAACTGATTCGCTTGGCGTGGGATCAGCGGTGAGATGCCCGCCGGCTCACCAGCAACTGCCGAGTAAGCATCCCATTGCGACGGACGCCCTGCAGCTGTTCGACTCGGTGGCAGCGAAAGACCTGCGAGCGTTCGCGACCGGGTGCATCCTGCACCCGGCCCGTGAGCGACCTCAAAACCGCGTCCTTGAGGGGCGTGGCTCGAAATCGAAGCGATATCAGCCCGTGGCCGCAAGCTGATTTCGCCAAGGACTCACGCAAGGCGAACTCGCGGAAGACGTTTGACAGAGCAAAGCATACCTTCAAGCTAGCCATAAACCAGGGCTTATCAAAGATCGTTCTCGTAATTTTCTAAAACGACGCCGATCATTCGCCATAACCCTCTATCTAACAATGCCTTAACGATATTCGACGCTAGCATTTCGGAGGGTCAAGGGGGCCGGAACCGCCCTCCCATCACGAACAAAAACCCCCCCTATAGCCATGCTGACATGGGCTATTTGGTGAAAATAAGGGATCTGTAGAGCATTTCATATTGATCGACCATCCCAGCCACGCTGTGCCCCTGGGCCACGCGAGCGCGGTTTTGGCAACCCAAACGTTCCAAGCTGGGCAGATCTGGCCACAGGGTTTCGATCAGCCGCTGAAGCGCAGCGGGGTCATTGGGCGGACAGCTTTGTTCCGACGTGCCCTGGGCGAGTAGTTCGGCGACCCCTTCAACGAGGGTCACCGCGACCGGCTTGCCGCTGGCCATCGCTTCCAGCACCACGTTGGGCATCCCCTCATAGCGACTGGGCAAAACGAGCAGGCGGCAGGCGCGGATCATTTCCAGGGCGTCGCTGCGCCAGCCGAGCAACTGAAAGCGATCGGCACCGAGGGCGTCGGCGACTCGTTGCAGCGCCGCGCGCTGCGGTCCTTCCCCGACCAAGCAACACCGCATCCCAGGAAAGCGGTGGAGCAAGTCGGCGACAACCGCAACCAACACGTCGGTCCCTTTTTGGGGATGCAAGCGACCGACAAAGAGCAGAACTTGCGAATCATCGGGCCAGCCGATCCGGCTCCAAGCGAACGCCGACTGTCGATCGATTTCGGTCAGATCGATCGCGTTGGGAATCACCCGGGTGGGTGGCAGCGACGAGCCGAACGCGGTTTGGGCGAAACGCTCAACCGAACCGCTCACACAGACGACAGCGTCCATCCGTGCCAGGGCGCGGCGTTCGATCAACCGGCGGAACGAGGAATCTTCCGCGACCCGTATCCCCCCCACCACGCGGCGGACCCCAGCAGACCGGGATGCCCAGGCGGTCATGACGTTCGCGTGGTAGAGCATCGACTGGACCAGATCGGGAGGATGCTGGGAAAACCAGTCCCGCAGCCAGCGGTGGGCTCGAAACAGGTCGCGCGAGCGATCACAGCCGGCCGATTCGACGGCGATCGTCCGCTCACGCAATCGCCGCAACAGATCGGCCTGGTGTCCTTGCGGCAACCTCCCCAGCGAAGCCACGCGCACGGAGTGGCCCCGCTCTTGGAGTCCGATCGCCAGTTGCGTCAGGCAGCGTTCGGCACCGCCAACGAAAAGTTCAGTGATCACCAAATCGATCCGCATCGGTCGCTCCGACACCATGCACTCGTTCCAGCTCGGGACGGGTAACCCGCGAAGAAAATATTGGGCGGGTCGGATCGCGAGCCGCCGCGATCGCTCGCTCGGCTGAGTGTAATCGGAATCGGCCCGATCGTGCCTCCGCCCAAGCTGGAAGCTCGCCCGCGAGCGGCTGCCCCGGCTTGCGTGGCGGCGAAGAATCGGCGTTAATCCTGGGCCTGGCATCGGGGCTCGTTTACTGTCCCGCACTCCCAATTTTTGACACACATTCCCATGGCAACCCGACGTCGAGCCCGCGAAATCGTCCTGCAGTTGCTCTACGAGGCTGACATCAATCCCCACCGGGATCAGGAATCGGCGCGGGCCTTCATCCGGTCGCGAATGCAGGGTCGGAAGGCACTGACCGACTTTGCCGACAATTTACTCCGCGGGACGCTGGCCAAACGCGACGCCATCGACGTGAAGATTGCGTCGCTCGCCACGAACTGGACGCTGTCCCGGATGGCGGTCACGGATCGCAACGTGTTGCGGCTGGGGGCATATGAAATCCTGTTCGACGACACTCCCGATCGGGTCGCTGTCAACGAGGCCGTCGTGCTGTCCAAGCGGTATGGCGACCGCAACAGCCCGCGATTCGTCAATGGCGTGCTCGATCGGTTGATGCGGGATCAGGCCAACCAGCCGCCCCAGTAACCCCCCGTGCCGGTAGTTCACGTTCCGAGCAACGGTGCAGCTCAACCGATATTCCTGCCGGTCTGCAGCCCGTCATTGGCGTAAATGCTCCGGCCGCCGTCCACCGGCAGATCGACCCCGGTGACGAAGTCGTTCTCGCAGAGGAACTGGACCGCGTGGGCCACCTGTTCCGCGGTCCCGATCCGCCGGAGCAGCATGCCGTCCTCGATTCGGCGACGGTCTTCGGGGTCGACATCTTCGGACAGCAGCACCGGGCCGGGCCGGACACAGTTGACGCGGACCCGTGGGTTGCGATGCCCCAGTTCGACGGCCAGAGATCGGGTCATCACTTCGATCGCACCCTTGCTGGGGAAGTAGGCGGCATGATCGAGATAGGGCCGGCTGGTTGCCCAGTCCCCCAGATTGATGATCACGCCGCCGCTGGGCTGGTCGACCATCTGCAGGCCCGCCGCGCGGGCGGCGATGAACGAACCGACCGTATTGATGTCGAAATAGCGGCGAATTTCGGCCGGGGTAATCTGCTCCAGCGGGGTCGGCGACCAAATTGCGGCCGAGTTGACCAAAATATCGATCCGGCCGAAGGTCTCGACCACCCTTGCGACCATCGCTGCCGTCGCCGCCGCGTCGGCCAAATCGGCCCCGACGAAGATCGCTGGCGGCCGCGAATCGCGTCGCAATTGTTCGAGCGTTTCCTCCGCCGCTGCTGCATTTGAGTTCGCATGGATGGCCAGCCGGCAACCGAGTGACGCCAAGTGCAGGGCGATCGCGCGTCCGACCCGTGGCGCGCCGCTGCCGGTGACCAACGCGACGGGGGCTTGGCACTGGAAAGTGGTTTGCAGTCGGGGAATCGACAACTCGTTACCTTCTCGGTTCCGCGGAAATGACCTCGTCAACGTGACCTCAGTCGGTCGGATCGGACGGATCAGCCTGCAAGCTTGCCAAATAGGCGACCAGATCTCGCAACTCGCGGGGGGTCATGTATTGGACCAATTCCTCAGGCATGGCTGACTTCCCCCGCTGCTGCGCCACGATCGTCTCGCGCTCGATCGAGCGAACGTTGCCATCGGGTTGGATCAGGCGGATCGATTCGTCATCCTGTTTCTGGACAATCCCGGTAAAGACTTGGCCCGCATCGTCCGCGATGACGACGGTTTCGAAGCCTTCGGCAATCTTGGCATCGGGGAGACAGATCGATTCCAGGAGATGGTTCCGATCGCGTAGCCGCCCGACCGAGGACAAGTCGGGGCCAACTTCCCCGCCCGTTTTTCCGACCCGGTGGCAGCGGACACAGGACAATTGGGTTCGCGTAAAGACGTTGGCGCCCGCCGCGGGATCACCGCCGTGCAAGGAGGGTGACCAGCGCCCGAGCGGGTCGTCGGCTGCGAGTTTCGCGACATGATCCTTGAGCGTTTGGGTCCAGGGGCCATCGGGGTGCTGGCCAGCAGATTCGAGCAGATTCAAAGCGGTATCGGCGGGAAACTTCCCCGCGATGTACGACTCGATGGCCGGCGCGAGCATGGCGGTCGCCCGCGCCGCATCGAACTTACCGACCAAGTCCCACGCGATCTGTCGTTCGGAAAGGACCTCGCTGGCGGTGGCCTTGGCGACCAAGGCGACGCTCGTTTCGGGAGCGATCTCGGCGAGCGTTTCCATCGCCGCGATCCTCAGTCGGGTCTGGGAAGCATCGGTCAACGTCTGGGCGGCCTGAGCGGCCTTATCCGGCGAGATCCTCGCGAGCGAACGGAGCGCGGCGGCACGGATCTCGGGGAGCTGGTTGGCATCAGCGACTCGGGTTTCCAGCACGGGTGAGATCTCTCGGATGCCGTATTGGGCAGCGACCGCGATCGAAACGTCTCGAACCTCGTCGGCGTTTTTGAGGATCGTCGGCAACACCTTGGCTAAAGCCGCTTTGGCGACCGCGGCAGGCCGCTCGGGCAGCGGTCGGTGATCGTTGAGCACTCGATCCCGCGGATCGGGTTGTCCCCAGTCTCGCAACATCGCGACCGCCTCGAGACGCTGGGCGAGCGGTGCGGTCGGCTGGGCGGCGAGCGTCGCCAACGCGGTGGCCGCCTCATTCGTTCCCAAGCGATAATTGGCGTTCAACACTCGCCTCATCAGCGCATCGTCCTCGGTCGGCCTCTGGATCAGGCCTGCCAGGGCTTCGAGACCGACGGGCAGCGGAACGTCGTGAATCGCTCGGCTGGCCTCGAGCACGACAGCGGGATCGATGTCGGAAAGAAACTGCGCGACCTCCACCGCCTGCAGCCTTCGCAACGCTACGACCGCGGCGCGACGGACGCTCGTTGCGGGGTGATTTCGGAGGCTGAGCAATTGGGTAGGGGTCGCGGTGCCCGTCAGCGCCATGATGCCCGCATGCCGGAGCATCGGGTCGGTATCATTGTTGTCGCTAAGCAACTGGACGATCGCGTCTCGACTCGTCTCCCCCGGCTGGCCCGTGCCCAACTGGGCTAAAGCCATGGCGGCGTGGAAGCGAACACGCGGGACATCGTCCTGCAGCATGGCAACCAATCGGGCGCGCCCCGTGTCGATCTTTCGCTCCCCGACCGCCGCCGCACCCGCGGCCCGCACGAACTCGTCGGGATCGTCCAATACCGCGACCAGCCACTGGCGAGCGGCATCCGATTCCGGTTGTGCCACCGTCCGCAGTCGCAGCACCTGGTCGATGCCCCAAATGCCATGCAACCGGGCGAGTCGCGACGAGGCGGTGCTGGTCACGACATGGCCGAGTCGCTCGAGATCGCCGCGGCGGGCCAGTTCCCAGTGCGCTTCGTTCCGAAGTCGGCGATCGACATGACCGAGCAATTCGACCAAGCGATCTCCCTCGATTTGTTGCCAAGGCTGGCGCAGGTTCGTCGCCACCTCGGCAGCTTGAGCCGCATCAAAGTCGGGACCGGTCAGACGATAGACCCGCCCCTTGCCGACGCCGTCCCAACCTTCGACCCAATCGCTGACCCAGATCGCGCCGTCCGGACCGAACGCCACATCGGTGGCGAGCACGCCCCAAATCGGCTCCGCCTGAGCGGCCAACTTAAAGAACGCCCCCGCCGGCTCGAGGCTAAACGAACGAACGCCGCTGGTGGCCGGTGAACCGCGGAAGTCGCAGATCAGGAATTGGCCACGGAGCGATTGATCGCCGCCGGTACCGGGATCGAAGGCCAAACCCGAGGGGCCGTCGGTAAGGTTGGCGATCGGCGGAACGATGTAGGCCGGTTGCTCGGGGTGATAGGGTTGCCACAACTTCTCGCGGTTGAACGGGCCGCGGTCGGTCAGATACTGGTAGTACATCCGCCAGCCCGAATCTCCGCCACGAACCAGCATCGTCACCCGGGCGCGATCGCCGCTGTCACTGTTGTTGTCGACGGTGAACAGATCGCCATGGTCGTTGAAGGCGAGTTCCTGAGGGTTTCGCAGCCCGGTCGCGAAAACCTCCAAACGGCTGCCGTCCAGTTCGCAGCGGAACACGGCACCGCTGCTCGGATCGGCGAGCACCTTGCCGTCCGCCGTGGTCACGTTGTAACCGCGGTCACCGACGCTGAAGTAGAGGCGGCCGTCCGGCCCGATAATTGGGCCGTGAAGGTCATGCCCGCGAAACGCGACGCGAACCCCAAAACCGTCCGCTAGCGAAACCCGCCGATCGGCCTTCCCATTGCCGGTGTCGTCGATCAGTTTCCATAACTTGGGAATGCAGGTGTAGAACAACTCATTGCCGCGGGCCAGAACCCCGGCCCCGGTGCCCTCTTCGAGTCGGTTGAAGCCGTCGGCAACGACGATCGCCTCGTCCGCCCTCCCGTCGCCATCGGTGTCACGCACACGACGAATCCGATCGTCATGCAGGGTAAACTCGGCCGCCTTTTCGCCGAGCAACCGTTTGTGAAAATCGATCCGCTGCTGGACCGTTTGCGCGGCCAAGTCGGCCAGCAACCAGACCTCGTCGTGCCCCCGGTTGTCGGTCACGCCACGTTCTTGGCGGAAGCTTTCGCAAGCGAACAGGATGCCTTGGTGATCGACATCGAAAGCGACGATGTTGGCGACCAGTGGTTCGGCGGCAAAGAGCTCGCGTTTCCAACCCTCCGGCAAGCGAATCGCCGCCATCGAGCGAGCGGCTTCGTCGGAGGCTTCCGCAACTTCCGGCGTCAGGGGTCGCGGCGTCACCACCGGGTCAGCCGCGAATGAAACGGCCCCACACAGGCAGACCCAGAATCCGAGCCAGGTTAGAATGAGCGGGCATCGCGACAGAGGGGTCTTTGCAAAGGACATGGGTTGGTTGAAATCTTGCTGAAAACGGGTGATCCGTTTGGGTCGGGGGCGGCAACCGTGTCCCTTCAGCTTAGCC
>DITY01000152.1:21309-23352 GCA_002422955.1 Planctomycetaceae bacterium UBA6172
GGGGCAGCGGTGTGGGGGGCAGGGGCAGGGGGAACCACCGCCTCTGCCGCGCTCGTTTCGGCCATCTTTTTGTTGCCCTGCGCGACCTTGGCGTGGCATTTTTTCCCCGCGGGGGGAATCACGGTCGCGGTCCTCGGCATCGCCATGTCGGCGCTGGGATTGAGTTCGCGACGGGCAAAGCTGGCGGTCGTCGCCCTGGGATTGCACGCCTGGCTGTTCATAGCCTGTACCTTGCGGGCGATTTGATCCGGCTCAAGACCGCAGGGCCGCGGGGCATTCGGATCCGACCGATCTTGCGACGACCGAACGGCGATTGGTAACAAACGACTTCAGACGCATGATTTCGATGCGCGGCCGGTGGAAGGTATTTGATACGCCCCCGTCACAGGAGCCCTAGGCGGCTCGGCGTTGCCCCCAAGCCGCGCGGGTAACCTTCGAGGATGTCACGGATATGTCGATCGCTATCATCCGCCAATCGCTCGTGGTCGCGTTGCTGACGGTCTGGGTGAGCGGCGCGGCGCGGGCCCAGCTCACCGCCCCGATCGGGTCCTCACCGGACGGCATTCAAGTCGCAACGCTTGAGCAGCAATTGATCAATCGGTTGAAAGCGACCACCGAGGACCGCCAGGCCTACATCCGGTTGGTGGTGCTGAAAACCGAAACGGGAGAACTCGAGACGGCGCGGGTCTTGGGGGTGGAACGCTACGCGATTCGCCGCAATCCGAACTTCCCGTTCCCCTACTTTGAACGGGCGATGCGCCATGAGGCGAGCAAGGTCGGGATCTACCTGCCGCCCGTGCAATTGCTCGCCTATCCGGCGAACCGAACGGCGGTCCTGCCGACCCGTTAACGAGTCTGCTCTTCCATCTCGCGGATGTAAGCCCGCAATCGTTCCAGTTCGTCGCTCACGCTCTTGAACTTCAGCATCGTGCTGACCTTCTTGAGCAGCGCGGTCTTGTTGATCGGCTTGCTGAGAAAATCATCGGTGCCAGCGTTCACCGCCCGCTCGATGTCGCCCAGCTCGTTGAGGGCGGTGACCATCAGGACCATCACGCCGGAAGTCGCAGGGTCATCCTTTAGCTGGCGGCAGACTTCGAAACCGCTCAGCTTGGGCATCATCACATCGAGCAACAGCAGGTCGGGCTGAAACGTCCGCGCTTTGTCGAGCGCATCGCGGCCATCCACGGCATTCTCGACGTCGCAATCCACCTCCGCCAAATAAGCTTCGAGCAGCTCGCGGTTGGCCGCGTTGTCATCGGCGATCAAGATTCGGTGGGTGGCCATGCGGCGTCCGACAAGGTTCGATGGACTGATGAAGGATGGCGGACGCCCCGCAATCGAGGCGTCGCGGGGAGGACATAGGACGATGGCTCAGGCCACAGGCGACCGGAACTCAAACGACGGCCAGTGCGGCACGATCGGCGGGAACCGGAAAACTTTCGCACAACTCCCTGATTTCTCCCGCGATCCGATCGAGGACGACTTCGTCATCGGGATGCGATAAGGCTTCACAAATCCAGCCGCCGACCCGTTTCATCTCGTCCCCCCCCATGCCCCGAGTGGTCAGGGCCGGG
Source organism: Planctomycetaceae bacterium UBA6172 (assembly GCA_002422955.1). Lineage (GTDB taxonomy): Bacteria > Planctomycetota > Planctomycetia > Pirellulales > Pirellulaceae > UBA6163. The sequence goes on from DITY01000152.1 coordinate 22,884, forward strand.
GTGCCGATGCGAACCCCCGAGGGGTCCATCGGCTTGCGGGTATCGAAAGGGATCATGTTCATATTAACCGTGATCCCGCAGCGGTGCAGGGTTGCCGTGGCGACCTTGCCGCCCAAACCCAAGGAGGTGACGTCCACCAACATCAGGTGGTTGTCCGTCCCGCCACTGACCAGTTTTAACCCGGCCGCCATCAGCGATTCGGCCAGGACCTTGGCGTTGGCGACCACGTGCTGACCATAGACTTTGAAATCGTCCCGCAGGGCTTCGGCGAAACAAACCGCCTTGGCGGCGACGATGTGCATCAGCGGCCCGCCTTGGATGCCCGGGAAGACGCTGCGATTGATATCCTTCAAGTGTTCCGGGCGACAGAGGATCATGCCACCACGCGGGCCGCGAAGCGTTTTATGGGTCGTGGTCGTCACGAAATCGGCATGCGGCACCGGATTGTTGTGCACCCCGGCGGCCACCA
>DITY01000220.1:0-410 GCA_002422955.1 Planctomycetaceae bacterium UBA6172
TCACGAAGTGCTTGGCCGGGTAGATGTAGGCGTAGTCGACCCCCTGCAGGACTTCGCCGGTGAGCGGTTTGATGATCGAAATCCGCTCGATCTCGTCCCCCCACATCTCGATCCGATAGGCGAATTCCTCGTAACTCGGCCAGATCTCGATCGAATCGCCACGGACCCGAAATCGGCCCCGTTCGAAGGCGACGTCGTTGCGATCGTAGAGCACGTCGACCATCTTCAGCAGCAGATGATCGCGGCGGATCTTATCGCCGCGATGCACGCCGATGACCATCTTTTTGTATTCGTCCGGCGACCCCAAGCCGTAGATGCTACTGACCGAGGCGACGATTACGACGTCCCGACGGCTGACGAGCGAGCTGGTCGTCGCCAACCTCAGGCGGTCGATCTCCTCGTTGATCGAG
>DITY01000220.1:496-4651 GCA_002422955.1 Planctomycetaceae bacterium UBA6172
ACGTTCGCCATCGTGAAGGTCTTGCCGGTACCGGTCGCTCCGAGCAACACCTGATACGGCTCCCCCCGCCGAAAGCCGCTCGTCAAGGCCGCGATCGCCTCGGGCTGATCTCCCCCCGGCTGAAACGGCTGGCAAAGTTTGAACTCGGCGGGTGGCAGCATCGACGAAAGCAGGGGCTGGCGGTGTGCGAAGGATCGCGAACGATCATTTCACTGTCGCGACCTGACCAGGCATTGGCAAGCCCGAAGCCCGTTCCTTGCCGCGCCCCATTTCGTCCGTACCCGACGCGGGACACCTCACGCGTTGAGCGACCCAGTCCGCTCAGCGGCGCGGCGCCACCGGCGACCCGGCACCGGTCCGTAACTCTCGCGGGCCGCCGCCGATTTCACCCTCGCTCAGCGGACGCATGGGGATTGGGGCTGCGTCGCGAGGGCTCCAGACCCGGATTTGAACATCGTCGATGGCCACTTCGCCCGCGCCGATCAACTCGAATAGAACGCTCAATTCTCCTTCTTCCGCCGTCTGACGGTAGAGCCGGACGTTCTGCCAATCGGGGGTGGCGCGGACCAGCACCCCCAGTTCCGGGCCGCCGATGCTGTCGTAGGTCAGCACCCCTTGGTCGGGGCCACCGAATCCCAAGGTTCGCAGCCGGGCGTCGATCCGAATCGCCGTCTTGGCCGGGTACCGGATCGGCGGGCTGCGGATTTGTAGCGTGGTGCCGGCATAACCGCCCGGCAGCGGCTGCGGCGTCGTGGCGACAACGCTGGCCAGCAGACACCCTTCGCCCTCGACCTGCGGGCCCTGGACGATACCGACCCGGGACTCGCTCGCCCCTTGGGCCTCGGGACGTTTACCGACCACCCAGCCGGCATCCCCCAGCAGCTCCGCCGAATCGAGCGACCCGCCGACCAGACGGTTTTCGCCCCACGGGGCATCGTTCATCAACGGGGCCCAAATCACCTGGGCGGGGAGGCCGCCGACGGACAGCAGCGGCGGGCAACTGACCAGCGAGTTCAATTCGCGGCCGGGCGACAACGCCGCGTGCAGTTGCCACTGCGATCGCAGCATCCAGGCGTCGGCGCGACGCGCCATCCGCAGCGCCGCAGCCCCGTCGCCCGAACGCAACATCGGTTCGGCGTCCCGCAGCGCCTGGTCCGCGGCCCGCACGAACTCCGCGGCCGAGCGGTTCACGGGGATGGTCCGGCTGCCGATCGCGAGCTGCCAATCCTCGCGGACCCGATCGAGCCCTTCACGCGACAGTTGCAACCGGTCGGTCGCCGCCCGACCCGCCAGCTGGCCGAGCGTTTGCGACAACCGCCCGCCAGCCGCGGGATCATTCCCCAGCACGATCGTCTCCACCAGGTCGGGCGAAACCAGCTCCAGATATGCCCCGCCCGCGGACCGCTCGATCACCAGCCGTTCCGCGGCGAAGTGGGTCACCCGCCAGGCCAGTGGGTTCGGCTGGTCCGCCGGGACTTCGATCCGTAACGTGGCGCCGTCGCCCGCCAGCGTCAGTCCGCGGTGTTGGGCCTGGCTGGTCGCGATCAGCAGCTGTCCGCCTGGAAATTGGACGCGACCGACGTCGTAGGCCGCGCCGCGGGTCGCCAACGGCGTCGCCGGTTTGCCTGCCGCGACTAGGCCGCCGACCGAATCCAGATAACGATTGATGTAGCTCAGCCCCACCGAACGGCTCTGGTCCTCCGGCCGGCCGCTGGTCAGCGAACGGTCGGAACGGAACAGGATCGCGCGCGGCGTCGCCTGCAGCGAACGGGCGACCTGCATCCAGGTCGCCAGCCAAAACACGTCGGGTCCGCGAGGGGCACCGATCGCCCCGGTGATCGCGTCGAGTTGCTTCCGCAGACCTGCTGGCGAGTTCGTTTGGATGCCGACCGCGTCGAGCCCTCCGCGGCCCAGCGTCCCCGGCGAGTCGTTCAGGATCGCCAACTCTTCCGCGGCGGCTAAACCGCGGAGCGGCGCGGGCAGGTCGAACACCAGGCTGTTGGCGACCGCCGCGTATCGCCGGGTCGACTCGGCCGGTGCCAAGATCACCGGCCGCTGCCAGGCCTCAGGCCACCGCCGGATCCGCTCGACCTCCGCTTCCGCGGCCGCCAGCCGAGCCTGCGACATCGAGGTGCCCAAGTAATAGCCGGCCAACGGTTCCAGTAGCGGCACCAGCGACGGATCGGGAGCCGTCGGCGGGGGGGCATGGATTTTGACCCCCACCCGCATCGCCTCGGTCAGGATCTCGCGGCCGGCCGGTTTGGCCAGCAGCACGGCATCAAAGCCGAGGCTCTTCACCCAGTCGAGTGGCTCGCCGTTGTGTTCCAGGATTCGGGTCACCGCGTCGCTGGGAAAAGCCCCGGTTGTGGCCGGTCGACGGCTCGCCGCCGCCCAAACTTTGCCCGGTGAAGATTCGATTTCCAGTGGCGATTTACGAGGTCGCTTCGCCTCTTCGATCGCCAATTCCCGCATCGAAACCAGCGGCACCATCCCGTCGATGCGGAGACTGTCGATCATCAGCTTCGTTTCGCCCAGGCCGGCATAAGCGTTGATCACCACCGCGTCGACGAACGGGTCGTTCAGGTTCGCGTCCGTCCCCAGAGTCTGCCGGAGGGCATAAGTCTTAAGCCGCAGCGGGGCTTCGATCTTCCCGATCCCGATCGGTTGCCAGGTTCCCACGTCGCGATAGGTCGCCCCCGGCAGGATCACCGCCACCGACTGCCCCGTCGCGGGGTCCAACGCCAGCGGGAATCGGACCCGCAGGCCGATCGAAAGGCCCGACCGGAGCGACTTCACGTACACCTTGGCCGTCAATTCGTCGATGATCCGCGTCGGCTCGATACGGTATTCCAGCATCGCCTGAGTGCCCTGGCCACAACTCAGCGTGATCGATTCGCAGCCGCTGCCGCCCAGCCCCCCGATCGCGTCGTTGACGTGGCTGACCACCCGCGCGTTGCAATCCGATCCGGCCAGCTGCCAACGTGGCGGGTACGCGTCCAGCGAATCGACCAACTGTGCCGAGCCGCTCGACCCGATGGCCGTTAAAAAACAGACAACAGTCGCGAGCCCCAACGCCCGCCCGAGCCGCCATCCTTGCCCGATCGGGCTATGCGACAGTCGATCCGGACGATTTCGAAAACCCATCGATTTGAATGATTGACCGGGGAGGTAGCCGGGAACAAACTCTCGTGGGAGTCTAAGGAGATCGAAAGCAAGCGGCCAAGTTCAATCGCGTTGTTTTTCGGCAACTCCCGAGGTTTCCCGGCATCACACCCCGGTTTCCCGACCGCGCGCCGCGGTGTCCTGGCATCGCAGCCCGAACCGAGGTGCGGTCGGCAAGCCGCTGCCTGCCAGCGACTTGTGCCGCCATCGACCCGCGTGTCACCCGTGGCGGCATGCGAAATGCGTGTCCCTCGGACTGCGGCACGGATTCCCGCCGAGCTCGATTTTCCCGCGCCCCGACAACGGACTGATCCCCTACGAGAGCCTCGATGTTTCCTTCGTCCCGTCAGCCCGAGACCCCATCCGAACCGATCCCGGCGGAGTTGCGGGAATTGGCCGTCGCGATCGCCAGTTTGCCGGTCGAGCACCGTGATCAACTCGGCCCGGCGCTCCGCCGCGTGGTCGATGGCAGCATCCGTAGGCGGCGGATTTTGAACTTGGTTCAAGAATCGCTCGCCCAGTTGCGGTTGGACATGAAGTACCTCGTCTTCGACCTGGAAGCGACCCGCCGCGAGCGAGATCATTACCAAGGCCTGGCCGAAGGCCGCGCGGACGACTAACCCGCTCGCGGCCCGCCTGCCTGCTCGCGGCAACCCACTTGCCGCGGGACCGACGGCTGCTGGGAATCGACAGCCGATCTTTCTTGATAATGCTTCTCATTATGTGCTTGTCGCCGCCGCGACTTTCGACAACAATGCTTGTCGAAAACCCGGCGGCCGCATCGGCGAGCTCGCGTGGGGGCTGGGCCGGCTGTTTCCGTCGGCTCGGCTGGCAGCGACTCGATCGCTTGTGGACGACGATGAACAACCCCCGGCCCGAGACTCCCGCCGCACGCACCACTCCAGCCACCGCCGACCCCACCCCGCCCGCGACCGCGCTCGATGCCGCCGCCCCGGGCGTGCCCGTGACGCCTGTGCCCGTGTCGCCTGTGCC
>DITY01000194.1 GCA_002422955.1 Planctomycetaceae bacterium UBA6172
TCGAAGTTACGGGATGGTGACCGAGCAGTCGCCTTGCGGCAGCAAGCCATCGTTGTCGAACCCAGGAATGCTGTCGGTCATCGCTCCCCTCTATTTCAACATAATTGTCACACTTGACACTGCTGTCAAGTTAAGGCGTTGAGCGGGGGTACGCCGTTCTAGGAGAACGCTGGTTTTCCACGGCGAAATCCGGATGGGGCGCCGTTCGTTTTGCATGACAGCTCAGACGCTCCCCAACCATGGTTCATAGCGTCGCCGCTCCGTCAGTTCGCCCTGCCATGGGCCAAGCGGCGGCGCGATGGTCGATTGGCGGCGGAATTGCCGGTGCGCGTGGGCTGGTGATCAGTCGGTCGGGATCGGCTTGCTGGTGAAGGGGCGGGTTTCGGGCAGGACGCTGACGTCGGTGGTCAGGCGGAGCGGCAAGGGGGTGCCGAGGTTGAACTCGCACTGCACGAAGGCCGCGACCCAGCCTTCGGCCGGGACCTCGATCTTGGCGCGATAGACGCCGTCCGCATCCTTGGTCAGCTCGGTTGGCTTGAAGGCCTTACCGATCGTGTCGACACGGAAATCACGCGTCTCTTTGTTGTAGGCCTGCCACAGTTTGACGCTCTTGGGCTCCGTATCGCAGCGGACCTCGATCGACCCGTCGGCTTGGTGGGTCCAGCTGAACTCGGGACGCGGGATGTCGTTGACGATCGAGTAGTGGAACGCGATCAGGGTTTCCAAAGCGTTCGACTCGCGCAGCGAATGGTCCGCGTTGGGGACGTAGCACAGGTTCTTTTCACCGGGCAAGTCGTCGAAATAGAACTTGGACGAATCGGGGCAGAAGAACTGGTCGCCGGTCGCGTTGATGATGCATTTGGGCATCGTGAAGCGATCCCGATACGCGAACGGGTCTTCGAGCTGCAGCAACTCGCGGTACCGCTCGGTATCGCGGCGCTGCATGATCCGGTGGTTGACGTAATCACCGATCGCGGGGGCCCAAAAGCCGTAATTGGCATAGTGATTTCGCATCGAGACGTCCATGTTCAGCACGTCGATCACGATTGGAGCGATGGCGACCACGCGTTTGTCGACGGCTGCCGTCATCCAAGTGGTCCAGCCGCGTTTGGAACCGCCCGCGACGACGAACTGGTCGATCGTCATGTTGCCGCCCTCGTCACTTGCCAGGAACGCCTGGACGGTGTCCATCGCGCGGACGACCGACTTGACCATCGGTAGTCGCGCCGGCCAGCGGCTGTCGCCCGTCTTGATGTATTGATCCCAGGTGTAGCCGATCAAGTCGTCTTCTTTGCGGGGGACTCCATCGCCGTGGAAGGTGAGCGGTTGGTTGGGAACTTGCTTCAGTTCGGCGACCACCGATCCGGTGGCCGAGGCGATCGCGGCGACCTGGGCGTCGATCGACTTGGGTGCTGCGCCGCCGTTCGCCCCGCCGCCGATGAACATCATCGCCTTGTTCGACTTGGCCGTTTTGGGCTTGAAGATGCAGAGCCAATGTTGCCACTGCGGCCGATCGACTTCGCTCGGAGTGAGCCAGGTTTGCGAAATCAGATCGATCACGAAGTAGGTACCGATGACGGTTTCCTCGCGGTGGACCAATTTCCATTGGAAGGAATCATCGGGGGCGGCGACGTAGTGATCCAATGCGGTCAATTCCTCGTTCAAGTCCGTTGCGACCGCGGTGACCGGGGTGGCGACCTCGGCCGTGGCGGCACTGCCCTTTACCTGCGCTTTATCTTGGGCGTGAGTCAGCGCGGGGGTGGCGAGCAGGCAAACTACCGCCCAGGACGCGAGGGAGTGGCTGAGCTTGCTTCGGAGGGCGCGGGCAAGGCGAAAGTGCGGTGATCGGGCGAAGAAGTCGGTGTATGGCATGGTTTGAATACGCTGGTTGTCAGTCGAATCAGGTTTCGGGACGAGAGAGGGGAAATGGACCCAGGGACACCCGATTCTAACGATTCAGTCAGCCGGGGAGGAAGGTTGTCACGGCGATGGCTGTTTGGTTTGCCGGCACGAGAGCCGTCCGGCTGGTTGACCCAGGGCGGCCAAGTGGGGATCAAGGCTCGGGAGTCTGGGTTGTCCTGACGGGCGGCTTGGGGTGACAATGCCGGCTGGTGAACGAGTGACCGGTAGTTGAGGATCGAGACGTCGATGAGTTCGGAGTCGCCCCCACGTCGCAGGACCCGCCCGAAAGTATGGCGGATTCCCACTCGCCGCGACGTTTATCGCTGGGTGGTGTCGGCGCGTCGGTTCGTGGTTCGGCAGGTCCTGCATGCCGACGATCCTCCTCACCGCCTGGCCCTGGGGGTCGGCATCGGGATGTTCGTGATGTTCACGCCGACGATCGGGATGCAATCCGTGATCGTCGTCGCCCTGGCATGGTTGTTGGGCGCGAATAAGTTGGTTGGGTTGCCGCTGATTTGGATCAGCAATCCGGCGACCTTCGTGCCGATTTATTACCCCTGCTACCGGATCGGCCGGTGGATCATGGGGGGCGAGCCGACATCGACGGCCTGGTGGAAGGAGTTGGCGTCTCCGCCGGAGGGACGGGCCGAATCGCTTCGATTTTACTGGGGCCGCATGCTGGAGATCATCGGGCCACTGACCCTAGGCGGCCTGGTCGTGGGGGCGGTATTTGGGACGCTGAGCTACGTCCTGACGTATCAGGTTGTGGTCAAGTACCGCGCCTTGCGGGCACGGCACTTGCTGGCGCTGGCCGAGGCTGCCGCGGTGCAGGCGACCGACCAGCAGCCGGATTGATCGGGGGGCTACCGCGTCGTCCCGAGTCGTGGCAGAAGCCGGCGCGATTCGGGCGGCTTCGCGTCTCGGGCCTACGCCGAGGTCAGGTTAGCGACCAAGGGGCGCGGGGTTGGCGGTTTTGCATCGCCGCGGCTGTCGGGTCGTTGATGATCTGTTCGGTTGTGGCGTCCCACTGCAGTTTGCGACCGGTGCGGAGGGCGAGGTTGCCGAGGTGGCAAGCGGTCGCGGTGCGATGGCCGATCGCCACGTCGCAGATCGGCAACTTTCTCGAGGCGACGCATTCGAGGAAGTCGCGATGGTGGTTGTTGCTGGCGTAGAGGTCGACCAGACCGTCAGAACCACCCGGCTTCTGAGCATCGATCACGATCGAATCGGGTTTCGATTCGAGTCGGCCGCGGTTGACGTAGATCTCGCCATCGCTGCCGATGAAGCGAGTGCCCATGACGATATCCTTTTGCCCTTGGCCGACGGTCATCGTGACATCGTTCGGATATTGATAGGTCAATCGACAGGCGGTGGAGACGTCGATCCAGCCTTGGGGGTGGAACTCGCCCGTGCCCTCGACGCTGAGTGGGCCGGATTCATCCATCCCCATCCCCCAATGGGCGATGTCGATGTGATGCGCGCCCCAGTTGGTCATTTGGCCGCCGGAAAAATCCCAGAAGAAGCGGAAGTTGTAATGGACGCGGTCGACGTTGTAGGGCCGCATCGGGGCGGGGCCAACCCACAAGTCATAGTCCAGGTTGGCGGGGGCTGTCGTGTCGGGCACGGGGGAGCGTTTGGCGAAGGGGTGGTTCGAATCGGCGATCCCGACATGCACCTCCTTGAGCTTGCCGATACGGCCAGAACGGACGAGTTGGCAGGCGAGCCGAAAGTTGCTCGCCGAACGTTGCTGCGAACCGGTCTGCACGATGCGGTTGAATTCTCGGGCCGCCGTGACCATCCGCTTGCCTTCGTCGATCGTCAGTGTCAGTGGCTTTTCACAATAGACGTCTTTACCGGCGCGGCAGGCTTCGATCGTGGGGATGGCGTGCCAGTGATCGGGGGTGCTGATCACGACCGCATCGATATCTTTGCGATCGAGTAACCGGCGAAAGTCGGCGACGCCATCGAGGGTGCGGCCCGTCTTATCGCTGAATCGCTTGCCAGCGGCGGCCAACTTCTCCGAGTCGACGTCGCAGATCGCGGCGGCGTTGTCGGCGAACTGCATCAGGTTGCCGGTCCCCTGCCCTCCGACGCCGATGTGGGCGGTGATCACGCGTTCGTTCGCCCCAAAGGCGCGGCTGGGGATGAACATCGGTGCCGTGGCAACCCCGGCGCCGCTGAGCGCTAGGAAACGACGGCGAGATAGGCTACCGGGGCGGATCGACGAGAGACGCGGGGCCATGGCGGGCATTCCTGGAGGAGCGAGAAGTGGCAATCGCATCTGCAGTTTGCCCGACCCTTTGGCTGGGTGCAAGCCAGACCCGGCCCTTCGCGACGGGCCCTTCGCGACGGGCGCGATCGTCAATCGACGGTCGAACGGGGGCGGCGATGATGGTCGGGGCTGGTGCCACGCATCGCCAGATCGAAGATCGGCGAGGCCATCAGCGTGGTGACCACGGCCATGATGACGAGTGTCGCGAACAATTCCTCGCTGATGATGCCACGCTGCAAGCCGATGTTGATGATGATCAGTTCCATCAGCCCACGGGCGTTCATCAGCGTGCCGATACCGAGCGATTCCTGGTGGCTTAGACCGGTGGCGCGGGACGCCAGGTAGCAGGCGACCCCCTTGCCGATCACGGCGACCAGCAACACCAGCAGACAGAGTCCCCACAGGTACCAGGAATTGAGCAGACCGATTTGCGTATTCAGCCCGGAGTAGGTGAAGAACAGCGGCAGCAACAGCGCCACGGTCAGCGGTTGGATCCGGCGGACCAAGCCTTCGCAGATCGGCCCCCGTGGCATCACGGCGCCGATCACGAAGGCCCCAAAGACCGCGTGCAGATGGAGCCAGTCCGTAAACCACGCGCCTAGCGACATGCAGACCAGTCCGACAACGAAGCCGACATCGGTCAATTCCTTTTTCGCGGTCTTGATCGCCGAAGCGGCCTTGGCCCTATCAGGATTTCCGGGCGGTAGGTCCTGTGGCTCGATCTTGAGCAGCCGGTGTTGCCAGCGGGCGAGCAAGGGGCGGAGGATCAACGCGGCGAAGGCGACGAATAGCACAGCCCCCACGATCGTGCCAACGGCGCGGCTCGGATCGCCGTCGAAGCTCGCCAGCACCAGGGCGAGCAGGCACCAGGCGGTGACATCGTCGATCGCACCGGCGCCGATCGCGACGGTGCCCATCAGGGTCCCGGAGAGATTCTTGAAGTGGATGATGCGGGCTAGCATCGGAAAGGCGGTGATGCACATCGACGCGCCCAGGAACAGCATGGCCTCGTTGAGCGTGGTCCGTTCGGGAAACAGATTCGTGGAGTAGTGGAAGTAGGCTGCCAGCGCGGCGCCGAGCGCGAACGGGGCTGCCATGCCTGCCAGCGATACGGCGAGCGACGATCGCAGGTTGTTGCGGATGACGTCGATGCGAAACTCCATCCCGACGATGAACATGTAGAGGGCCAGTCCGAGCTGCGAGGCGGGGAACAGGTAACTCTGCGTGTCGCGGGACTGCTGGGTCGAATCCCAAGGAAAGATCGCCGCTTGCCAGTCGGGCGCGAACAACCCGAACAGCGACGGGCCGAGCAGGACGCCGGCGATCATTTCAGCGACTACCTGAGGCTGGCCGAACTTGGCCGCCAGCACCCCCACAACGCGGCAAATGACCAAAATGACGGCGATTTGGGCGAAAAAGTGGACTGCCAGGTCGGTATTGGTCATCGATTAACCTTGTCCGACCGTATGCACGACCAGGACGTTGTGAGCCTTTTGGATTACGCCGCTGCCGGTGACGAACACGACATTGTCGCCGGTTGTCAAAAGGCCCTTCTCGCATCCCCAGCGGCTGATCTGGTCGAACAGCCTTTCGGTATCGTCGAACTCGGGTAAGAACAGTGGTTTGATTCCCCACAACAGGCTCATCCGTCGCAGCGCCGCAGGGTTGTCGCTGGCGCCGATCGTCGGGATGCGGCTGCGGCTCTTGCTCTTGACCCATGCGGTTCCGCCACTGTGGGTCACGATCACGATCAGTTTGGCGTTGATCGATTCGGCGATCGCGGTTGCCGCGTCGGTGACCGCCGATGTGATCGGGTGGACGCGTTGGGTCTTCGGCGAACTTTTGATGTCCTCGACCAGTAATTTTTGCTCGGTATGCACCATGATCCGGTTCATGGTCGCGACCGCTTCCTCAGGGTAATCCCCGATCGCCGTTTCGCCACTGAGCATGCAGGCATCGGCGCCGTCGAGGATCGCGTTGGCGACGTCGCTCGCTTCGGCCCGAGTGGGACGGCGATTGTGATGCATCGATTCCAGCATCTGGGTCGCGACGATCACCGGTTTGCACTTCTCGCGGCAGACACGGATGATTCGCTTTTGCGCGACCGGCGTTTCGGCGACGTCGATTTCGACCCCCAAGTCGCCGCGGGCGACCATCACCGCGTCGGCGGCGTCGACGATCTGTTCCAATTGCTCCAGGGCTTCTGGTTTCTCGATTTTGGCGATCGCCAACGCCTGCGATTCGTAGCTGACCAACAGGTTCTTGAGCGAATGCACGTCTTCGGCGGTACGGACGAAGCTGAGGCTGATGAAGTCGATGCCGTTTTGCGCGCCCCAAATGGCGTTGTCGACATCCGCGGGACGCATCGCCGAAACGCTCAGCTTGACGCCTGGCAGGTTGATCCCTTGGCGGCTGCGGATCTCACCACCGCCGGTGACTTGGCAATGAGCCTCGTTGTTGGTGACCCGGTTGACGACGAGGGACACGGTCCCATCGGCCAACATCACGCGGTCGCCGGCGCGGAGTTCGTCGATCAGCCGTTTGTAGCTGCTGGGAAAATGATTCGGCGCTAGCGGTTGATCGCCGCGAATGAAGATGACTTCCGCGCCGTATTCACAGCGAAAGGGATCGACCATCAACTGCCCCAACCGCAGCTTGGGCCCGGAGAGGTCGAGCAGGACACCGACGTGGCAACCGGTTTGCTCCGCCGCCGTGCGGATGTTGGCCAGGACCTGTTCATGTTGTTCGCGGTCACCGTGAGCGGTGTTGATGCGAAAGATGTCCGCGCCGCAGCGGATCAACGCGGAGAGCTTCTCGACCGTATCGCAGGCCGGACCGACGGTGGCGATGATCTTGGTCGCGGCGTCGTTCAGGGAGAATCCTTGCATGGGCACGGTCGGCTGGGGTTAGCGGGTGGGGAGCGAACGTCAGGCGGTGTCGAGACCGTTTCGGTTCGCAAGATGATCGTCTAAAGTGGGGATTGGCGTTACGGTCACATCGCCTGGCGCTCGTCGGGTTCCGCTGACCGAGCATCGACGACCTTACCGCAAATTGGCCTAGCGCGGCCACGAACCCATGAACCCATCGTCCTGGACCGAGTCCGCTCACAAGTTTATCGAGGATATCCGAGGCTGTGAGGATGCCGATGACCGATTCGACCTGATCATGGAGTTGGGGGAGACGCTGGAGCCGTTGCCGGGGGAGCTCAAGACGGAGTCGAATCGGGTCCAGGGGTGTACGGCGAACGTTTGGTTGGTGCCGGAATACCTCCCGGGGCCCCCCCGCAGGGTCCGATTCCACGCCGATAGCGACTCGACGATGGTCCGTGGTTTGGCAGCGCTGTTGATTTCGCAGGTCAACGACAAGCCATGTCGGGAAGTGGCCGAGATCGATTTTCGGAAATTGGCCGACGAGTTTTCGTTGCACCAATACCTCAGCCCTTCGCGGAGCAACGGGCTGTTCGCGATGAGCAAGCGGTTGGGACGCCTGGCAGCCGCGGCCGCCGAGGGGGATACGGCGAGTTCGGCGGCGGAGGGCTGACCCAACGCAGCGAGTCTTGGGAAGCTGCCTCGGGTCGAATCGCATCTCCCCGCCAGTGACGGCTTAGCCGAAGAGCGGCCGCAGGTGCCGCTCGAAGAGGTTGTAAGTGACGTTTCGCGAGATCGCCTGCCGACAACTGCCCAGGGCGTCGTTGTAGCGATTCCCCATCTGCGCCGCGACTTTGTATCCGACGTGCAGCAGTTGCCGCAGATCGGCATTGAAATCGGGGCAGCTCGGTTCATGCCGCAGCGCCGCGACGAAGTGTGACGAGGCCCAACCGTTGACCTCGGAGGGTTCGGGCAAGCGACGCGGGTCGATGTCGATCACGGCCGCATACGGTTCACACAACGCCTCGCGTTTGGCATGGGCTTGGGCGTAAATCGCTTTGGCGATTTCCAACCCGCCGCCGCCCGATTCGGCCAGCCCGATCACTTCTTCGAGCCAAGTGGTGCCGGCAGTCTTGATGTGCAACCCCGCGCCGGTGTCGCGAATGGCATTGCGAATGGCGGGATAGATCGAGAACTTGTCGCTGCCCGAGTGGACGCTGAGTTTGAGCTCGGCGGGGAGTTGGAAACGGGTCACGGCGTGCGCGATCACCGCCAGGTCGTCGCGGAACTCGCGTTCGAACTGACCCACATCACCGACATAATCGACGCCCTTGTTGAAACGGCCGGTGAACTTGGGGGCGATCGTTTGCAACGGGACCTGCTGATCGGCCAGGGCCGCCAGGATGATCAGCAATTCGGGAGGCGTTTGGGGGGCGTCGGTTTCGTCCATCGAGACCTCGGTCACGAACTCAGCGGCACCCTTGGCGGCCAGGATGTGGCGATAGGTTTCACCGGCCCGGATCGCTGCGGCGAGGTACTTTTCGGCGGTACCGCGGAGACGCTGTTCATCGACGACCAGCGGCGTGGAGAGGCCCGGCAGGGCATGCGTGCCGATCAGTGAGCGATGCTGGGCGACGAAGGCGTCGAGCTCGCGAGCCGGGGCGGGCTTGCCGATCGAGTCGGCGACGTCGAGCGTGAAGAAGTCGCTGCAGGCCAAAAACGGCTCGACGGTCGCAATCCCGATGTGGTCGGCGTCGACATGAAAGCCATGCCGCCAATCGGCGGCCTTTACCGCGGCTTGGGCCGCTGCCAGGACCGACGGCGGCTGGGAGCCGACGGTCAGGTGTTCCCGGTTCGACTTGTTCCAGACCGGGACAACCTCCCAGCCCTGGCGTCGGGCTTGGATGAAGGCGTCGAGTTGGGCGGAGGCCTGGTGTGCGAAACGATCGCCGACGCCGAAGGTGTATTTTTCGAGGGGTTTCATGCGACTTAGATTGAGAAAACTAGATATGGGTCAGATCGACGACGGCTTTGATCACGCCAGAGTCGGGACGGGTGTAGGTGGGGAATTCGCCGATCATCCGGTCGGCGGAAATGCGGTGCGTGATCCAGCGGTCGGTGCGAATTTGGCCTTCACGGATCAGCCCGATGATCCGCGTGAAATCGCTCGGCATCGCGTTGCGACTGGCGCGGATCGTCATCTCGGGCTTGTGCATGCTGACGTGATCGAACGTTAGCTTTTGGCTGGTGATTCCGACGTAGACCAGCGTGCCGGTTTGCGCGACATGGGCCAACGCGGCGGCCATCGAGTTGTGGTTGCCGGTGGCATCGATGACGACGGGGAAGCGATCGCCAGAGGTGATCCGTTCGGTCTCCTGAAGCGCCGCCACATCGTCTTGGTAGTGGATCGTGTGCTCGACACCGTAATGCATCCGGCAGAACTCCAGGCGGGATTCGACCAGGTCCATCACGCAGATCTTCGCACCGGTCAATTTGACGAACTCGAGCGCGGCCAAGCCGATCGGCCCGGCACCGATAATCAGCACGTTGTCACCCGCTTGCGGGGCACCGCGGTCGCAGGCATGGCAGCCGATCGCCAAGGTTTCGACCAACGCCAATTGATCCCAGTCCAGGCCGTTGCCGAGATGGAGCTTATCGCCGCGGATCAAGAAGCGTTCTCGCAAGCCGCCATCGCACATCACGCCGAACGTCTGATTGAATTGGCAGCAGTTCGTATGGCCGCGGCGGCAGGCGAAACAGTGGCCACAGTTCAGATACGGCTCGATGGCACAGCGATCACCCGGGCGGAGGTGGGTAACGCCCGGACCGACCTCGAGCACCTCGACGCCCAGTTCGTGACCGATGATCCGCGGGTAGCCGAAGAACGGCATCTTGCCGAGGTAGCCGCCGACATCGGTGCCGCAGATCCCCATCGTATGCGGGCGTACCAACACTTCGCCCTGCCCTGGCGATCCGGGGGCGGGGACTTCGGCGGCGGCGAAGACGAGCGGCTTTTCGAGGACGATGGCGCGCATGGTGAGCAACGAGATGGAGGTGAGAAGCAGTGCTGGGTGAGTCGAACGAGTGCCGGATCAGTCGAACGGGCCACGCGATCAGGCGACGTCGTTGTTTTCCGGTTTGCCTTCGCAATAAACCCAGTTGTGGATCGGCTTGAGGATCTCGGTGACCTCCGCGAGCAGCTGGCTGTCGATCGGTTCCTCGATCCACGTCAGCCATTCGCTGACCCGCGCCGGGTTCGCGCTGCCGGTGACGCACGACGCGAAGCCCGGATGGGCAACCGAAAACTGCAGCGCCAGTTTGGCGATGTCGGAACCCCGGGCGCGGCAATGGTCCGCAGCAGCCTTGGCGACTTGGCGAATTTCGGGTGTCGCCTTGTGCCAGGGCGGTAGCGGCGAGTCGGAGAGCAGCCGCGCGGAAAACGGCGCGGCATTGATCACGCCGACGTTCTTTTCCTTGCAGAGCGGCAGTAGGTCGAGCGCCATGTCGTTCTGCAACGTGTAATGGTTGTAGGTCAGGATCACGTCGATGTCGGTCCGCTCGAGGAAATAGCGGAACATCTTCATCGGGTAGCCACTGACGCCGATGTATCGCACTTTGCCCGCGGCCACCTGACGGCGGAGGGCCGGCAAGGTTTCGTCGATGACCTGTTGCAGGTCGACGAACTCGCTGTCGTGGCAGAACACCATGTCGACGTAATCGATCCGCATCCGTTCGAGCGAGATGTCGATGCTTTCGGCGACGCGGCGGGCCGAAAAGTCGAAATGCTGCGGGGCGTAACGGCCGAGCTTGGTGCTGATGAAGTAGCTTTCACGCGGCAGCTCGGGCAGGATACGGCCGAGCAGCAATTCGCTCATCCCCCGGCCGTAGTAGGCTGCCGTGTCGATGTAATTCACGCCGCCATCCAATGCCACGCGGACCGC
>DITY01000113.1:0-6934 GCA_002422955.1 Planctomycetaceae bacterium UBA6172
GCCTTGCGCGCCAGCGTCCTGCGGCGGTGGATGGAAGCGTGTCGGTCCGACGATTTGAGTCTGGAGGATGTCGTTCGCTTCAACGAGGGCATCGACCAGGCGATTTCCGAATCGATCGAGTATTTCACCGCTCAAGTGGACCGGACGCGCAACTTGGTGCTCGCGATGTTGAGTCACGACATGCGCAACCCGCTCGCCGCCATCGCGCTGACAGCCACGTACTTGGCGGACCTGAACGCTGGAGGGAACGTGTCGAAAGCCGCGTCGCTCCTGACCGCTGCCAGTAAAGAGATGACGGTCCTACTGGACGACATGGTTGATCTCAAGCGAACCATGCTTGGCTTGGACATCAGTATCGAATTGGCTGACGTCGACTTGGCGACGGTGTTTGCCGACGAACTCGAACTGCTGCGCGGGGCACATCCGGGCCGCCAACTCGAGTTGGAGGTGGTCGGCGACGCCCGCGGCCGTTGGGACGGTCCGCGCCTGCGACGAGTGCTCCGAAACCTGGTTTCGAACGCCATCAAGTATGGGGCGCCGGACGCGCCGGTCAGGACGGTGATTGTCGGCAACGCGACCGATGTCCGGTTCGAGGTCACGAACAGCGGGCCGACCATCGAACGATCAGCCCTGGAACAGATTTTTGACCCCTTCACGCGCTGCTTCGCGGCGGGGCTAGGCAACGTCAATGACGCCAGCCTCGGGCTGGGACTGTTTATCGTGCGCGAAGTTGCCCGCGCGCACGGGGGCGAGGTCGCCGTGCATTCCGCCGAGGGAGTGACCGTGTTCGAAGTCCTGCTGCCCCGCGGCCATGACCCCTTGGGTTATGTGGTGCTGTTCCATGATTTGGAAAGCGGGCCGCATTTCGACTGGATGTTCGAATCGAAGGAGGGGCTGCGGACTTGGGCTACCGCCGAGCGGCTGGTGCTGGGTGAGGCCGACGCGGCGACGGCGACCGAATTGCCGCTGCATCGCGCGGCGTATCTCGATTACGAGGGGCCGGTTTCGGGGAATCGGGGGAGCGTGCGGCGCGTCGAACGGGGGACGTTCCGCGTGCTGCTGGATGCCAAGGATCTTTATGAGCTCGAAGTCGCGGGAGATCGCGCGGGACGCTTGATCTTCAGGCGGGATCATTTAGCGGATCGATCTTTGTGGCGGATCGAATTTCGTCCCCAGATCAACGGCGAGGGGACGCTCGCCGAGGCCAGTTGATAGATCGGGCCTTGAGGCTTGTAGACGCGTCGGGCTTCGGTGCCGGTGTTCCCCGACAACGACAATTTGCCCTCGGTCAGCCGGATCGATTCGACGATCACGGGGCTGTGGAGATATCCCGGATGATCGCTGGGGATGGTGACCAGGGCGATCGGGCCGCTGGGGTGTGTCTCCCATTGGATTTCGAGGTTGGACTTGGCGGCTTCCTGGGAAATCCGCGTGACGAAGTGAGCTACCGGCAACGGCAGGTCGCCCGCTTTCAGGTTATTGAGCTGGATCGCCATCACGTTGGGCTGTGCGGTCAGCGAGACATGGATTTCGAGCGAAATCACCGTGTCGATGTGTTGGCTGCGAAATCGGGCCGCCGCTCGAAATCGGCCGTCGTCGATCACGATTCGCGGCTCTTCCACCCCACGCGGCAGCAACTTGGGGAACTCCAGCTTGAGTTGTTGGATCAGCCAGCCGTTGATCTGTTCGGCGGTAAACGACGCATCCCAACTCCCCAGTCGGCTGGCATCCCCTTGCAACTGGCAGACCTCTTCCTGCAGGCTCGCGACGACCGCGTCGAGATCGCTTTGAGGTTGCTCAACCGCCTGTTGATAGAAGTCGGGGACGGCCTGCGTCCGGTGAATGATCCAGCCGTACGAACCCCCCAGAACCGCGAGGAGCACCACCAGCGAGATCACTGCAATCCACAGCCCGCGTTTCATTGAATCCTCTCTGCTCAGCTCGAAAAGATATCCACTCAGCCCGCACGGGTTACGTTCTGTTCACACTCTCGCATTGTCCTGGCTTGCCAAGTAGCCCGTCCGTGGCAAGCGTTGGTCGCTTAGGTCGTTCGTCGAATCTCACTCAGAACGGCAGCCATGATCTTACGCGTTGCAGGATTCCGGGGTTGGAATCGGTCGCCGCTGGGTCGTTGCCGCCAGAACTTGCCGGGTTGCTGGCCACGCCGACAGCAGGGTTTTGCTGGTCGACGGAGCTTGCGATGCTCGGCGAGCCGGACGCCGCGCCGCTCGCCGAGGACACTTCGTCTTCAGGCATCGCGCGGCCGGAGTAGGCCGTACGGGCCACGCCGGATGCATCGCCGTCAGTCTCGCTCGGTTCGACGTTCGCTTGCGCGGCGTTGGCCGAGGTCACCGCCATGAAGGAATGGGTCTCGGGGCGACGCAGTCGCAACGACCAATGCGAGTCGAGCAATCGGCTGACGCCCCAGTAATCGCCACGGGACACACCACCGGCCGCCAAGTAGACCGCGTGATCCCAATGGGTTTTTTCGGCCTGGGTCAGGAACGAGTCGGAGAAGACGACATCATCGACCCACACGACCCCGTCCGAAATCATGTCAACGGTCAACCTGAGCGAATCGACGGGCAAGCTAGGCAGCCGCGCGATCTTCAGTCTGTGGGGCAGATCGCTCCATTGCCCGTCGCGCGGGACCGAAACGATTTGCGTTTGACGGATGGGGGTGCCCGCGACCGTGCCCTCCAATGCGATGCGGACCTGAATGGGCGGTTGATTCGCCGGGTCGGTGGCCGGTTCCCCGCGAAGTTTGAGGGCCACGGCGAGACGGCCCGACTGGGGCGTTCCGATCACTTGGCTGACGAACCAGACGCTGCTGGGCCGATCGGCTTGCCCGGTCAGTCGGATTGACCGCGCGCCTTCGCTCGCGACCGAATTATCGATGACGACGCTCTGCGGCGGGTGTTGGGCGGCCAGCCAGCCCGGGATGCCTTGGGGCGATTCATCTTCGAAACCGAGATTGACCAAACCCGAGATTGGCGTGGGCGTCGCCAGCGACGGGGTCAAGGCCATCGCGTCTTGGACGCATTGCCGAATGTTTGCCAATTGATCGGCGGTCGCGGCAAAGCGGATTTGGCATTTAACGACCGCGACGCTGTCACCCGGCACGCGGATCGCCGCCAGTTCGCCGGCTGCCAACGACACCCGCCACGTTTTGCTGAGATCGACGCCGCGCCTCGCCGCGGCGGGATCCACGATCGCGTTGACATCGGCTGTCGGGAGTTCCATCGCGGCCGTCGGCACCGGCCCGTGCTCGAGCGGCAAGGCCTGGACCGGGGTGGCAAAGGCGGTGTCAACGTCGACCGGCCAGCGAGAGAGGTTGATGGCGTAAAGGTAGGTGTCGCCGCCATAGGTCCCCTGCCGCAGTCGGATCGGCTGCGGGACCGCTTCGGCCGGTTGAACATCTTCCATCCGGACGGGTGGCAAGAGTGAATAGCGGTGTAGCGATCGCCGCCGGACCTCGCCGCCGGGCTGATTGGAACCACCGCCACCGGACGCGACAACCAGGCGGTCGCTGCGGCTGAGCAAGTTCGTCAAACTCAGGGGAGCTTCGGCCTCATCCAAGATCGGGCACAAACGACCGGCGGCCGCACCGCGATCCGCTGTGGCCCGCGCCGCCTCGTCGAGGCTGCCGATCCACGAGCGCGGAGTGATCGGTTGACGGAACAACGCCAGGTCGTGCATCAGCATGCTCTGGCTGGCCCCGTCCACGATCGGGATACTGGCGTTGCAGGCCTCGTCCCGGACACGCCGGAAAATCGGTTCGATCAACGAGCGCCGATGCAAACGTGCCGTGCGGATACGCTGGTGTGAGGTGAGCCCCACCAGGTGGGAAGGCAAGCCCGAGTCGGTCGATAGCAGCCAAATCGAGCGATCGCCGATCGCGTTCAGGCCGAGCAAGATCGCTTCGTTGGTGCGGTCGCCCAACCAGCGTTGGAGCGGTTCATGGTTGACCTGTCGAAGGTAATCCGCCAGACCGCTTCGCGACGGGGCGGCGTCGCCAAGGCTGGTCCGAAACACTTCCAGCGTCTCGGGGTCGGTCAGTTCAACCGGAGGCAGCCGCAGTGATGAACGATCGTCGGCAAGCAACCCGAGCGACTCGATCGAGGGATGGGCCCCACACCGAACGTGCAATTCTCCGAGCATTTCCGCCAATCGCCTCGCGACTGCGGGATGAGTGGGGTCATACAGACCGAACGCCGTGACTTCGGGACCGTCGAAATCCCAGGCCCCCATCTGGCCGCCCAGTGGCGAAGATAGCGTCAAGGCGGCGGCGACCGCGGGATCGGCGCGGATCTGGCGTTCCAGTTCCAGATCGGGCGCGCCGGGTCGAATGCAGGGGATCAGTTTCAAGGACGCGCGGTCGAACAACCGCAGGATCAGCTCCAGCGCATCGACCGGCCCCACGGAGGACTCCGCGTTGGCATTCCATTTCACGGGGGCAAGCCAACTGGTGGTCGGATACAGCGATTCGCCGTCGCTGGCGACGGTCAGGATCAAGCCGTCAAACCCTTCACGCCGCATGGTCGCGATCAGCCGCTGCGTCGCCGTCCAAACCTGGTCATAGCCGAGTTGCCAGTCCCGTGCGGGATCGCTCAAGTCACCGAACTGCGAGAACAGATCGTGCAACTCGAGTTGCAGGCAAGCCAACCTGCCTCGGGGTGATTCGCCAGCCCTGGCCGTGAGGCTGACTGGCATTTCGGATGCTGGGTCATCATCCCCGTCGACCAGAATTTCGATGTCGGCGAATCGAGCCGAACGGTCGGGGGAAAGGTTGGTGGCGAGCAATCGCGTCGTTTCGGACTGGGGCCAAAAGTCGATCGTGCTCACGTGCCAACCGTGGTTTTCGTCGTCATAGCCGTGTCGTAGGATCACCGCGCCGACCCCCAGCGGATGCGGACTCTCCCCGGGAGAACCGACGTCGAGCGGTTGGATCGCCAATTGGGTCGCCATGCCCTTGGGGACACGCAGCAGCGCCCGATGCCGTCTGCCGGGTCGGGTCTTCGGCAGTTCGAACGACGACTTCTGGCCCGGCTTCAACTCGATCAGCTTGGAACTTTGCGCAGCCGAACTCCGCAGGGGAGCGACCCCACCGGCGGCAGCCGCGACCCATTGGGCAGCGGGCATTCGCAGGATTCGCTGGGTCGATGAGGTTCCGTCCGTGAAGTGGCCATGGCCAAGTGAAACCCAGGCGGCATCGGTCGGACGCGGCGAAGCGGGCGTGACGGCGTCGGCGATCACGGAGCGATTGGCCACCGCGATCGACGCGTCCGTCATCGCGAACACAGTCGGCCGGGCCTCGTCCGCGTGCGGCCCGAATGCGTTCGGCAGGGGTAGCCGTGGGATCGTCGGTATCACCGTTCTGACGGCCCGGGAAATGCTCGCGGGCCAATCGGACGAGTCGCCGGTTGCCGATTTCGCGTGGTCGGCCGCAAGCAGGCGAAACTCGAGACGATACGGGCCCTCGACCTCTGGCGCCGTCCAACTCGCGCCGTCCGTTTTCAGGCGGCCCGCCTCGCTCCGCAGCGGCCAGACTTGCTTGGAGATTCGATCGCCCGACGCGTTTCGCACCGTCGCCTGGAGCACCAGCCGCGGCGCGCCTCCGGACTTGACCTCGGCGGCCTGCTTGCGCTCGGCGGCCCGATACAGCGGTCGGCTCCGGAGCTCCGCCTCGGAAACGTTGAGATGGACCGGGACCGATTCGCCGGACGTGAACAGCGTCTGATGGTCACCGAGCCAAGCCTGCAGATCCTTGGAGTTGACGTCGAGCAGTTCGATCGAACCGGTCGCGTCGGTATGCTTTCGCAGGCTCGGGGAATCGGTCGTCGCCAAGTCGCCCAGCGCGATGTCGATGACCGGCGTGGTCGAAGGTTCGTTGCCATCCCGGTACACCCGCAACCGGTCCGCGGCATCGCCACGGAAGCGGAAGCTGATTCCGCCGGATCGACTGTCGACCGCTTCCCAGCGATCCTCGCCGCTCGGGAGCACCACCCGACGCGCGGGCGGCGACCAACTGATGCCCTGCCCTCCCGTTTCGAAAATCCCGCCGACCAACGCGGGCCCCGGGGTCCGATTGACGGCGGCGGACAGCCCCGCCCCCGGCTTGTTCGGGTTCGAGGCTTGTAGTTCCACTCGTCCTGACCAACGCTGCGGCGTTTCGCTCTGCCACTCCAGCGAGATCCGGCCGGCCAATTCCCGGGCGACGGTGTCCTCACCCGATTCGGCTTCCTCGCTCGACTCGGCGGGGCCGGCGATGGCCCGTGAGGTTCCGGTCAACGCGACTCCCGCGGCGAACATCAACCCAGCCGCCACACCTGCCAAGCAGGGGGCGCGGAGCGAAATCCGATGGCGGCATCCGTACCAAAAACGCATCACGGCTCAATTCGATCCAGGCGACAGACCGGCCCGCCCATCCTGAGCGCGCCGTTTCGAAACAGACAACTTGTTCGGCATAAAAGATTCACGCCGCGGGCCGCAAGTCTGATTCCGGCCGCCCTGGGGTGCGGGCTGGCCGGGTTGTTGGGGCCGGATTGTCATTCGCCGCGGGAAAAGCGATAACTTTGGGTTCGGTGACGGGCGGTTTCGCGCTCGCGCCACGGTCCGAGAGCCTTGATTGGGAAATTCACTTTTTGATGACGTCTGAAAAGCTACTTCTGACCGTCCATGGTGCCGCCGGGCGGATGGGTCGGCGCGTGGTCGCGATGGCCTGCGAGGATCCCGGTGTCCAGTTGATCGGCGGCATCGACCATGCTTCCAGTCCGTTCCTCGGCCAAGACATCGCCGCGCTCGCCGGCCTGAGCGGTTGCGGCGTGTCCCTGACCAGCGTTTGGCCGGACATGGCGGGGCGGTCAGGTGACTCGGGGAACCGCTGTGTGATCGATTTTTCGCTCCCGCAAGCCGTCGATGTATGCGTCGCCGC
>DITY01000113.1:6953-12751 GCA_002422955.1 Planctomycetaceae bacterium UBA6172
CTCCTCCATCAAGCCAGCCGTTCGATCCCAATCTGTTGGGCCCCCAGCATGTCGTTGGCAGTGAACTTGACGATGCGTCTAGCTCAGCAGGTCACCGCCGCGCTCAAGGGCGTCGCAAGTGGCGTCGATATCGAGATCATCGAGCGACACCACCGCTTCAAGGAAGACGCGCCGAGCGGCACGGCATTGAAATTTGGCGAGTTGATCGCGGAGGAACTGCGGCGCGACGGCGAGCCGGTGCGGCATTTGCACGGCCGGGAAGGCAAAATCGGTCGGCGGGCTGCGAACGAAATCGGCTATCACGCCGTGCGCGTCGGCGATAACCCGGGCGAACACACGATCGTGTTCGGCATGTTGGGTGAAAAGATCGAGCTCAACGTGGCCGCCAGCAACCGCGATTGCTACGCGAACGGGGCGATCGCCGCGGCCAAATGGCTGCAACAGCAACCGGCCGGGCTGTACGACATGTTCGATGTGCTGGGGATGAAGCGGTAGGGGCACGCGACCTGAGTCGTCCCCGACCACTGCGCCGCGTCCCGTCCCCTTGCCGCATCCGCTACGCTCTTCCTGCTGTTATCGTCCGCCACCCCTATCGTCCGCCACCCCTGCGGTCGGTGGGCGACCCGCTTTCCTTCGGAGTGCTCGTAGCCATCATGTCGATTTCCACTTCCGCTGATTGGACGATCCAGGACTCCGCCGACATCTACCGACTCGATCGCTGGGGCTGCGGATACTTTTCGATCAACCCCGAGGGGAATTTGCTGGTCCATCCCGGCAGCGGCCCCGAGCAGTCGGTGAACCTGGAAGTGCTCGTCGAGCGGTTGCGGCAGCGGGGATTGGAACTGCCGATCCTGATCCGCTTCAACGGTATCCTCCGCGACCGGCTGCTACAGCTGCACGACTGTTTCCAACGGGCAATCGACGAACACCAGTACACGGGCAACTATCGCTGTGTCTTTCCGATCAAGGTAAACCAGCAGCAGGGTGTCGTCGAAAAGATCATCGAGTTCGGACGTGAATTCGGTTTCGGCTTGGAGGCGGGCAGCAAGCCGGAATTGCTGGCCGTCGTGGCGATGACCGACCCGCAGGTTCCGATCGTCTGCAACGGTTTCAAGGATGATGAGTTCATCCAGATGGCGATGTTCGCGCAGCAGATCGGGCGGACCGTGATCCCGGTCGTCGAGAAGTACACCGAGTTGGAACGGATCGTTCGACTGGCCGGTCAGATCGGCGTTCGCCCGCAGATCGGATTCCGTGTCAAACTAGCCGCCCGCGGCGAAGGCCGCTGGAAATCGTCTGGCGGTTATCGCTCCAAATTCGGCCTGACCGTCACCGAAGTGCTCCGCGCGCTGCGGTACTTGGAAGAGCGAGACATGGCCGATTGCTTCCGGCTGTTGCACTTTCACCCCGGCAGCCAGATCACCAACATCGGCCGGCTGAAGTCCGCGATCAACGAGGCGGTGCGAATCTATGTCGACCTGCACAAGCGCGGCGCGGGGCTGCAATTCCTCGATATCGGTGGCGGCTTGGGGGTCGATTACGACGGCTCCCAGTCGAATGCCGAAAGCAGCATGAACTACACCATGCAGGAATACGCCAACGACGTCGTCTACCAAGTGCAGACCGTCTGTGACGAAGCCGGAGTTCCCCACCCGGGGCTGATCACCGAAAGTGGTCGTGCCGTCGCGGCGCACCACAGCGTCTTGATCTTCAACACGCTCGGCTCGGCTCGCCAGGCCGTCGAGGAACTCCCCGAGACCGTTCCCGACGACTACGAACAACCGGTCTGGGACCTGTTCAACACTTATAAGGACTTGACCAGCGAACGCAACGCGATCGAAGCGTTCCACGACGCCAAGGCCTACTTGGAATTGGCGATGAACCTGTTCAGCGGCGGTTATCTGCCGCTGGACCAGCGTGCCTTGGCCGAGAGTCTGTTCTTCGCGATCGCCGAAAAGGTCCGGGACTTGGCGTCGAAGATGGAGTACGTCCCCGAGGAACTCTCCAGCCTCGACCGGATGCTGTCCGACATCTATTTCGGCAATTTCTCGCTGTTCCAGTCGATGCCCGACAGTTGGGCGATCGGCCAGTTGTTCCCGATCATGCCGATCCATCGCTTGAACGAGGAGCCGACTCGTCACGCGGTGCTCGGCGACATCACCTGCGACAGCGACGGCAAGATCGATTGCTTCATCGGCAACCGCAAGCCCAACGAAACGATCCGACTGCACAACATCGGCGACCGTCCGTACTACTTGGGCGCGTTCCTCGTCGGCGCCTACCAAGAAATTCTCGGTGACCTGCACAACCTGTTCGGCGATACGCACGCGGTCCACGTCGATCTGAACGGCGACCAGGCGATCATCGCCAGCATTGTCAAAGGGGACACGGTTCGCGAAGTCTTGGGCTATGTCCAGTTTGAAGATCACGAGTTGATCGAGAAGCTCGAGGAAGCGGTCGAGCAAGCCGTTCAGGCCGGCCGGATCGATAACAAGCAAGCCGGCGACGTGATCGGTTTCTACGAACGCGCCCTGAGCGGCTACACCTACCTGTCGCACTGACGGCGGGTTTTTGATGCCCAGGCCACGGAGTCCGAGGACTCCGGCGATGGCACAGAGCTCTCCGACTCTGGCTGTCCGTTTCAGCGGCGGTAGATCGGCGTCGGTGGCGGGCCGACCAAGAACTCGAGCGGATCACCGTCGAGCGCTCGCTGATAAACCTGCAGCGCGCCGTCAATCGCTTCGACCGTGCGGTCGATGTCCGACTCGGCATGCGAGAAATTGACGACCAGCGAACTGGCCAGGATGCCGCGGCGGATCGTCTCCTGCAGGAACAACGCCCGCAGCAGTGACGAAACCTGGCCCATGGCGTCGCGGGTCACGTAGTTCAAGCAGCAGGGCCGGCCGATGATCTCGAAATGCCGCTGCAAGCCCCGGGCACGAATCACCTCCAGGCAGCCGTCACGGAGTCGCCGACCGCGAGCATCGAGCGTCTCGATCACGGGCTGTTCGCGATAAACCCGCATGGTCGCGATCGCGGCCGCGAGCGCATGTGGCTCCGCCCCGTGCGTCGTGGACAGCAGAAACACCCGCGGCGGCCCGTCCGGCGGCGCACCGAGTTCCATCAGCTCACGGCGTCCCGACAGCGCCGAGACGGAGAAGCCGTTCGCCATCGCTTTACCCCAGCAGGACAGGTCGGGGACTACCCCGTAGGCCGCTTGGCCGCCACCGATGTCCCAGCGGAATCCGGTGATCAGTTCATCGAAAATCAGGACGGCCCCATGCGCGTCGCAGATCCGACGCACTTCGGCCAAGTAGCCGTCGCGCGGTTCGTCGTATCGGGCAGGCTCCAAGATCACCGCCGCGACTTGGTCGGGATGATCGGTGAGAAGCTGGCGCAAGCCCCGCGGATCGTTGTAGGCAAATCCGAGTGTCCATTCGCGGACCGGGGACGGGATGCCCGCCGACATCGCGGTCGTCGTGATGAACCAATCCTCGAACGAAAAGAAGGGGTGGTCCTGACAACAGGCGACCAGGTCCCGTCCGGTGGCGGCGCGGGCCAAACGGATCGCGGCCGAGGTCGCGTCGGAGCCGTTCTTGCAAAACTTGACCATGTCGCTGGCGGGCACCAGTTCCAACAGGCTTTCCGCCGCGACGACTTCGAGCGGCGTGGGGCGGGTGAAGTTCACGCCGTGTTCCAGTTCGGCCCTGACCGCCGCCACGACGGGCTCGAACGCATGCCCCAACGAGACCGAACGATTGCCCGAGGCGAATTCGATGTACCGATTGCCGTCGGCGTCCCAGACATGGCAGCCTTGGCCACGGACGAGGAACCCGGGGGACAATTGCGGGTATTCCGAATCGGCTTTCGCGTGGCAATGCGCGCCGCCCGGGATCACGGCGCGGGCGCGGGCTCGCCACTGCTCAGAACGTTCGAAAGCACCTTCAGAAACCATCTGGATCGGTGGGAAAGGGCGACGGTCGAACGCGTCGGGATGCGACTACTTCTAAGACGCGGGGGTGCCGAATGCTGGCCGCGTCATGCCAACGGGGCCGATGAACGGAAGATCGTGTTCGTCAGCGTGCCGACATGGTCGATGTGAATGTGGACCACGTCGCCTGGTTCGAGCGTGAAGTCGCTGTTCGGGACGATGCCGGTGCCGGTCATCAGGAAGGCACCGCTGGGGAAGGAGTTCTCGCGTCCCAGCCAGCCGACCAAGTCCTCGAAGCCCCGCGCCATCTCGGCGGCGCTGGTCTGCCCGGAGAAGACGGTTTGGTCGCCGCGAACGATCTGCAGTTCGACGCCGATCTGATCGACCTCCGGCAGGGGATCGAGCAGCGAGATCCAGGGGCCTAGGCCCGCGCAGGCGTCGTAGCATTTGGCTTGCGGCAGATAGAGCGGATTGTCGCCTTCGATATCACGCGAGCTCATGTCATTGCCGATGCACAGCCCGATGATTTTCAGCTTCGGCGTGATGACCAGCGTGATCTCGGGTTCGGGGACGTTCCAATGGGAATCGCGACGGATCCGCAGCGGTTGCCCATGGCCACGAACTCGGCCCGGGGTCGCCTTGAAGAACAGCTCTGGGCGGGCGGCGGTATAAACGCGGTCGTAGCAGGAAGCGGCGGCTTCCGATTCTTCCATCCGCGCGGTTTGGCTGCGTTTGTAGGTCACGCCCGCCGCCCAGACTTCTTGCTGGTCGATCGGGGGCAGCCACCGCACCAGCTCGAGCGGCAGGGGCTCGCCCTTGGGCAACGCATCCGCGGTCGCGACCGGCGTGGGGCTGAAGAGCAAGTCGGCCAAGCAGCTGAAACCGCCCGCGTGGATGTCGATCGGCACCAACTCTCGCTCGCCGACAATGCCGACTCCAGGGATATCCGCGGCGTCGGTTTCCGAAGCGACAAACTTGGCGATTTTCATGATCCGGGAATCCCTTGGCGAGCGAGCCGAGTGGTCAGGGCGGTTGATGAGCGAGCGTGGTTCACGATCCAGGCCGCGGCGCGAGCGACGCCCGCGGCCACACTTTCGGTCTGATCGGAGGGTTACGGTTTGGGCGCGTCGGCGACCAGCGTTTCCAACTGGTCGCGTCCGACCCGATCACAGAACCCGCCCAGCGTTTCGCCTTCTTGGCGATGGGCCTTGTAGGCGGCGAACACGCCGATGATTTCCTGGGAGATCGTCTCGTGCGGGACCATGTCCTTGTAGATGTACGACAGGCGATTCCCCAGCAGCGCGCCGCCGACGAACAGCGTGTATTTGCCTTTCGCCTTGCCGACGATGCCGATGTCGCTGTTGTAGGGCCGGGCGCAGCCGTTGGGGCAACCGGTCATCCGCAGCGTGAACTGCTCGCGCTGCAGACCGAGTTTGGCCAAGGGGGCTTCGAGCTGATCGATGATGCCCGGCAACGCCCGCTCGCTCTCGGTGATCGCCAAACCACAGGTCGGCAGGGCGACGCAGGCCATCGACCAACGCCGCACTTCGCTGAAGTCTTCCGACAACGGCACCTGGTGATCGCGCAGCACCTGCAGCAGCGCGTCGCGATCCTCGGGGCGGATGTCGCAGAAGATCATGGCCTGGTGCGATGTCAGCCGAATCTCCGGCTTGAACCGTGCGCAGACGGCCCGCAAGCCGGCCTTCAACTGGTGATGATCGTTGTCGTACAGGCGGCCATTTTCGACATTCAGGCCGTAGGACCAGAGTCCATCCCCCTGCTCTTGCCAGCCCATGTGGTCGTCGAAGCCGTGCACGTCGTCCGCCGTGCAATCCGCCAGCGGGCTGCCGTAGTATTCCTCGACATG
>DITY01000164.1:0-3524 GCA_002422955.1 Planctomycetaceae bacterium UBA6172
TAGCGGTGGTAATCGTGACAGACGCTTTGCTCTTGCAGGAACCAGAGCAATTCCACCCAACCGTTGGCGACGACGGGGCGACGGAGGCAGGGGACGAAGCGCTCGATGCAGGCGGCGGCGATGACCTTGGGTTCAGGCTCGCTGCCCAGGAGCCGAATCCGATCGACGTGTCCCGCATGAATCGCATCGGCAAGTTCCTGATCCGATTCCTCGATCGGTTCGATTCGGCCGGCCCATGATTCGGTCGCGGCCGCGAGCCACTCGATCGACTCCTCGCATTCGCCGTCGCGATGCGAGAAGACGGCCCGGCAATCGACGGCCACGGCGGCTGCCGCCGCGATCAGGATATCGGCGAGCGAATCGCGGGGCGTCAAACGAACGCGGAGTTGGGGAACGGGAAGGTATCGTCGCCAATTGTCTTGGCCGAGCAACCGGACCGAATCATGCTCGCGATTGAACTCATCCTCGGCAGCGCGCGCGATCGAGCGGATAGCGAGTCGCAGGCGTGGCAGGTGCTGTCGTTCCAATCGCCCGGCCGCGGCGAGCGCCTCCGCCGCGAGCAGCAACTCTTCCAGCGTTTCGGGAAGAAGCGTTTCATCGCTCGAGTCGTCGGCGGGGGGCGTCGTCTCCGTGATCTGCATCAGCGGCACGACGTAATGCGGTCCGCCCGCTTTGACACCGGGCCCGAAGGCGCTCGCCCCCATGCCGCCGAAGGGTTGCCGCAGGACGATCGCGCCGGTGGTCCCTCGGTTGATATACAGGTTTCCGGCGCGAACCGACTCACGCCACTGTTCCTGTTCGCGGTCATCCAAACTTTGCAGGCCGCTGGTCAAGCCATAACCCGTCGCGTTGACGATCGCGATCGCCTCCGTCAAGTCGCGATAGGGAATGACGCCGAGAATCGGCCCGAAGAGTTCGGTCTGGTGCGTGAAGCTGCCGGGAGCGACATCCCATTTGATGCCGGGGGAGTAGAGACGGGCGTTGTCGCCGATCATCCGCGGCTCGACCAACCAAGTTTCACCCGGCTCCAACTGATCGATCGCGCGGCGGAGCGGGCCGGTCGGGGGACGGATCAGCGGGCCGATGCGGCTGGAAAGATCCCAAGCCGAACCGACCCGCAGGCTGCGAACGGCATCGGCGAGCGTCTCGCGAAATGTCGGATCGTCATAAACTTCTTGCTCCAGCAACAGCAGCGACGTCGCGCTGCACTTCTGACCGGCGTGCCCAAAGGCCGACTGCAGGACGTGCTTGATCGCCAAATCGCGATCGGCCAACGAGGTGACGATGGTGGCGTTCTTGCCGCCCGTTTCGGCGAACAGTTCGATGCCATGACGACTGCGGAGGATCGCCCGGGCCGTCTGCGTACCTCCGGTCAGGATCACCGTAGCGACGCCCGGATGGCTGACCAAATGCTGGGCCGTGGGGATGTCGGCGCAAGGCAACCACTGCAACGCCTCGCGCGGGACGCCGGCATCCCAAAAACATTGGCAAATCGCATGAGCGACCAGCGGCGTATCGGAGGACGGTTTGAGGATCACCGTGTTGCCGGCGGCGAGCGCGGCGGCAATCCCGCCACAGGGGATCGCGATCGGAAAGTTCCAGGGACTGACGACGACAACCACGCCACGGCCGCGGACCTCGATGCCCTGGCCGGAGGGGTCGAGCGGATCGCAGAAGCGACGAACGGCGAGCGGATAGAACTCGGTGAAGTCGATCGCTTCGCTGACTTCGGGATCAGCTTCCACGATCGTCTTACCCCCTTCGGCGACCGCAGCGCCGATCAGGTCGCGGCGCCGTTCGCGCATTCGCTGAGCGGCCGCGCGGAGCACGCAATGGCGATCATGGAACTCGAGTTGTCGCCAACCGCGCGGGTCCGCTACGGCCAGGGCGACCGCCACATCGACGTCGCCGGCATGCGATTCGAAGAACCGGCTGACCACCAAGTCGGGACGGGAGGGGTCGAACGATCGTCCGGTCAAGCGACTGGAGGCATCGAGGGCGGATCGCTGGGCTTGGCCCTCCGTTGCGTCAGCCTCTTCGGAGATCGTCGCGGAACCGTCCAGCGTGGCGGCTGAATCGCTATGCCGCGATTGCCAATCCCGGAGCAAATCCTCAGCCCAGCGAACGTTTTGGGGCAGGGCCCAATCGGTATCCGGTTCGTTGACGTACTGGGTCCAGTGCTCGGTGGCGGGCGGTTGCGAAGGTGGCGCGCCGCGGTCTTGGGTCCGTCGGGGCGAGTTGGGCACGGTCGCGGCACGGCGGTAGGCTGCACGAAAGTCGTCGGCCAGTCGGTGCCACTGGGGCGTACCCGCGCTGAGTCGATAAGCGTAGCGCAGGAAGTTCGCTGGCCCGGTATTTTCATCGAGCCGACGGATCAAATAACCGATGGCGTTGAGAAAGTCGTCTCGCGAGCAGACCGGCGCGTAGAGCAACATCTCGGGGGCTTGCTCGACGAGCGCGCGGCGTTGGTGATTCGCCATCCCTTCGAGCATCTCGAACTGGACCGCGTCGCCGATCCCGGCCGCTTCCGCCCACACCAGGGCGAGCGCGATGTCGAACAGGTTGTGAGAGGCAACGCCAACGCGAACGCTGGGGGCGACCCGCGGGTCGAGCAAGCGTCGCAGCATCCGTTTGTAATTCGCGTCGGTATCAAGCTTGTTGTCATACGGGGCTTGTGGAAATCCGGAGATCGCGGCTTCGACCCGTTCCATTTCCAGGTTGGCACCTTTGACGACCCGGACGGTCAGCGGCGAGCCGCCTCGGGCGGTGCGGGTGCGCGCCCACTCGATCAATTGTTCCAATACGCCGAAGCTATCAGGCAGATAGGCTTGCAAGGCGATACCCGCGCGCGCCTGTTCGAGGCCGCTCTGCTCGAGGGCTCGGGTCAACACCTCGGCCGTCAACCGCATGTCGCCGTAAGCCTCCATGTCCAAGTACACGAACTTGGGCGCGCGGATGCCATCGCCGCAATCGACGGCATGCCGCACCGCCTGACGGAGCAACTCGGCCAAGCGTTCGCACAGCAGGTCAGCGCTGTGGCGATAGGAGATCGGCGTGATCTGGGAGTAGATCGTCGAAACCTTGACGCTCAGGCAGGTGATGTCCGGATGGGCCAACGCCGCGAAGTATTTCTTTAGCCTGCGGGCGGCATCAGCCTCACCGAGGATCGCTTCGCCGAGGTAGTTGATGTTCATCCCGATGCCCTCACGTCGCCGCGCGCGAAGGTGTTCCGTCAGCGGCTCCGGCTCGGCGGGAAGGATCACATTGGCCGTCTCCCGTCGCATTTTTTCCTTGACCAAGGGGACGGCGACGCCGGGGAGATATCCGCCGAACGATTGAAAGCCGCGGAGCATCGTTTGCTCGAGCGGACTGAAAAATCGCGGGACGCCTTGCAGGTCGAGGATGTGGGTCAATTGATCGGCGACGCGCCACGGCGTTCGGGTCCGAAAGGCTTGGTCGGTCAGCTCGACCATCGTCGCCTTGTCTTCCGGATTGGCGATCATCCGATCGAGTTCGGCTTGTTG
>DITY01000164.1:3530-13860 GCA_002422955.1 Planctomycetaceae bacterium UBA6172
CAAGGTCAACTCATTCCTCAGCAGCGATCGCCGCGCGGACGATCTGAACGTTGAAGCGGCTCATGAAGTTCGCCACCGAAGCGACCAGTTCGAACTCATCGTCGGTTGCCAAGTCGCTACTGCCCAGCAGGATGCGATCTGCCGAGGCGACGCCGTTGGGCCGGGTCGGATCGAGTTGCACCCATTCGCCCTCGATGTAGGCCAACGTCCAAGCGTGAAAAACCATCCGCGGCTGAGGCTCGGCGGGAAGGTAAACCAACCCGATCGCGACGCGGGCGGGAATCTTGCGGGCGCGCAGCATCGCGGCCAGCAAGACGGCTCGACCTTTGCAATCACCGGCTTGCTGATTTGCGACCTCGGATGCCGAAACCCAGCCCTCCACCGACTCCTTGGCAGTGATCAAGGCCTTCACGCCGACCGCCAGATCGACCGCCAGGTCACGCTGGTTGCGGAGGCGAATCGCCGCGGTTTGCGATAACTGGGCGACCAGCGAATCGTTGCTGTTGATCAGCTTTCCAGGACTGAGATCCGCGTCGCTGGGCACGGGCTTCGCGGTTTCGAAAGAGCTGGCCTGCGCGGCAGGCTTGCGGGCTGAGACGAAGAGTTGATAGGTCCCGGAGTCGAGCTTACGAATCCACTGTCCGGGCTGGGGTTGAATCGCCGGCGGTTGATCAGCGGCGGGGCTTGTCCCACGCGGCGTGAGTTCGAAGAGCGTCTGAGACGCGCGGGTGGGATCAGCGATAACGCCCGCGACAGTCAGCGCCGTCGCCGGTAACAACTGATCCACGGGGACGATCTGCAGGGTGGCGGCATCCCGCGTCGTCGTGAATGCGACCAGATCGATCGCGGGGCTGAAGGTCTTGATCAGGTTCCCTTGTTCGTCGATCCAGATCACGGACTGCAGCGGCGCGGAATCACCTGGCGGGGTCATTTGGATGTCGACTTCCAAGGCTTCGCGAACATCTCCATCGGGCATGGCGATCGACGCACGGTATTGGCAATTCAGCTGCGTCGCGGCGACCTCGAAGCGGATCGGCATCAGAAGTGACAACTGCCGTTGTTCGCCTAGCGCGATCGGCTTGGCCAACATCGCTTGCTGCAGCCCGATCGGCCCCCAGTAATGCGACTGCCAGGGGATCGCGCCTTTGGTAACCGCGGCGGATCGCGTCATCTCCATCATCAACGAGCGATTGACCAGCTTGCCGGAGTATCGGGTGAGCGAAGGTCCGAGACGCAACTCCGCGTCGAACGACACCACCTCGCCCTGCCGAGTTTCGATGATCGTCTGATCGAGCCGCTGCTGGATCACGGCCGACCCCCGCCGCAACGCGACTTGATCGACCACGGCGATCCGGATGTTTCCGTCGGGGGTCTCGTCCGCTGGCTCGACCTGCACATGGCTGTATCCGACATGCTTGCCACCCGTGTACAACGCCTGCCAGGTTTCCCACGGCTGGGTGTAACGATGCTGAGAACTGGCTTCCGCGGCGGCCTCCAATTCCGCATCGATCTCCAACGGCACCGCCGCAGGAACCGTTTCCCCGTTCGCCGCGCTGTCCGCGTTCGCTCTTAAGTTCGGTCGGGGCGGCAAGTCGCAGGCACTGAAGGCGAGCAAGCCAAGCGCTAGGCTGACCACCACACCGACACCGCGGCGAAGAGCCCCCGAGCGGCGGTCCGGGTTGCGGAGGGAGATCGATTGAGGAGCGGCGAATTCCGACGACAGCATGATGCGAGATCTAACCGATACGAAATGAAAAGGACGACGGAAAGCGGGAGGTGACTCTCGGTACCGCGGCCGCCTTGGGGTTCAAGCTGGGGCGACGCGAATCAACGATCCGGCGGTCAGGGTTTGGCCGTCGAACTGCCTTGACGCAGGCGATCAAAGTAATCCCGGGCGTGGTCTCGTTCTACCCGCGGGAGCGTCTGGTTTTCGAGCGGGTCAACTTGATCGCTGATCGCTCCCATCACCGCGTTCTTGATCTCTTCCCGTGAGACGCCCTTGCGGTTGGGACCGTCGGCGAGCCCGGCGATGATGCCAGGACCGGCTTGGGGCTTGCTGCGAACCTGGGTGTCGTAGGTCCCGGTCTCGGTCTCCTCCTCGGGACGTTCCCCCTGACCGGTGCCTCGTCCCAAACCGTTTCCGGGCTTACCGGTCCCCTCCGCGTCTGAGTTTCCGGCCGCCATCGCTTCTGCCTGCCCCTTGCCTTTGCAAGCTTGACAACCCTGGCCGGAGCAGCTTTCGCAACGCATCTGCTGCTTGCTTTGCGCGAGCGAATCCAAGGCATCTTGCAAGTCTTCCCACTGCTCCTGGTCATCTCGCATTTGGCCCATCTGATCGGCGAGGTCTTGCATCGCAGCGCTAGCCTCACCGGCCTTGCCTTGACTCAAGGACTCGGCCGCGCGATTCATCGTCTCGGCGAGCTGCTGGAGTGACTGATTCTGTTTCGCTTGCGATTCGACTTGGGCGAGTTGCTGACGAAGCTTGGCCTCGTCCTCGGTGCGGCCTTCGGCCCGCGCGCGCTCGATCTGCTGTTCCAGTTGCGATTTCGCCTGCGCGGTCCGTTCGGTTTCCTTGGCGATCTGGTCGCGGAGCGATTCGATTTGCTTCTTCAATTCCTCGCGTTGCTCGGCGGTCAAACTTTCGTCGCCCAGTTGTTTGGCGAGCGATTTCAGCTGTTTCTGTGCCTCGGCGAAGTCGCCCTCTCGGATCGCTTTGGCGAGGTCCTTCATCGGCCCCTGTTCGACCTCGGGCAGCTTGGCGAGGGCTTGCCGCAACTGTTCCGGTGATCCGAGTTGTTCGCGGCGTTCGTCGAGCTGCTTCTTGAGGTCGTTCATCGCGACCATCGTTTCCTTGGGGTCGAGCGTCGCCTTCGCCGCCAACTTGTCCAACTCGCCTTCCAGTTTCTTGAAGAACGCTTCGGCCTCTTTCAGCCCCGCCTGCTCCGCCTGTTGCCGCTTTTGCTGGAGTTTCTGTTTCAGCGCCGCGGAGGCCGTCTTGACCTGGTCGGTGCGGGCGGTGAGCGCGGCGGCTTGCGGGTCGAGCGACTCGGGAACGGCGGGGGGCAAAAACAGCCCGAGCAGCAACATCGCCGCCGGCAGCAGCGGCAACCAAGCGAGTCGGCTGGGGGCGATCGAAAAACGGTCGCGCACGTCGATCGGCTCGGCACGCTGCTCGGCGTCCGCCACCAAAGCCCGGCCGATCCCCGTCTCGCGAACCGACTCTGGGAGCGTCAAGGCGCTGCTCAGTCGCTCTTGTAGTCCGAAGCGGGTATCGACTTCCGTGGCGGCCCGCACGAGCGATGGGGCGGACCAACTCGCCACGATGATCGCCACGCCAAGGCCGAGCAAGGTCGAACCGAGGATCCAACCCCAATCCCAAAGACGATCCTCCACGGGGAGCACCCAGATCGCGCGACTGATGATCGCGATCGCGGCGAGCGACCAGGCGACACCGAGGCCGCGACAGGCGAGCGACGTGAAATGGGCCAGCACCAAGCGGCGACGAGCCCGGCGGACCTGCGAATGGATGGCGTTCAAGTTTCGATCCGCTCAGCGAGGGAGGAGCCTGCCGGGAAGCCCGTTCCGCCCGCTCGCCGCCGTGGCGAAGCCTGCCAACGAAACCCCGGCTGACGAGTCCACCAAGTCGGCCAAACGGGTTCGGTTCAGCTAACCTGACCGACGACGCCGACTTGGGATTCGAACCCGTAACGAGAAATTGTATACGATGAGAGTACGGTTTAGCGAACCGATCTCGAATTGCCTCCCACCACCGGTCCCCATGAACGGCTTGCCCGACCCAGATCAGTCACCCGGCACGGATGTCGTGATATACGACGGCGATTGTCGTTTTTGCCAGGGTCAAGTTCGGAACCTCCGTCGCTTGGACGTCGGCGGAAAAAAACTCAGCTTTCTCTCGCTGCACGATCGCCGCGTCGGGGAGCGCTATCCGGATCTGTCGCATGCGGACCTGATGGACCAAATGTACGTGGTCGATCGACAAGGCCATCGTCACGGCGGCAGCGAAGCGGTCCGCTACCTCAGCCGCCGCCTGCCCATGCTCTGGCCGGTGATGCCGATCCTGCACTTGCCGGGGACCGCCGGGTTATGGCGCTGGGGCTACAACCAGATCGCACGCCAACGCTACAAAATCGCGGGTCGCACCGGCAATGCGTGCGAGACGGATGCCTGTGCGATCCACTTTGGCAAACCGGCCGCAGCCAGTCCTCCCACGGGTAAAGTCCCGACGGGAAAATGATCCCAGAGGGCCGACAATATAACCGGTCGGGGGCAGCGATCCGCCGGTCGGGGATCGCGATCAAGATGAATCGACTCCGGTCCGATCAGCCGAAGTAGGCGACGGCGTTGCGGAAAATCGCCATCCCCTCACCCTCGCTGCCGGGATCGTCCAGCCGGGTCCAAAACGGGTGCTGAGTCGGGTCGATGTAACGCTCAGGGTGAGGCATCATCCCGAAAACTCGACCCGAGGCGTCGCAAACGCCGGCGACATTGGCCATGGCCCCGTTGGGGTTGACCGGAAATTCCAGCGGCTCGTCGGTCAATTCGGCCTGGGAACCTTCGCCTCGGCAATAACGCACCGCCAGTCGACCTTGGCGCCGGAGCGTTTCGAGGACCGCCGGAGAAGCGGCCACGAAATTCCCTTCGGCATGGGCGATCGGCAGATACATGCTGCTGACGCCCCGCAGAAAGACGCAGGGACTTTGGGGATCGACGGCCAAACGGACCCAGCGGGCCTCGTATCGCCCGTGTTGGTTCCAGGTCAACGTGGCCGGGGCCTGTTCGTCGGCTGCTGAACCTGCGGTCGCGTCGTCGGTGACCGTCTCGCCGTCAGCCGTCACGCCACGGGTCAGCACCCCCAGACGCATCATCACCTGCATGCCGTTGCAAATGCCCAGCACCAAGGAATCGCGGCCGCCCAGGGCGAACTCGCGGACCAGATCGCCGAGGTGATGTTTCATGCGGTTCGCCAGAATCTGCCCGGCGGCGATGTCGTCACCGTAGCTGAATCCGCCCGGAAAACAGAGGATCTGATAACGGGCGGCCAGCGCCGGATTTTCGATCAAGCGGTTGATGTGAACCCGCTCCGGGACCGCCCCGGCCCGCTCGAAAGCGTGAGCCGTTTCGTGGTCACAGTTGGTTCCGGGCGCGCGGAGGATCAGAGCACGAGGGGCGGGCATGGCATGAAGGTTCGGCCGTCGGTTTGTCGCATCCGCAGGATTCACACTCACGGACGATTCGTGGGGCAAAGATGCGACGTCAAATGGTACCGAAGTGTAGGGTGCCGGGACCGGTTTTCGCAAAGGGGCGCCCCGACGAAGCGAAATCGCCCCCGTCCCCAGACGCCAACCCCATGTCACCCCGCGTGGTTCACCCAACACCGGTCGATGGTGCCACCTCAGCAGGGCCCGCTCAGTGGAGCGATGGGTCAGGCTGCCACATGAAGAGAAAGGTCGGCAAGCTTTGGCGATTCAGCCCCGGGATATCGATCGGCAAAATGTCCTGCTGGATTCCGCGATTGGGGGTGATGCCGTAAATCGACTGCACCGGGTCCCGCTGGGAATGCAACATCACGGTCGGAGTGTTGCCGCCCAGTCGGCTCACGCCGGTCTCGGTCGTGAGCCCCGCGTGGCCGGCAGCCGACTCGACCGCGTCATCGAGGTAACCGATCGCGTCGACCAGACCGAGCCGTTGTGCGTCGCCGGCCAGGATCACTCGGCCGTCGAACAGGTCGAATCCCAGGCCGTCGGTCGATGGCGGGAGCGACAAGCTACGGCTGCGGACAATCGATTCGCGGAACCGTGACTGCAATTGATCGGCCATCGATTGCAACAACTCGCGTGATTCGGTCGGCAGGCTTCGGACAGGCGAGCCCAGATCGATCTGCTTACCTGACTTGACCGATACGCCAAGGATATTGAACTGGGCCATCATGTCCTCCAGGTTATAGAGGTTCAGGATCACCCCCAACCCGCCGGTCACTGTCGTCGGGTGGGCGACGATCGTGTCCGCGGCAGTGGCGATGTAATAGGCCCCCCCCGCGGCGACGTCCATCAGGCACGCCACGACCGGCCGACCGCTGGCGTTGCGGAATCGTTCCAAGTCGCGGTGCATAATATCGCAGGCTGTGACGCTGCCGCCCGGAGAATGGATCCGCACGACCACCGCGACAATCTCCGGCCGCCGCGCTGCATATTCCAGCTTGGCACGAAATTGGTCGACCGGGTTGGCACCGACCGACATCAGACCGGTCTGATTTTCGTTGACCAACACGCCATCGACATCGATGATCGCCACCCGCGGACCGCAGATACGCTGGTTCCCGGTCGGCATTTCGACGATCGGACTGACATCCTTGACCGGTTGCGGCTCGACGATCACGCGGGTCCGCACATCGATCGGATGGGAAAGCTGGCAACCGAGCAGCAGCAGCCAGGCACAAGCCAATGACAGGGCCGCGAAGCGGGGCAGGCACATGACCCCAGCCTGCGGCCTGTGCGGCGACGCGGCGTCATTTCGGATCATCGCGATTCCCTTCCCCCTGGTTGTCCGTAGGATCACGCGAACGCGTTTCGCCGCTCCGACTCAGTCTTTGATTTCGGATCGTCCGGTGTGGGCTTTGAAATCGAATTGCCCCGATCGTGCCGAGTTTGCCGATCGATCCGATCGGTTGTTCCGATTGGGCCGAGTTGTCAGGGTGTAGAGTCCCGTGCGGTTTGACTTGGCGTCCCACGTGACGAATGATCGAGCGGTCGCCGGAGGGTGCCGCCGAATCCGTTCACTTCCCAGACCGAGCCGCCTCGACCGCCGAAAAGCCGCCAGCCAGGAGAACTCGTTTGAGTTTGAAGCCCTACTCCGCCGAACGGGGGAATCACCGCATGCCGAGAAGAGCGGCGATCGCAGCATTCCCGCTGCTCACCGCTTGGTTGATCGGCCCCCCCAGCTGGCCGGGCGGAACCCCGAACTTGCTGGCTGCAACCCCCGCAGGCGCCGGGGCGACGAACAGCGTGTACACGGAATTGACCAGCCCGGCGACCGGTTCGCCGCTCAGGATCGCACCGGCCCGGTTCGCATCAACTCAATCGGCCCAAGTGCAACGCGAGGCTTTGGCGGAGGCGGGCAAACCGCGTTACGCCATCGAAGACCTGCTGCGGCCCTCGGTCGTCGCGCCGCATGTGCTGACCATGAGCCGCGAATCGCTCGATCCCCCCAACGCATCGGTGCAACAAGTCCGGGTCGTCTTCGCCTTGCGCGGGGAACTCGAGAATCTGGCACAAGACGAATTTCTAAATCAGCTGCTGGCGGCTTCCACGGAGGACGACCAGCGCAAGGCCGCTGGCGGTGCCAAGGCGGTTGACAGTAAGGCTGGGGAAGCGAAAGACGGCCAATCCCGACCGCTGACCGATGACGAGTTGATGGCCGCCGGGATCGACGTTGCCGCGTTATCTGGCCGCTCGGCAAGCAACCAACCGGCGAGTGGCGGGGAGGCTTACCGACTGGTCCACGGAGAGCTGTTCTCCAAAGTCCGCATCGCTGGGGTCATTCACAGCCAATGGACTCGCGACGACGACACGATCCTGATGGCATTGCGGTTCGACCATCGGTTCGCGGATCAACCGGCGTTGAAGCCGACTTGGGAACGGCTGGAGCGTGATGACGCGGGACAGACTCGAGTGGTCGCGCGTGGCGACTGGGCCGGTGGCGGGGCCTACGTCCAGCTCACCCGGTGGGCAGACGATCCGAGGATGCTGATTTGCGAGGCGGAGCTTTCGTGGATCGAACCGCAGGCCTGGTTTGGCGGCGCGAACCTGATCGGCTCGAAGTTGCCACCCGCGATCCAGTCCCAAGTCCGCGAGATCCGCCGCGCGGCGTTCCGCCGATCCGATTGACCACGGGTGCGCCACAGGCGTTTGCGTCCCCGAGGGCCACGAGTGGTTGTCTGTACCGCAGGTTGGTGCGGCCGTATGATTCTCCGCATGTGGTTCATCTCCGTCATCTTGGCCAATTTGCGTGGCCGCCCCGCGCGATCGCTGCTGACCCTGTCGGGGATCGCGATCGCTGTCGCCGCGGTGGTGTCGCTGTTGGGGGTCGTTCGAGGTTTCGAACGCTCACTGCTAGAACTATACCAGGGGCGTGGTATCGATGTGATGGTCCAGCAGGCGGGCCGGTTGCAGATGACTTCCAGCTCCCTGCCTGAATCGCTCGGCGAGCAAATAGCCAAAGTCGAAGGCGTTGCCGCGGTTCATCCCGCGTTGATCGAAGTCCTGTCGCTGCTGCAAGATGACATGATGGGTGTCGTAGTCCAGGGTTGGCAGCCGGAGAGCACGGCGGTTCGGCAATTGAAACTCGCCGCGGGCCAAGCCTTCACCGATCCCCAGGCACGCCAGGTGATCGTGGGCCAGCGGTTGGCGGCGGCGATGGGCGTCCAGCCCGGCGCTTCGATCGATTTGATCGAGGGTGAGAAGTTCGAAGTCGTCGGCGTTTTCGAGTCGAACAATGTGTTCGACAGTGGTTCGATGTTCATCCCTCTCCAGGCGTTGCAGCAACTGATGCTGCGTGAGGATGAAGTAACCATGTTCGCGGTGGTTGCCCGCGAGCGTGACCCCGACGTGCTGCGTGCCTTGGCCGAGCGAATCGGCGCGAGTGACAGCAAGCTCGAAGCTCAAGTGGCCGACGAGATGGCGCAGAAATCGACCGAGATCCGCGTCGCCCGTTCCTTCGCGTGGTTGACTTCGGTCATCGCCGTGTCGATCGGTTCGGTGGGGATGCTGAACACGATGATGATGGCCGTCTTCGAGCGAACCCGCGAAATCGCGATGCTGCGGGCGCTCGGCTGGCGGCGCCGGCGGGTGATCGCGATGGTACTGGGCGAATCGACCCTGCTATCGATCCTGGGTGCGGTGATCGGGATTGTGTTGGCGTTCGTTCTGGTCCGTTTCCTCGCCAGTCTGCCCGCCTCGGGAAGGCTCGTCGAAGGGGACATCCCGTTTCAGATCATGGCTCAGGGGTTCGTGCTCGCGTTGCTGCTGGGGCTGATCGGCGGAGTCTATCCCGCCTGGTCGGCGTCACGGCTCGCACCGGTCGAGGGCCTGCGACATGACTAAACCCACGCCCGCCGAAGCGATGCCGCTCGTCGAAGCGATCCGGGTCACCCGTCACTTTGTCGATGGCCAAGTGACGGCGTTGAAAGATGTCAGTCTGACGATTGACGAGGGCGAATATGTCGCGTTGGTCGGCCAGAGCGGTTGTGGGAAATCGACGCTGCTGAACCTGCTCGGCGGGCTGGACTCGCCGACGACCGGATCGATCCGGTTTCGCGGTCGCGACCTGGCCGATTTCGGCGATCCCGCGCGGTTTCGCAGTTCGCAACTCGGGTTCGTGTTCCAATCGTTCCATCTGATTTCGGTCCTGACGGCGGAACAGAATGTCCAAATGCCGATGTTCGAGACCACGATGGGGTCGGCGGCCCGAAAGGAACGAGCGCGCGAATTGCTCGCCCGCGTGGGGCTGACCCATCGCGCCCGTCATCGGCCGCAAAAGCTGTCGGTCGGTGAACGGCAGCGGGTCGCCATCGCCCGGGCGCTCGCCAACCGCCCGTCGTTGCTGCTCGCGGACGAACCGACGGGCAATTTGGATAGCGTGACCGCCGAGTCGATCTTTTCGCTGTTCGATTCGCTGAATCAGGAAGGGATGACGCTGCTGTTGGTCACCCACGACCCACTGCTCGCGGCGCGGGCCCGACGGACGCTGACCTTGCACGACGGCCAACTGATTTCCGATCGGCCGAATTCGCGAACCGGTTGAACCCCGCCTGCTTCGTCGGCCGCTCGTCGGCTATTCTGCGACAGTCAGTCTGAGAAACACCATTACCTTGAGCTTGGCCGGGTGGAGACGGTTCGCCGATGATCACGATCATTGACTACCAGATGGGCAATTTGCGGAGCGTCCAAAAAGCGTTTGAAGC
Source organism: Planctomycetaceae bacterium UBA6172 (assembly GCA_002422955.1). Taxonomy (GTDB): domain Bacteria; phylum Planctomycetota; class Planctomycetia; order Pirellulales; family Pirellulaceae; genus UBA6163. The sequence goes on from DITY01000164.1 coordinate 13,510, forward strand.
CGTGGGCAGCGAGGCGATCGTTTCCTCGGACAAACGGATGATCGCCGAAGCTGAACGGTTGGTGCTGCCTGGGGTTGGTGGCTTCGGAGAGGCGATCGCCGAACTGCGACAACGGGACCTCGAAGCCCCGATCCTCGACTTCGTCCGTTCGGGCCGACCGATGCTCGGCATTTGCCTCGGTTTGCAATTGTTGTTCGATACGGGTTACGAGGGGGGGACGCACCGCGGCTTGGGCATCCTGCCGGGAGACGTCGTCCGCTTCTCAGGTCCCGCGTTCAGTGGTCCGGAAGCCTTGAAGGTGCCGCACATGGGTTGGAACCAGGTTCACAAACATGCCGAGGCACCGATCCT
>DITY01000172.1:0-5900 GCA_002422955.1 Planctomycetaceae bacterium UBA6172
GCGGGCGATCTGTTCGGCGGTCAGCGGTTCGCCTTCGGGCGGCATCCGGGTCGCTTCGTCCGGATCGGCGATCCGCTGCAGCAGCGTGCTGTCGGCGACATTTCCAGGCACTATCGCGGGGCCGCCATCGCCGCCCTGCCGGATGAACTCGGCGGTATCGAGCCGTAATTCGGCTTGTTGTTGCAAGACCCCATGACAGGCGAAGCAGCGTTCTTGGAGGATCGGTTTGACATCCCGCAAGTAGTCGACGGACTTCGGCGGTTCTTCCGCGTGAAGAACACCCAGACCGCCCGTGACAATCGCCAGCCAGGCAATGGCCCACATTCCGACAAAGTTCGTACGCATCGACCACCCCGCCCCGTCGTCGCGTCGTGATGGAACCCCAGGCTGGAAACGATGTCGAAGGCGGGGAGTGGCCCGCGACGGGTTGGGACCACCACGCTTAAGTATAACNNACTGGCTTGCGATCGATTTTGTGATCGATACGGTCACATCCGTCCTCGCCAACCGTTCCTAAAAACACGGACGGGCGACGAACGGCGGGCAGCAACTGTGCAGGCTCGCTGCCGCCCCCGATCCGATCACTGCGCTTTTCCGGGCGTCCCGCCCAAACTGTCCATCTTGATCGCAGCCGGATCCTCGAGGGCTGCCTCGTTGAAATCAGGACTATCCCGCGGGTCCGGCTTGTTGTTGCAACCGACTGACGCGGTGACGAACAGCAGGGCGATGGACAACATCAACTTGCTCACGGATGACACGAACATTACCTCAGAGTGGTGGATGATTTCGAAAACAGTCTTGCCGTCCGACCTCCGGCTCAAATCGGCGGTCGGACTCATACCTGGAGGCCGTTTGATCAACGGGCCGCGTCAGGATTAGTTTCGCGGATCGAGCTTCCGCATGCCGGTGTTGATCGCATTGATCTTCAACCAGTTGCCGTAGTCGATCGACTCGGAGACGAAAGCGACGCTACCGTCGCCCCACAGGGCCTGAATGCCACCCGGGTGCATGCTGGACGGACCCGGCCACTCGGCGTTGGGACCCCAAGCCGAGATGTAGGTCGGGGTGAACGCATGGGGGCCGCTGCGGAACCAACCGCTGGTCGGCTTCGGCGTACCGTCCGGGTTGGTCGTTCGCGGCGGGCTGGGCGAACCTTCGTTACCGGGCCAACCGTTGACGGCGGTCGCCACCAACGACGAGCAGAAGACCCGGCCTGTACCGCGCCGAAGCACGCCCGTTCCGACCGTCCGGATCGCTCCGCCACCATGACCGGCTGAGTCCTTCTCGGCGACGACGATCACGTTGGAGGTCCCGTCAAGAATGTCTTTCATTTTGCGGGTGCGATTGGAGGTGAAGAGCCCCGAGAAATCGGCCGTTCCCGTCAAAGGATCCGCCCAACCAGCGGCACCGGGAAACGAGGCCGGACCGATCATGGCGGTTTCCCACCAGTGATACCCTTCCGAACCGGCATAGTTGGTAACGGCGAGCGTGTGATTGTCCGCCGGACCGGTTGAGCCGGCATCGGAAGGACAACGCAGCGTCGGGATTTCTTGGCTGCGCACCAGTTGGCCCGTACCGATCAGCGTTTGTGGCCAGATCGGCAGACGCTTGTCGATCGCGTCATACAAGCCCTGCTGTTCCATGTAGGGGAGCAACATCACCAGCCAAGTGTGGTGATAAGGGAGGGTGAACGGTGCCGATTGACCGACACCCCACACCGCCGATGGCGGAAATGACCGCATCGTGTCGTGATAATTGTGCAGGGCCAAACCGACCTGCTTCAGATTGTTCTGACAGCTCATCCGGCGAGCCGCCTCGCGGGCGGATTGAACGGCCGGCAACAGCAAGCCGACCATGACGCCGATGATGGCGATCACGACCAACAATTCGACCAGCGTGAAGCCGGCCTTACTTCGAGATCTCATGGGTTCACTGCCTATAAACGGAGGAAAAGGAAAAGGAACGAGAAGCGGGGAGAAAGTCGATGACACTGCTTCCCAGGTTCAATCGTCAGCCGGAATGGACTGACGATTGTTAAGACTAATGGCTCAGAATAGTCCAGTAAAGCAGTTCAGTAGCGTTTTCTTTTCCTACCGATGTTTGCTCGCGGGCGTCGGGCAAATTTTTTTGGCGTGACCGGAGCGGACAACGTGGCTGAGGGCCGAGGCCGCCTTTCGGAGTGGTGGCGCATCGCCACGAAGATTGCGCTGGCAGGCGGAGCTGAGATGACAGAGAAGGATGGGGTGTCCTGGCGAGACAATGGCGGTGGCTCAACCGCAGTGACAGAACGTCGGATGGCTCAGCGGGGGCAGGCCGCGGGCTTAGCGGTCCTTGCGTTTGGCCTGGCGTAATTCTTTTTCGCGTTGCTTCCGCAGCTTCGCCCGCTCGTCGCTGTTCAGCCGTTTGCCGGTCGGCTTCTTGGCCTTCAGTCCGCCCAGGCCACCGCCCATCCCGCCCATGGCGAGGTCGTTCATCAGCGAGCCGGACTGCAACTGCTGCAGCATTTTGGCGCGATCGCCCATGCCGCCGCCCGCCATCCCTTGCATCAGCGGCTTCATCAGTTCGAATTGCTTGACGAGTTGCGTGATCACCGGTGATTGCACCCCGGCACCCTTGGCGATCCGCGCCCGCCGCGGGGCGTCGATGATCTTGGGGTTACGGCGTTCCTGGGCGGTCATGCTGTTGATCGCGCCGATGGTTTGGCGGATGCCCCCCGAAGCCTCTTCGCTCTCGATCAACTGCTTCATCTGCCCCATGCCCGGGAGCAAGCCCATCATCTTGCCCATCAAGCCCGGCTTGGCGATCTTTTCCAGCATGTTCTTGAAGTCGTCGAGCGTCATCTCGCCCGATGCCATCTTCCGTTCCATCTCCTCGCGGTCGCGATCGTCGACGATCCGGTGCGCCTCGCGGGCGGCCTGCAGGATATCGCCCATCTGCAGGATGCGGCTCGCCATCCCTTCCGGGCGGAACGGTTCCAAGGCGTCGAAATGCTCGCCGGTACCGATGAACTTGATCGGCACCCCGGTCACGTGTTTGACCGACAGCAGCGCCCCGCCTCGGGCGTCACCGTCGAGCTTGGTCATGATCACGCCGTCCAGTTCCAGCGCGGCGTTGAAAGTCCCAGCGCTGTTGACCGCGTCTTGACCGGTCATGCCGTCGACGACCAGGTAGACTTGGTCGGGCGACAGACGCTTGTCGATCCGCTTGAGCTCTTCCATCAGCGGTTCGTCGATCGCCAAGCGCCCGGCGGTATCGAGGATCACGACCCGGGCGCCGTTGGCCAACGCCTGTTTGACCCCCGCTTGGCAGACCGCGACCGGGTCCTTTTGGGCGAGGTCGGCATAGACATCGACCCCCAAGGTGCGGCCGATCACCTTCAATTGCTCGATCGCCGCGGGACGCTGCAAGTCGGCGGCGACCAGCATCGGCTTGACCTTTTGCTCGAGCAGCAATTGGGCCAGCTTGCCGCAGGTCGTCGTCTTGCCGCTGCCCTGCAGGCCGCAGAGCATCAGGATCGTGCAGCCGTCTTTCTTCAGATTGAGCGAATTGTCGACCGGACCGAGCAGTTCGACCAACTCGTCGTTGACGATCTTGATCAGTTCCTGATCGGGCCGCAGGCTCAGCAGCACTCGCTTCCCCAAAGCCCGCTCGGTGATGTGCCCCATGAACGACTGCACGACGGGGTAGCTGACGTCGGCTTCGAGCAGCGCCCGTTCGACCGTCTGCAGACCTTCTTGCATGTTGGCTTCGGTCAGCTTGCCCTTGCCGCGAATGCTCTTGAAGGCGGCCTGAAAGCCGTCGGAAAGCGAGTCGAACATGATCAGATTTGGCGTAAAACGGCGGGTGATGAACGGGAGCGGACCAGACTTGTCAGTTTAAGCCGCATGGCCGAACGCGGGTAGCGGTCGCGCCGCGGCCCATCCCGGTCAACCGCTGGCGAACTTCAAGCCGATGACCGACCCGATCAAGGAGGTCAGAAAGAATAGCCGCCAAAAGTCGGTCGGTTCGCGAAACAGAACGATCCCGACCAGGACGGTTCCCGCCGCGCCGATGCCGGTCCAGACCGCGTAGGCGGTTCCGATCGGCAGCGTCAGCGACGCCCAGTACAACAGCAGCATGCTGATCGCGAGCGCCACCAAAAAGCCGACCAGCCACCACGCGACCGCCGGACCGGTGCTCTGTTTGGCCTTGCCCAGGCAGGTCGCGAAGGCGACTTCGAACAGCCCGGCGACGATCAGGATCAGCCAGTTCATGTGGGCGCCTTCGCCAGGATCGCTAGCGCGGCCGCGTGGACTTTGCCGTTGGTGCCGAGTCCCTCGCCTCCTCGGCAGGTCGCAATGCCGCGCCAATCGGTGAACCGTCCCCCGGCTTCACCCAAGATCGGCAGCATCGCGGCCACATCCCACGGGTTGCACTTCGCATCGACCATCAATTCCGCGCGTCCCGTGGCGACCAGCAGATAGCCGTAACCGTCGCCCCAGGTCCGCGATACCCAGCAGTTATGCTCCAGTTCCGCGAAGACTTCACCGGCATTGCGCTGGGCAAACAGGTCGCTCTGGCTGGTCAACACCACCGCTTCGCCGAGCGATTCCTTTTGCGAAACTCGCGCCGGTGTCCAAGCGGCCTCGGCTCGCGGCCGATACCAGGCCCCGTGCCCCACTGCCGCGACGACGGTTTCGCCCAGGGCGGGAATTTGGATCGCGCCGCCGAGCGGTTCGCCATCGCACTCGAGTGCCAGCAGTGTCGAGTAGAGCGGGACGCCACAGACGAACGACTTCGTGCCGTCGATCGGGTCGATGATCCAGCGATAGCGGCTGGAGCCGATCTCGTCCGAGTACTCTTCACCGACGACCGAGTCGTGCTCAAAGTCTTGGCCGATCTGACCGCGCACCCACATTTCGGCCTCGCGATCGGCGATCGTGACAGGCGAATCATCCGCCTTGGCTTCCACCCGCAAGCCCTCGGTACGGAAATGCCGCAGCGTCAATTCGCCAGCGCCGACGGCGTACCGCAGCATCGCGGCGAGCCGACCGCCATGGTGAGCGTCACCGGAGGGTTGCCAAGAATTGGGGTCGGAAGTCATGGGGGCGACAGGGGTTGAGGGGAAGAAGGATTGGCTGGCTCAGTCGTCGACTCGGCGGAGTCGGCTGCTGGTTCGTCGCTCGGTTCCTGAGGGGGGAAGAAAGAATGCCACAACAGCATGCCGGCACCGCAGACCAGCAGGCTGTCCGCGATGTTGAAATTGGGCCACGTCAGCGAATTGCTTGCCTGCCAAAGGATCCAGTCCCGCACGCCGCTTTTCCAGGCTTCCGGGTAGCCCGGTTGCCACCACATCCCCAGGCGATCGTACAGGTTGCCGATGATCCCGCCGGTGACGCAGCCCATCGCCACCGTCAGCCACCACTGCTTCGCGGCACCGAGGTAGAACAGCCAAACCAAAATTCCGATCGCCGCGACGATCGAAAACACGGCAAAGAAGGTCCCCCGTCCGGCGCCGATCCCGAACACCGCGCCGATGTTGACCGCCGTTTCGATGCCGACATAGCCCTCGATCAGCCACCAGGGGTCGCGTTCGCCGGGCAGGCCGCGCCAGCGAAAGACCGCCGCTTTGGTCCATAAATCGAGCAGCCCGCCACCGACCGCCAGCAGCGCGAACACGAGGACACGGCTCAGCGGCACCCGGGATGGGGCGGCGTCGGGCAGCGAGTCCGTGTGGGGATTGGGTTTGGTCACAGCCGACCCGATGGAAGGGTATGGGGTGGAACGGGGCAATCTGGTCGCCGGCGAAGCGAGTGACCGGGGTCCCGCGTGGCGAATCGAACCCGCACGATAAAGATTTTTCGGGGCGATGCCCAGCCGAGTTGCCCCGCCGCCGCGAGTCGACCGGGCACGCTGTCCTC
>DITY01000172.1:5986-9656 GCA_002422955.1 Planctomycetaceae bacterium UBA6172
CACGTCCGAATCGAAGCCATGCTGCTCAAGGCCAAATCGCAACCCGCCGCCAGTCGCACCGATCTGGCATTCCAACGCTGCATCAACCCGAGCTGTCGGGCGACTTACGAGACCCATAGCATCCGGACCGCCTGCGACCGCTGCGGCGAACTGCTGGACATCATTTACGACTGGGATCACCTGCCGCTGCCGACGCGGATGAGCGATTTCGAGGCGATGTGGTCGCAGCGAACCAACCCGATTCGCTTCAGCGGGGTGTGGCGGTTTCACGAACTGCTGCCGTTCGCGCCTCACGACAAGGTCGTCACCGTCGGCGAAGGTCAAACGCTGCTGCAGCAGACCGATGCCGTCGGCGATTTCGTCGGGATGAATCACGGCGGGCTGTATCTGCAATACGAGGGGATGAACCCGTCGGGCAGTTTCAAGGACAACGGGATGTGCGCCGCCTTCACCCACGCGCGGATGATGGAAGCCAAACGCGCGGCCTGTGCCAGCACGGGCAACACCAGCGCTTCGCTGGCGCTGTACTGCAGCGCCACGCGATTGATGAAAGCGGTGATCTTCATCGGCAGCGGCAAGATCTCCTACGGCAAGCTGTCGCAGGCGCTCGATTACGGCGCGCTGACGGTCCAGATCGCGGGCGACTTTGACGACGCGATGATGCGGGTCCAGCAGGTTTCCAAGCAGCTCGGCATCTACTTGGTCAACAGCGTCAATCCGTTCCGCCTCGAGGGGCAAAAGACGGTCATGTACCGCGTTCTCGAAGCGCTCCGCTGGGAATCGCCCGACTGGATCGTCGTCCCCGGCGGCAACCTGGGCAACAGCAGCGCGTTCGGCAAGGCCTTCATGGAACTGAAGGAACTGGGCCTGATCGAGCGCGTGCCGCGGCTGGCGGTCATCAACGCCGCCGGCGCCGACACGGCCTACGAATTATTCGAACGCCGGGGGGTGCGGTGGAATGGCGGCCACATCGATCTCGATCCGATCCGCGGCTACAACGACCGCATGGATCGCGAAGGGCTGAAGGCCGACACGATCGCCAGCGCGATCGAGATCAATCGGCCGGTCAACCTGAAGAAGTGCCTGCGGGCCCTTGATTTCATGGATGGCGTCGTTCGCCAGGTCAGCGACCAAGAGATCCTCGACGCCAAGGCCAAGGTCGGGGCGGGCGGGTTCGGCTGCGAGCCGGCCTCGGCCGCCAGCGTGGCGGGGGCAAAATTGCTGCGGCGGGAAGGGATCATCGCGCCCAGCGATCGCGTGGTCTGCATTCTGACCGGACACGAATTGAAGGACCCGACCGCGACCGTCGCCTACCACACCACCGACCAGGACCTGTTCAACAAGGTGCTAGCCAGTCGAGGTGTCACAAAGGCCAGCTTCGCCAATCGCGCGATCGCCGTCCCCAACGATCTGGACGACATCATCAAAGCGATCGAGCTGTATTCCTGAACCCGGCGCCGCAACGCGGCGGCACCGTGACAACAAGGGTAACTCGGGGGGGGCCGCTTACAGCCTTGCCATCCGCCGGGCGATCGCCTTGGCGGGGAGCGGCGTGATCTTGGCCGCTGCCGTTTCGTGGGTCTGCAGCAATGAGTGGTTTACCGCGCCGCCGGACGGATCGTCTTCATACTGGACGATGTAGGCGCCGATCTTGACGCCGCCCTCTTCGAAGACCGGCGGCCAGAACTCATCGCCCCGGTTCGCCAGCGTCTTCGCCAGCAGCCGCGTCGCCCGACCCGAGAAGCCGCTCAGCACCATGTCGAGACGGCCGAGCGGTTCACGGAACAGATAGAACACCAGCGCCGTGTCCTTGCCACTGCCACCGGCCCAGATCCAGGATCCATCGTCTTTCTCGTAATAAAATCCGGGGTGCGGCGCGTCTTCGTTCTTGCTCAGCCGGGTCCCCGCCGATGCCGAATCGGGCTTCGGGTCGTGGTCCCGGTAGCGGAGGAAGAACGGGCAGGCGCGCGCCGAAGTGTCGTCGACATCGTCCTCCGTCACGAACGGCCGGCAGCCGAAGGCATCGGCAAAGACCAATTCGACCACCGGATTGCTCTTCACGCTGCCGATGCAGACCAGCGCGCGATCCCCTTGGGCCGAGACGAAACCCTCGAAGACTTCTTCCGCACGACTCCGGGCCTCGGCCAAGTGGACCTGGCCAGGGCTCCAGACGAGCGTCTGTTGCAGTCGGTCCGGCGTCGGCACGTCCCGGGCTACCTGTTCGACACCCGGCGGCATCGAGGCATTTTTCTTGGCGTGCTTCGCCGCTCCGCCGAGGGTCGAGACGCCGTTGAGCAATTCGCCGATCAGCACCGAGTCGGATGCCACGATCCAGGCGTGCTCAGGGTTGGCCCCCCCTTCGCCCTGCCGCACGCCGACGCAGATTTCGACGTCGCCACGGCGGGCCAGCAATTCCCAAAAGTTCTCCGCCTGGACGGAAAACAATGCGCCGGGCAGTTGGTCCGCGCTGGCGTAACCCTGCTCGATCAGGTAGTCACAAAGCCGAGACAACGCCTCCAGAGGGATGTATTTGGCCTCGTTTTTGAGCAGCGACGCGACTTGGTGCCGGTCCAAGCCGGTGTGTTCGACGATTGACTTGATGGTTCCAGGACGCTTGCGACGGTCCGGGGTATGGCCAAGAATTTCCGCTAAGCGAAAAGCATATCGCATCGGTTCTTCCGTTGATTCGGATTAGGTGGGAGGTTTGGCGAGGGGCTTGTCCCTCATCTGTATCCAGATAGTGACATTTTCGCGGCTGTTTGTCAAAGGAGTCCTTTTTCACATCCGCTTAGTTTACTTATCATTCTGCAGCCTTGGCAAATTGCAAGGGCGAATAACAATAAGACGCAAAATTACGAGCGATTTGGATCGATTATGTGGTGCGGCATTCCGTCGGTTAGCGAAAGAAAAATCACCATTCGGTAACTTGACAGCGTCGCTCGCCCGATCCCACAGGCCGCTGGCAGCGTAGAAAAACGACGCGTGGCGTTTCCCCCGGCAAGATTGCGGCCGCGTCAGCCAAATTGACGCACGGCCCCACCGGAGTGGGTACGACGCGGAACGTGAGATCGTTTAGAGTAGGGTGCCCTGCGGTGTCGGGTGTCATTCGGCGGATCGAAGGCCAGCACCGCGCCCCTTGAGGGCCCAGGATTTACCAAGAGCGAAGCGGAATGCCCCCAGCCCCTGAACGCGTGATTCATTTTTATCGAGCCCGCCGCGCCCCTGTGGCTACATCGGGTACCGCTGTCGGCGGAACATCCCATTTTGGTCGACTGCTCGCCCGCCTGTTGCCCTGCCTGTTGCTGCTCGCCTCGGCCTGCGACACGCCCCCGCCGATTCGCGAATATTCGATCCGGACCGACCTGCCGGCGGCGTTGTCCGGCGACGATCGGATGCTCGGGTTGATCGTGCCCCAGGAGCAGGAAGCGTGGTTTTTCAAGGTCGTGGGTCCTGCCGACGCGATCCGTTTTGCCGAGCAACCGATCCGCGATTTCCTTGGCCAGCTCCAGTTCGCCGATGGCAAGCCGCAGTGGGCCGAGCTGCCCCCCGGTTGGACGGCCGGTACCGATCGGCCGATGCGATTCGCGACGCTGCTGATCGACACGCCGACCCGAGAACTGGAAGTGGCGATCAGCCAATTGCCGCGATCGGGCGATTGGGATGATCAGGT
>DITY01000172.1:9698-10410 GCA_002422955.1 Planctomycetaceae bacterium UBA6172
TGTCCGGCCGGATGGGGGCGGGCCCCAGCGCGATGAGTTCCCGTGGGATGGGCGCGTTGCCGCCGATGGCGTCAGGCGGTGCCGCCGCTGCCTCGCCGTCACCGTCAACCGCAGCGGCGGCGACCGCGCCGCCAGCCGCGACCGCCAGCAGCCCGGCTGCTGTTGCTGGTGCGAAACCCGAGGGGCTAAAGTACGACGCGCCGTCGGAATGGCGAGCCGGTAAAATGAGCATGATGCGGATGGCCGCCTTCGATGTGGGGCCGACCGACAAGACGGCCGAATTGACGATCATTCAAGCCGGCGGCGATCTCCGCGGCAACGTCGATCGTTGGCTCGGTCAAGTCCTGGGCCAGCCCCCGGCGGCGGATGTCGTCGACGCAGCGCTTCAAGCCGCCGTGGCCTTGACGGTTAGCGGCCGCGAGGCTCAGCGGTTCTACTTGAACAGTTCCGATCCCGCCGCCGACGGTCAAGCGATCGATGCGACGATCGTTCCGCTCGACAACGGGATGAGTTTATTCATCAAAGCCACCGGCCCTGCCGCGACGCTGCTCGAAGAACGGGAGCGGATCGGTAAGTTCATGGAATCGATATCGCTCGCCCAGTGACCCTGCCCCGCGACTCCCCTCCTGCCGCCAGCCCCCAACGCGGCGACTCCCCTGCCCCGCCCTTTCCAAGTTTCTCGGGATCTTGATATGGCATCGGTAACCTCCCC
>DITY01000172.1:10459-15197 GCA_002422955.1 Planctomycetaceae bacterium UBA6172
CAGCACCATCTCAACATGTTGGAGGTCAAGCAGCGTTACTTCACCTGCTGGATCGCGATGCTCCATTTGGAGGATCTGGTCCCGAACGCCTTCTACATGCACAAGGAACCTTTGCCAGGAAAAATCCCGGTACCGGGCGGTGCGATGGTCGGCGTGCTGCTGATGCTCAATCTGTTGGCCGCCAAGATCACGCGATTCCACGTCCATGCCAGCGGTTCTCGGTTGTGGGGCGGCGTGGCGGTACTCGTGGCCGGACTGGCGNNTGGCGGGCCAGAGCAGCGAGGGCCTACAGGGGGAACCGCCGCTCAGTTACGAGCAGTTGTGGGCGGTCTGCCTGGGGGCGCTCGCAGCCGGCTGGATCGGCGTGCTGGCGCTGGCGATCACAGCCAAGTCGACGCCGCCGCGAATCGCCTATGGCCTCGTGGCTTTAGGGATTGCCGCTTACCTGATCTTCAGCCTCTCGACCGGCTCGCGGATCGGCGACCCGGGTTTGCGGATCGTCTGGCAGTTGGCCAAGGGACTGGGGGCGGGCGTTGTGTTGCTGGTCGGCTGCCTGATGGTCTTCCAAAAACAGGGCGGCAACGTGCTGCTTCACTTCGGCGTCGGGCTGCTGATGTTCGGCCAGTTCCTGTTCGGCGACCGTCAGACCGAGCAGCGGCTAACCTTGGTCGAAGGCCAATCGTCGAGCTCGTTCGTGAACCTGGATCAAGTCGAAATGACTTTCGCTCGGAAGCTCGACGCGGAGCGAAAGGTCATCGCGATCCCTGGCGAGCTTCTACGTCGGGCGGCCGAGAGCGGTGAGAAGATCAGCGAACCGTCCCTCCCCGTCGACGTGCGGGTGCTGGCGTACTTCACCAATTCACGATTGAAGAAGCCGGAGGACGAAGAGTTCAAAGCCGATCGCGGCCTCGGCTTGCAAGTCGCGGCGACCAAGACGCCCGGCGCTGGCGGGACCTCTGGCGACGTCAATCTGGCCTCGGCCTACGTCGAGTTGATCGACCGCAAGTCGGGCGATTCGCTGGGCACGCACCTGATCTCGCAATGGTTTTCGGACCGCGAAACCTTGGCCCCCGGTTCGGGCGGCGGTGACGAGTTCGACCAAGTCACCGTGGGCGAGGACGAGTATCAGGTCGGTCTGCAGTTCGCCCGCAGCCCCAAGCCATTCTGGGTTCACCTCAGCGACGTCCGCCGTGTCGACTACAGCGGCACCGACACGCCACGCGATTATCGATCCTTCGTGCGGATCATCGACCCCGAAACGGGCGAGGACCGTCGCGAGCAGATCTGGATGAATAACCCGCTCCGGTTCCGCGGCGAGACGTATTACCAGTCGAATTACACGCGGCTGCCCAGCGGCCAGGAAATGACCGGGCTGCAGATCGTGCAAAACAGCGGCTGGTTGATCCCGTATGTGGCCTGCAGCATCACCGCCCTGGGGATGTGTGTCCACTTCGGCGGCACGCTCCGGCGGTTCGTCCGCAGACGCAGCCAAGAGCGACGTTTGGCGCTTCAGCAGCAGGGGGTGACCGAGCTGCCGAGCGGTTCTCCGATGCCGGTCTACTTGGCGATCGGCGGTGCCGTGGCGTTCGCGGTGATGACCCTGATCCCCTGGTCGGCCGCCATCAACCGGTTGCGACCGGCCCAACGAGATCGCAGCTTTGACCTGTATGCCGCCGGCCAGATCCCGATCCAATTCGGCGGCCGCGTGATGCCGCTGGCCGCCTACGCCAATCAGACGCTGAAGTCGATCAGCAATCGGACGGCGCTCAGTCTCGAGGATGCGCCCGGGGCGATCCTGGACCGCGCCGATGGCGAGAAGAAGCTGTCGGCGATGGCCTGGCTGATGGAGGTCGCGATCGATGACGAGCGTCTGGAGGACCTGCCGATGTTCCGCATCGATGCCGGCGAAATCCGCGACGAACTTGGTCTGCCGCGCCGCAAGACTAAGCTCGTTTCGCTGAACGAGATCCGTCGCGAATTGACCCGCTTCACGGAATTGACCTCCGCGGCGGCGGAGAAAGATCCGCGCGACCAGTCGTTCAAAGACAAGAAGATGTTGGAACTCGATCGCCGGACCCGCGCCTTCACGATGGCCGCCGCGGCCTTTCGCTTGCCAGTCCCGCAAGAAATTCCCACAGAGTTTCTGCCGCCCGGTACGACCGAGCAGGAGGCCCGGGTCATCGCCGTCCGCGAATTGAAAAATCGGATGGACGCGATCGAGCGAATGACATCGCCCGGTCTGATCCCGCCGCCCGTCGAGACGCTACAGGGGTCAGCCGACGCGCCGAAGTGGTCGGCGTTCTCCGCCGCCTTCTTCAACGAGGCGATGGATAGCATCGGAGAGAAGTCGACCGAGCGACTCGGTGTCCAGACGTTCGGTGAAATGATTCGCGCCTACAACGAGAAAGACCCGGAAGCCTTCAACCGGGCCGTCGACCAGCACCTCGCGTCGCTCGCCAGCGTCACGTCGGCCAACGCCCCGAGTTCCGGCTATTCGGCCTGGAAGGTCGCCTTGGAACGCTGGGATGATGCTGCCGGTCCGACGCACATCGCGATGACCTTGTACGTCGTCGCCTTGATCCTGGGCTGCGTCTACTTGATGGTCGACATGCCGCGGTTGCGTTCCGCGGTCTGGGGCATCCTGTTGGTGGCGCTTGTCATCCACACGCTCGTTCTGCTGTCGCGGATCGTCATCACCGGTCGCGCCCCCGTGATCAATCTCTACTCGTCCGCCGTCTTCATCGGTTGGGCTGGGGTGATCTTCGGCGTGGTCCAGGAAAAGATCTTCCGCTATGGGGAAGGGAACCTGCTCGCGGCGGGCAGCGGCGTGCTGGCGTTGCTGGTCGCTTACGGGTTGAGCCTGAATACCGGCGACACGATGCCGGTCCTGCAGGCGGTCTTGGACACGCAATTTTGGCTCGGCACGCACGTGATCACCGTCACGCTCGGCTACACGGCCACGATGGTCGCCGGTTTGTTAGGCATCCGTTATTTGGTCGCCGGCTGGCTCGGAGCCGACTCCGAATCGCTCCGCCAGATCTACCGTTCGATCTATGGCGCGACCTGCTTCGGCATNNTGGGGCTGGGACCCGAAGGAAAACGGCGCGCTGCTGATCGTGATCTGGAACGCGATGATGCTGCATGCCCGTTGGGACGGCATCGCCGGAGCCCGCGGTTTCGCGATCCTGGCGATCGGCGGCAACATCGTCACCGCCTGGAGTTACTTCGGGACAAACGAACTGGGGCTCGGGCTGCACAGCTACGGATTCACCGAAGGGGTGCTCCGCTGGTTGAGCATCTTCATCGCTTCCCAAGTCGCGTTCATGGTCGCCGGGATCTTCTTCAGCCGCCCGTCGGCCTCGTCGGGGAATCCGGCGGCCTGAGCCGGCCCCGGGCTAGATGCTCTGGCCCGCTGGGCGTTGGCCTGGCGGGTCAGTCGTTGCGGACCGTGGTGTCAGCGAAGCGGTGGCGCGGTCGAACCGCCGTGGCGACCGCGGCTCAGACCAGCGGGTTGATTGTCACCAACAGATCGCCCGCGGCGACTTGCGTTCCGGGCTTGGTGACGATCTTGCCAACCACGCCATCCATCGGCGAATTGATCGTCGTCTCCATCTTCATCGCTTCCAGCACCAGCAGTTTCTGGCCCGGTCGGACCCGCTCGCCTTCGGCGATCGCGACGTTGATCACCATCCCTGGCATCGAAGCGCCGACCTGGGTCGGGTCGTCGGGATCGGCCTTGATCGCCGCCTGGCCTTCGGGCTCGAGCGAGCGGTCGATGACCGTGATTTCACGCGGTTGGCCGTTCAGCTCGAAGAACACGGTCCGCGACCCATCGGGGTGGGCGCTGCCGGTGGCCAGGTACTTGATGATCAATCGCTTGCCCGGCTCGATATCGACCGCGATCTCGTCCCCCGGCTTTTGGCCGTAGAAGAAGTTGGGCGTCGGCAGGCGAGTGACTTCGCCATATTCGCTGACATGCTTGGCGAAGTCTGTGAACACCTTGGGATAGAGCACAAACGAGGCCACTTCGGCATCGCTCGCCTCGCCATCCAAATGCTCGGAGGCCTTTTCGCGGGCGACGTCGAAGTCCACCGGCGGCATCGATTCGCCGGGTCGGCCGAGCACCGGGGGGATCTGACCCAGGACGACTTCCATCACCCGGGGCGGGAAACCGCCCGGCGGCTGTCCCATTCGGCCGGCCACCAGATCGATGACCGACGCGGGGAAGGCGATCGGCTTGTCCGACTTGAGCACATCCTCGACGGTCAAGTTCCCCGCGATCATGAACAACGCCAAGTCGCCGACCGATTTGCTGGTCGGCGTGACCTTGACGATGTCGCCCAGCATCTGATTGACTTCGGCGTACATCTTGCACACCTCGGCCCAGCGGTCGGCGAGTCCCAGAGCCCGGGCCTGTTCGTACAGGTTGGTGTACTGACCGCCCGGCATCTCGTGTTCGTAGAGGTCACCGGTCGCGGCCAGCGCGACACTTTCGAATGGCGAATAGAACTCGCGGACCGCGTGCCAATAGGTCGCCAATTCGGTCAACGGCTCCGTCTTGAGTTCGCTTTGCCGCGGGGTGTAGCGGATCGCCTCGACCAGGGTGTTGAGGTTGACTTGCGAGGTACCGCCGGACAGTGGGGCCAACGCCGCGTCGGCGATCTGCAACCCTTCGTCGGCCGCGGCCAGGATCGAAGCGACTTGCGTTCCCGCCGTATCGTGGGTGTGGAAGTGGATC
>DITY01000262.1:0-8527 GCA_002422955.1 Planctomycetaceae bacterium UBA6172
GCGACACCGTGGCGGTGACCGGGGGTGCGGGCGACATCCGATTGACGACCCAAGACGGCGGTCGACACCTGCCCATCAGCACCTCGCAATTTGCCACGTTGGTCGTCGAAACTTTCGACGGCGACGACGTGGTCAACATCAGTGGTGCGGTCGGCAACTACAACCGTATTGAAGTCCACGGCGGCAATCCGTCCGCGGGCAGCGACGTGCTCAATCTCCTCGGGGCGGCGGAAGTCTCCGAGGATGTGGTGATCCAGCCGGCGTCCGCCAACCTGAGTCGCCAAGCGATCTCCGGGTTAGGGACACCGATCATCGCCAGCGGATTCGAATGGATTACCTACACCGGCGAAGACGACGACGACAGCCTGACGGTCCTGACGGGCGATGCCAACGACACGGCCAGGCTCGATGGCGGGTTGAATCTCGCGCAACTGACCTCCAGCAGTCTGCCGGCGATTCGGTTTAGCCAATTGGATCGGTTTACGCTCAATACCCTCAATGGAATCGACACCGTCACGGTGAACCCGACGTTTCTGCTCGGGGCGAACGCTTATTTCATCGATGCCAGCGTCAGCGATACCGTGACCTTCGAAGGGGCTGGAGATGACGACCTGTGGGTGCTGACGAATCCGCTCGGCGGCGATTCGCTGCGGCTAACGGATAACACCCCGTTCCATTCCGGCGCGTCCGTGACGGTGGTGGGCGATCCCCAGAACATCATTCTGAACACCCTCGGTGGCGATGACTTCGTAACGATCGACGTCAGCATCGACGGCCCGATCCTGTTACCGATCACCTTCCATGGCGGCGACGGCAGCGACACGCTCACGGTTCTCGGCACCCCACCCGCCGGCGATTTTGACAGCGTCATCTATTCGCCCGGACCGGGTATCGACGCCGGGCGTTTGGAATACGTCACGGGCGGCGATACCGAAATGCGGATCGACTTCACCGGCTTGGAACCGGTGATCGACTTGACCTCCGCCACAACGTTGGTGGTCAACGGCACGAATGCCGACAACGCGATCCAGTACGGTCAGGGGTCGCTCCCGACCCGCGGCCAAGTCTCCGTCGACGGCTTCGAGACGATCGAGTTCACCAACAAGGCGAACTTGGTCATCAATGCCTTGGCCGGCAACGATACCGTCACGATCGCGAACCCCAGCATCCCGACCGGATTGACCGGAGGCATCACGGTCAACGACGGCGACTCGTTGGTAGTGCATGCCCAACCCGGCTTGTTCGATCCGATGGTGGTTCAACCTACCGCGCAGGGTGCCGGCACGGTCGTGTCGTTCTTCGCCAACTTGCCGAACGTCATTTATGCTGGCGCCGCCGCCTTGCACCTGATCGGCCAATTGGCGGATGGGGACCCGCTGGGGATCGACGGCACGATCGGCGACGACGCGTTGGAGTACCTGCCGGGCACAACGCCTGATAGGGGTACGATCATTGGCAGCATGGACCGGAACAACGCGAGCGGTTCAGGCCCCTTCCCGCTCGTGCCGGTGTCGTTCAGCGGTATGTCGCAAGCGAGCCTTTTGGTCTTCAATTCATTTGCCCAAGTCGGCGGAATCGACACGTTCACCTTCAACGGTACCGGGGGCGCTGACCAGATCGCCTTGAACGGTTTCGGTGCCGGAAGTGTCGGGATCACCAACACGATCGCCGGCCAACTCTTCGCCAACCTGCGAGTCAGCGCTGGATCGGTTTTAGTCCGTGGATATGCCGGCGATGACACGTTCACGCACGCCGGTAGCATCGACGTCGCGGTCACTTACGAAGGGGGTGAGCCGTCGGCCAGTGATGTGCTGAACTTCGTCGGGAGCGGTGTGGGACAAGTCAGTGCGAATCTCGGCGCCGGCACGATCGCGGAGTTCGGCTTTAGCCCGGTCAGCTACACCGGCATCGAGCGAATCAACTTGAATGCTGGTGGCTTGGGCGCTCAGGTCGTCGCCACGGACGATGACGACGACGTGACCGTGTCGGCCCTCGGCGACAGTTCCGGCACGGTGCAGCTCGGCTCCACCGCCCAGCAAGGTGGCCAAGCCCAGCAGCCTCCCGCCGCTCCGCTGGTGCGTTACAGCAATACCGGCGGCAACGCGATCGACATCGACTTGGCGGGGGGCGATGACACGCTGCTCGTCGTCGGCAACGCCTTGCCCCAAGCCTTCGTGGTGAACGGCCTGGCGCAGTCCGTGACGATCGATGACAACGACAACGCGAGCAACGACGGCGTCGTGACGTATCAGAATGCCGAATCGTTGGCCGTCTACGGGTTGGAAGGTAGCGACACCTTCACCGTATCCGGCGGCCCAATTCCCATTTATATCGACGGCGGTGACCCGATCGGCGCGCTGCCCGGCGATTCGCTGATCCTGGTCAACGCGTTTGCCTTCTTCGCCGGCCCGGAAAGCGATACGGGGAGTTTCTACACCGCCGTTGCGCCTGAAGGAATCGTCAGCTTCGATCACATCGAATCGATCGTCATCGCCCCGCCGGACGACGCCTGCCCATTCGTGATCTTCGGCACCAACTCGGACGACGACATCACGGTCATTGCCCGCGACGCGTCGACTCACCCCGGCACCGACGGCGATCGCGATTTCACGGTCTCGATCAATGCGGGGATCGAGATCCTGTTCATCAACCAACCGGCGTTGGTGATCGAGGCCTTGGCCGGCGATGACGACATCGTGGTCCGCGGCCCAGCTCCCAATCAGGCGGCTTGGGGCCTGGAATTGACGCTCATCGGTGGCCCAGCCTCGGGTATCACCGGCGATCAAGGCGACGTGCTGATCGTCGAAACGCCCGGACTCGTGGACGCCGTCTACACCCCGACCGGTGCGGACACCGGATCGCTGCAGATCACCAACATCAATGGCCTGGTGGCGAACCTGACGATCCAAAGCCAGGCCTATGTCCCAGGGATCGATTGCCCTCCCCTGCCACTGCCATTGAACGGCGGCAACGGGGGCATCGAAACGCTGATCTACGATGGCGAAGGCTTCGGCGATCGGTTGACTGTCAACGGTACCGATGGTGACGACAGGATCCTTAACACCCCTGGCGCGGCTACTGACTCGGGGACGTTGCAAGTCAATGCGCTGCTGGCGATCCAATACCAGAATTTGGCCGCCGGTGAATTGATCATTGACGGTGGCGCGGAGTTCGACACGCTGGTCGCTGACGGAACGGGTCTTAGCGACACGTTCATCGTCGCCGCGAACACCGGCAATGTAATCCTCGCCAACTCGCACGGCACTCGGTTGCCACTGCAGCCGATCGGCACCGAGGCCTTAGTGCTCAACGGCCTCGAAGGGGACGATACGTTCACGATCAGCTCGGCCCAACCCTTTGAGTCTATCTCGGTCTACGGCGGCGGACCTGGGGCGAGCGACGTGTTGGAGGTCAACGGTGTGGACGGAGTCGACGAGGTGTTCGTCGTCAGTCCCGGATTCAATCGAGGAACCGGCGGCCTATCGGTCAACGCGTTGGACATCGCTTACTCCGGCGTCGAACACCTGCTGCTGGTGGCCAATGACGGGGACACGGATACGCTGACCGTCAACGATGACCTGGCGGATAACCTGTGGACAGTCAACGCCGGCCCGCGGTTTGGCGATCGGATTCAGATCGATGGTCGCGAATCGATCGACTTCAACAATTTCCAGACGACCACGTTGGTCAACGAGTTTGGCACCGACCAATTCCGGCTCCATCCAACCCACTTGATCGGGACGGCAGCGGTGATCGTGCTCGCCAACGGCGGCGTGCGCGACGACCTGCTGACGTTGGTCGGGACCGAAGCCGACGACTTGGTGACGAGCACGGCCGATACGATCACGATCAANNGGTGTTCGCAAGTTCGTCGACGGCGGCGCCGGAAACGACTTCATCGACATGTCAGGAACGCTCGACGCCGTGATCTTCGGCGGCGACGGTGACGACTTCATCATCGGTTCACCCGTGGCCGACTTCATCGACGGCGGCCGTGGCAACGACATCCTGTTCGGCGGTGGCGGGAATGACGTGATCTACGGCGGAGAAGGGAACGATATCCTGATCGGCGGCACTGGCGCCGATCAAATGTTCGGCGGCGCCGGCGACGACACATTCATCTGGAATCCCGGCGACGCGAGCGACCTGATCGATGGCGGGACCGGCAACAACCGGCTCCAGTTTGCCGGCGGGGCGGGAGTGGATGCCTTCGTTCTTTCCGCAGTCGGTACTCGTCTGCGGCTGTCACGCCAGCCGGGCAACGTGGTGATGGACGTGGCGAACGTCCAACAGGTGGACACCAACGTCTCGCTCAGCTTCAGCGGATTGCTGTCCGGGGCGGAGGAAGTTCCTCCGGTGGCCACTGCCGCATCGGGACGCACTTTCCTGACCTACAACAGCGCCAGCAACACCTTCGACATCGATCTGTTCATCCAGGGCATCACGCCGGCGGATCTGGTCGGGGCTCACATCCACTTCGGTGCGGCCGGAGTCAACGGTCCGGTCATCTTCAACTTGGGTACCGCCGACTGGTTCCTGGACGGTGGCGGGCTGCGTCGACGGATCAGCGGCGCCACGTTCCCCGAGGCGAACATTGCGAATCTGTTGGCTGGCAACACCTACGTGAACATCCACACCGTCGCCAATCCGGCCGGTGAAATCCGCGCCCAACTGAATCCCTTGGCCGCCGGCCAAGGGCTCGGCGGGGCGGACACGTTCGAGGTCTTTGACCTGCACCAAACGGATGTCCGGGTCGTCAACCTCGGACTGGGCATCAACAACGGTGGCCTCGTGGACGCGGCTGAGGACAACGTTGGAGTCCATGGCCGGACGACGGACGACCACCTATTGATTACCTCGCGTCCCAATCCGGCTGGTGCTGGGTTCGCCGACTTGGTCAACGTGGCCGGCTTGCGTTACGACGTCAACCTGTCCAACGCGATCGCGGCCGATGGCGACCGCCTGACCGTGCTGGGCAACGAAGGGGATGACTTCATCCATGCCGTATTCGGCGTCGAACAGACGATCCTGATCACGCTTCTCGGCATTGCTGGCAACGACCATCTGATCGCCAACGGGACACTGATCGGTGGCGCCGGCGATGACCTGCTGGTCGGCGGCCCCGGCGACAACCTGTTCTTCGGTGGCGACGGGGACGACACCTTCATCGGTGGCGGCGGCAACGATACTTACGACGGTGGCGCGGGCTTCGACACGATCCTGGTCGAAGGGACCCCGGCAGCCGACCTGATCAACGTCTTCCAGTCCGCCGACAACGCGCTCACCTACAGCTTGAACGGCGTGACACAGAACGAGACGCTGATCGTCGGCACCGTCGAGGAAGTCCGCGTCGAGGCGGGAGCCGGGGCGGACCTGATCCGCGTCCGGACGGCCGACGCCCTGTTCGACCAAGTCGGAACGGCGTTGCGGATGACGGTCAACGGCGGCACCGCGACGGGAGCTGGTGACCGCTTGGTCGTGATCGATGACGGCACCGACGATCTGACGCTCTATCGCAAGGGCTTCGTCGCTACGGACGGAACGGTCGAAATCGGCCCCGCCAATCCGCAACCTTTTCTGGTCGTCTTCAGCGACATCGAGCGGGTCCAGTTCTTGGACGAAAACGGCATGACGATCAACCAAGACGCCGCGACCGGGCCGCGTTTGGCCGTCTTCCACCCCGACCCGTTCGAGTACAACGATGACCGTTTGGTCGCCACCCACCTCGGCGCGGCCCAAACGATCAATCTGGGCGCGAACATCGATCCGGGCCCGATCCTCGATCCGTTCGCGGACGGTCAAGACATCCCCGGCGATCAGGACTGGTATCGGTTCGTCGCGGAGATCACCGGCACGCTCGATTTGCAGGTCTACTTCACCCAGATCGGACCGCTCGCCAGCGGTCGGCCGGGCTTGCCTGCCAACGGCAACCTGGACATCGAGGTGTTGGACGCCGCGGGCAACGTGATCACCGGCTTCGGCGTGAACGACGCTACCGACAACGAACGGCGTCGCATCCCTGCCGTGGCGGGTCAGACCTATTACCTGCGAGTGATCGGCAACAACGACGCGATCAACGCTTACAACGTGACGGTATTGAATGTCGCGCCGCCGGTACCGTTCGACATCGAATTGCAGGACACGCCGGTGGGCGACCCGCCGCCGCTCAACAGCGAAACCGGCCGTTCGCAGTTCGATAACGTCACCCGCGACAACACGCCGACGATTTATCTGCGACTGGATGACGGCAGCTTCCGGTTCGACGTCCAAGGGAATGACCCGGGGGTCGGAGGGTTCCCCAACAACCCGCCGATCCAAACGATCCCGATCCCGTTCCAGACGTTGGCCGTCGCCGGTTACCGCGTCGCGATCTTCGACGAAGGCCCGACGCCGGGGCAGCCCGCCACGAACCCGCAGATCCCGGTCGGGTTTGCGGATGCCGTCGCCGGATCGCCGGGGTTGTACCGGTTCACGTTCCCCGCGGCCTTGTCGGACGGCAGCCACTTCCTGTCGGCCCGCGTGCAGATGGTCGACCCGTCCGCTCCCCAGCAAACCGGCTTCGGACCGCGGAGCGTGTCGTTGGAGATCATCGTCGACACCCAAGCGCCTCCCGTGGCGCTCGGATTGCCGGGCGTGGTGACCGACGGACTGCATCCGGACAGCGACAGCGGCGTGGAGGGCAACCCGGCGACGTTCACCGATCGCATCACCAACGACACCACCCCGACGTTCTGGGGAACGGCCGAGGCGAACTCGATCATCCGGGCTTACATCGACGTCAATCAGAATGGCGTGGTCGATAATCAGGACATCCTGATCGGCTTCACCGTCACCCTGCCGTTCGACGGCACCAACCAGTTCCCGGCGGGCCGCTGGGAATTGACCTCCACCGTCGACATGAACAGCACGCAAGCACGCAACCTGGCCGGCGGACTCAGCCCGCTGCCGGAGGATGGCTTGCGGCGGATCCTGGTCACCGCCGAGGACGTGGCCGGAAATGTCAGCCTGCCGGACGTAATGAGCATCTTCATCGACACCCAAGGGCCACAGGTCACGAACGTGTTCATCACCGGCGAACCAGGCTTCAACCTGTTCCTCAGCAAGTTCACCGAACCGGATACGATCGCCCCAACGCCGCTGGTCCACAGCTTGTCGATCAGCGTCCGGGATCTGCCAGCGCGGATCACCGAGTTCCTCTACAGCGCCCTGGACGTCGACGTCGCCTTGAACCCGGGCCATTACTTGCTGCGAGGTGATTTCAGCGGCATCATCCCGATCGAATCGGTGCAGTTCATCAGCGATCCGCTGGTGAACGGCCAACCGGCCTCCGGCACAATCGTGTT
The DNA here is from genome assembly GCA_002422955.1 of Planctomycetaceae bacterium UBA6172. Lineage (GTDB taxonomy): Bacteria > Planctomycetota > Planctomycetia > Pirellulales > Pirellulaceae > UBA6163. The sequence continues at coordinate 7,344 of DITY01000262.1, forward strand.
GAACTTCTTCGTACCGCTGCCGGATGATCGCTTCACCTTGACGATCTCGGACGCGCTCGTCGACCCGGCCGGAAACGCCTTGGACGGCGAGACGAACGCGGTCGAGCCCACCGCCAATCCCTTCTTCCCCTCGGGCGACGGCCAGCCGGGCGGAGACTTCAGCGTCCGCTTCACGGTCGATAGCCGTCCGGAACTCGGCGTCTGGGCCGCGGGGAGCGTTTGGGTGGACACCAATGGCAATTTCACATTCGATCCCGGCAACCCGGACTTCGTAAACCGCGACATCACCTACGTGATGGGCTTTACCAGCGACCACATCTTCGCGGGCAATTTCCGCAACGCAGGGCCGAACGGGATCGCGGGAACCGCCGACGACGGGGCGGCGGACGGGTTCGACAAATTGGCCGCCTACGGCCGGGTGGCCGGGCAATTCCGTTGGTTGATCGACACCGATAACGACGGCGTCTCGGACCCGCCGCAGGGGATTATCGATCCGGCGGGCGTCAACGGACTTCCCGTAGCCGGGAACTTCAACCCGGCCATCCCGGGCGATCAGGTCGGCCTGTTCGACGGCACCCGGTGGCACCTCGACACGACTGGGAACTACCGGGTCAACCAGACGGTGACGATACCGGGCATGACCGGTTACCCGATCGCCGGTGACTTCAACGGGGACGGCTTGGTCGATTTGGGGACCTGGGCGGACGACACGTTCCAGATCAGCCTCGCCGGAACTCCCGGTGGGGTTGGGTCACTCAATTGGAGCACCACGCTGATCAGCTTCCGGTTCGGCTTCATCGGCGTCCGGGAACGACCGGTTGCCGCCGACATGGACCAGGACGGCTTCACGGATCTCGGACTATGGGTTCCCGATCGCTCCGGCGTGACGCCCAACGGCGGAGGGGAATGGTACTTCTTGGTTTCAGGGGGCGACTCGGTCCTCGATCGGATCGTCTTGGACGCCGCCGGAGTACCATTTATCCCCTTCACCCCGGTGCCGTTTGGCGACGACTTGTATCGCGAGTTTGGCGACGAGTTCGCGCTGCCGATCGTGGGGAACTTCGATCCGCCTCCAGGGGTGGGGGAAGGGAACGTCGTCGGCCAGCCGGACAATCCCTACGATGTCGACGCCAACGGACGGGTCGAGCCGCTCGACGCCCTGCTGGTGCTCAACCACATCACTC